>NZ_JARWNW010000001.1 GCF_029868325.1 Nocardia carnea
GGGTGAGTGAGGCCAACCGGGTACGAAGCTCCCGGTGAGTGACGGCAGTCCTGGTCATTGCGACAACCAGCGTAACGAAACCCCGGGCGGCCACCGGCGGCGGTCGCGGCGGGGCGGCCCACTACTCTCCCCCTGGCTGTGCGGGGGGGGGCCCGTCCCCCCCCCCCCCCCCCCGGACCCTCGAGGAAGTAGGTATCGACTGATGGCGAATATTGTGCTGGGGGTGGGCGCGTCACACAGCACGCTGATGAACACCCACTGGGAGCAGACGACCCACAAGGCCGAAGCGCAACGTTTCCGCGACGGACTGTACGCGGCCCGGGAGCGGATCGCCGCCGCCCGCCCGGATGTGGTGATCCTGCTGGGATCCAACCATTTCCGCGGTTTCTGGCTCGATCTCATCCCGCCGTTCACGCTGGGTGTCGGCGAATGTATCGCCAGCGGTGAGTCGGGTACTCCGAAGGGGCCGCAGCAGGTCGATATCGGGATGGCCCGGCATCTGGCCGATTCCCTCGTCGAGGGCGGCCGTTTCGATCCGGCGTTCTCGGCGCGCCTGCAGATCGATCATGGCCAGTCGCACGCCATCCAGTACCTGCTCGCCGGCCTGGATGTCCCGATCGTGCCGCTGGTGGTGAATGTATTCGCGCCGCCACTACCGACTTTCGAACGATGTGCCGAATTCGCGGTCGCACTGCGGGAGGCGGTGGCCGCCTATCCGGCGGACAGCCGCGTCGTGGTGATCGCCTCCGGTGGGCTTTCGCACCGGCTGCCCTGGCCGGACTGGCGGGACCCGCACGGTGACGACGAGGACTTCATGGTGCGCGCATGGCTCGACGGCCGGGAGAACTGGGCCGATTACGACGTACGGCGGCGACAGATAATCCGCGCGGCCGAAGCCGCGATCTCCCCGGAGTTCGACAACCGGGTCCTCGAACTGTTCAGCCTCGGCAAGGCCGCCGAACTCGCCGGGTACAGCACTGCGGACCTCGAGGAAACGGCAGGCAACGGGGCACAGGAATTGCGGACCTGGCTGATGATGGCCGCGATGCTGGACTACATCCCCGGGGAGCGGCTGGCGTACGAAGCCGTCCCGGAATGGCTCACCGGAATGGGCGTCACCGTACTGGATCCCACGCGGCAGCCCGCCGCCCGGTGACAAGCACCGAATCGGGCCCCGATACTCATCACTTACCGACAAGGATTCGACATGACCATCTGGAACGAACTGACCGGCGTGGATTTCGCGCTGAAAACCGTTGACGCTGCCGGTATTCCCACCCGCGCGTTGCAGGCGGGAAGCGGGGCCGAAGCGGTGGTATTCCTGCACGGCACCAGCGGGCATCTCGAAGCGTTCGCCCGCAATATCGTTCCGCACGCCGCTCGGTACGAATGCCACGCGATCGATATGCTCGGTCACGGTTATACGGGCAAGCCCGATTACCCGTACGAGATTCCGCGCTATGTGCAGCACCTGCTCGATTACCTCGACGCGGTGGGTCTCGAGAAGGCACATCTGGTCGGCGAATCGCTCGGTGGCTGGGTCGCGGCGTATCTGGCCAGTGATCACCCCGACCGGGTGCTCTCGCTACAACTGCTCGCGGCGGGTGGCACTGTGGCGAACCCGGAGATCATGGAACGCATCCGTACCTCCACGACCAAAGCGGTGCACAGCGACGATATCGAATTGACCCGCGCCCGGTTGCGGTTGCTCATGCACGATGCCGCCGACGCCACCGAGGAGCTCGTGCAGGTCCGGCACCGGATCTACCACGAGCCGGATTTCGTCGCCAATATCGGCAATCTGCTGTCGCTGCAGAATATGGAGATCCGGCAGCGTAATCTGCTGCGGCCGGACCGGCTGGCGCGGATCAATGCGCCGACGCTGGTGGTATGGGGCCACGAAAACCCCTTCGGGGATGTCCCGGAGGCCGAGAAGCTGGCCGCCGATATCCCGGGTGCCCGGTTGCAGCTGTATCCCGCATGCGGGCATTGGCCGCAGCACGAACATGCCGACGAGTACAACCCGTTGAGCCTGGAGTTCCTGGCCGAAGCATCCGAACGAGCAAAATCGGCGGCATGATACTACGTCATCGGTCGAATTACCATGGGGCCGGGGGGGGGCCCAGGGGCCCCCCCCCCCCGCGGGGGGGGGGGGGGGGGCCCCCCCCCCCCGCCCCCCGGGGGCCCGCCCCCGCCGCGGGGGGGGGCGCGGCGGCCGGCCAGGCGCGCCGCCACCAAA
>NZ_JARWNW010000002.1 GCF_029868325.1 Nocardia carnea
AACCCTAAGTTCACGACCCCGGTGCGTCAACTGTTGGGTGTCGCTGGGGGGGCGCGGCTGGGTGTTCTGGGGCCGGACCCGTATTCCGCGCGCTGTGGTGTACCCCCAACCCCCGTGGGGGCCCCCCCACCCCGGCGCCCCCACAGGGTTGGTGAACGAAACCCGTCGGGGCGGCAGATCAGACGGCGGCGCCGGCCAGCGCCTCGTTCGTCTGCACGGCCTGGCCTACACCGGCCACGATGGCCGCCGCGCGCAGGGCCTCGAAGATCACCTCGCGCGAGACACCGGCCTCGCGCAGGGTGTGCTCATGGGCCTCCAGGCAGTGCTGGCAGCCGTTGATCGAGGACACCGCGAACGACCAGAGTTCGAAATCGTTCTTGTCCACGCCCGGCGAACCGATGATCTGCATGCGCAGCCCGGCCCGCAGATCGTCGTACTTCCCGTCCAGGAAGCCCTTACCCCGGTAGAACACATTGTTCATACCCATGATCGAGGCGGCGCCCAGAGCTGCGTTGTACGCCTCCGCGGACAGGGTGTCGGCCGCTTCCTCCGCGATCTCACGCAGCGTGGTGGCCGAACGGGTGGCTGCCGCGGTGGCCAGCAGGGTGCCCCACAGCTGCTGCTCGTTGAGCACGGTGGTGCGTGCCAGCGAGGAGAGGTTGAGCTTCAGATCCTTGGCGTACTCGGGAAGCGAGTTCTTCAGAGTGTCGATGCTCACTGCGTTACCTCATCTCTCAGACGCTCGCCGACAGCAGTTCGCCGGCGTCGATGGTGGGATCGCCCTTCTTCCAGTTGCACGCGCACAGTTCGTCGGACTGCAGCGCGTCCAGCACCCGCAGCACCTCGTCGACATTGCGGCCCACGGAACCGGCGGTCACCGAGACGAACTGGATCTCGTTGTTCGGGTCGACGATGAAGGTGGCGCGGTCGGCCACACCGTCGGCATTGAGAACGCCGGTCGCGGCGGCGAGTTCACGCTTGAGATCCGACAGCATCGGGAACGGCAGGGTCTTCAGATCCTCGTGCTGGGCCCGCCACTGGAAGTGCACGAATTCGTTGTCCACCGAGGCGCCGAGCACCTGGGCGTCGCGATCGGCGAACTCGTCGTTCAGCTTGCCGAAGGCGGCGATCTCGGTGGGGCAGACGAAGGTGAAATCCTTCGGCCAGAAGAAGATGATCCGCCACTTGCCCTCGTGATCGTTGCTGGTGACGCGGGTGAAATAGTCGTCGGGCTGCTGGGCGTTGACCTTCGACAGGTCACCGCCGATCACCGCGGTGAGGTCGTAGGCGGGGAACTGGTCGCCGATGGTCAACAGGGGCATGGTGGAACTCCTTGTCGTATCGAGTGGCCGGCGGATCTCGCCGGCGGGGTGAGCATTCTGCGTCGATCTTGCCAAGCAACCCGCAAAAGGCAAAAGTGATAGGTCGCACTACACTGATAGGGATGTCCGATCAGTTTTATCAGCCAACCCTCTCGCAGCTGCGTGCCTTCGTCGCCGTCGCCGAACATCGCCATTTCGGTGCGGCCGCCACGAGTCTCGATGTGAGCCAACCCACGCTTTCGCAGGCCCTGGCCGCGCTGGAAAACGGGCTCGGACTGCAGCTGATCGAGCGCAGCACCCGCCGCGTGCTGGTGACCGAGGCCGGCCGGCGACTACTCCCGCAAGCCATCGCCACACTGGACGCGGCCGACCGATTCCTGTCCGCCGCGAACGGCGATACGCTCGGCGGTGTCCTGCGGATGGGCATCATTCCGACCGTCGCACCGTATCTCCTGCCCGCATTGCTGCCGACCCTGCGCCGCCGGCTGCCCGCGCTGACGCCACGGATCGTCGAGGACAGAACGGCCCGCCTCCTCGACGAGCTGCGCGCCGGCAGCCTGGACGTCGCGGTGCTCGCTCTGCCCGCCGATGTCCCCGGTGTGGTGGAGATACCGCTGTACACGGAGGACTTCGTCGTGGTGGTGCCCGCGGGGCACGAGCTGGCGGGTCGCACCGACCTGGCCCCGGCGGCACTGGACGCCCTGCCGATCCTGCTCCTCGACGAGGGACACTGCCTGCGCGCCCAGACTCTGGAACTGTGCCGTTCCGCGGAGATCCGCCCGGGCGCGGCGGGGGATACCCGGGCGGCATCGCTGTCGACGGTGGTGCAGTGCGTGGCGGGCGGGCTCGGGGTGACCCTGATCCCGGAGATGGCGGTGGGGGGGGGGCACCCCCCCCGCGGCCCCGGGATAAGGGGGGGGTGGGGCCCCCCCCCCCCCCCCCCCCCCCGCGGGGGGGCCGGGGGGGGTGACGCGACGGGGGGCGGGGGGGGCCAACGCCGCTAGAAAACGGGGGGGCTTTTTAAGAACCCCGCCGCGCCGCCCCCAGACAGCGCGCCGCGCCCGCCCC
>NZ_JARWNW010000003.1 GCF_029868325.1 Nocardia carnea
GGGACGAGGGCCTGACGCCGTACGAGATCGACCGTCCCGGCCAGGACGTCAGCACATTCCACGAACAGTACGAAGGCCGGCGCGCCGCCGATGTCGCGCATATGCTGCGGGAACTGCCCGCCAAACGACGCCTGGAGGAGGCGACCATATCGTCGATCAGCCGGTGCTCGTAGGTGAGGCCGGCCGCGTCGAACTGGGTCTTGAACTCGGCGTCGAACACATACTGGAAGGTGGACTTGTACATGCCGGCGGGTGTGGGCGATCGGGGGGGGGGGGTCGTGGTGGTCACCGGCCGGTTACCCGGACGGCCGGAGGTCGGGGGCGTCCCGGGTGGATGCGGCGGGCGTGGCATCATCATCTGCGTCGAATGATCGTTGTCGAAACGCTCTACCCGTAAACTCGGTACTCGTAAAGGAGTTCCCTGATGGCACCGTCCACATCTCGTCGCCCGTCTTGGCGGAGCGTGACCCCGGTGCTGGCTGTCGCGGCTTTCGGCCTCGTTGCCTGCACGAACAGCCAGGAATCCAGCGACGTGACGGGAACGACTCCGCCGGTCTTCACCTCCTCGCCCGCCCCCGCCGGTGAAAGCGCGCACGGTGAGCAAGCCGAGGAGCAGGACACCCCGGCCGGTTCCGGTACGGAGGTCGAACTGAAGTCGCCGAGCGGCGCGAACATCGGTACCGCGAACTTCACCGACGAGGGCAACCATCTGCGCGTCACGGTCGACGCCACCGGTCTGACGCCGGGCTTCCACGGGGTGCATATCCACCAGGAAGGCAAATGTGAGCCCAATTCCGCGCCGCCCGCCGGTGGCGCGCCCGGCGACTTCCTGTCCGCAGGCGGGCATCTCCAGGTCGGCGGTGCCACCGGGCATCCCGCCAGCGGTGATCTGACCTCGCTGCAGGTGCGCGAGGACGGCCACGGCTACCTGGTGACCACCACCGATACGGTCACCATGTCCGATATCCAGGGCAAGGCCATCATCATCCATGCCGGCTCGGACAACTTCGCCAATATCCCGGACCGCTACTCCCGCGCGGGTGGCACCGGCCCGGACGAGCAGACGATGAGCACCGGTGACGCGGGTGGCCGCGTCGGCTGCGGCGTCATCGGGTAGCTGTCGACCCGCGACGGAGGCGTGTATGGGTGGGGCACGGATCGACCCGGTACCTTTCCGTGGCTCACCCCGGCCGACCATCGGGATCGAATGGGAGATAGCGCTCGTCGACAAGGCGAGCCGTGACCTGTCCAATACCGCGGCCGCCGTCTTCGACGCCGTCGGTGAACTCCGCGCCCACGACGGCACCCCGCAGGTGACCAAGGAACTGCTGCGCAACACCGTGGAATTGGTCACCGGGGTGCACGAAACCGTCGGGGCGGCAGTGCAGGACCTGTCCGTCACCATGGATACCGTGCGCCGGGCCGCCGACGAGCTCGGCGTGGATCTGTTCTGTGCCGGCACCCACCCGTTCGCGCAGTGGTCGACCCAACAGCTCACGCGTTCGGTGCATTACGACGAGCTGATCGAACGCACCCAGTGGTGGGGCCGGCAGATGCTGATCTGGGGTGTGCACGTGCACGTCGGAGTATCGCACCGGGAAAAGGTTTTCCCGATCCTGAACTCGCTGCTGCTGTCCTACCCGCATCTGCTGGCACTGTCGGCGTCCTCGCCGATGTGGTCCGGTTCGGATACCGGCTACGCGAGCAACCGGGCGCTGATGTTCCAGCAGTTGCCGACGGCGGGCCTGCCGTTCCAGTTCGAGAACTGGACCCAGTTCGAGCATTACGTACACGACGAGATGAAAACCGGTGTGTTCGAACAGCTCGGCGGTATGCACTGGGATATCCGGCCCGCACCGAAATGGGGAACCATCGAGGTGCGGATCTGCGACGGGATCTCCAACCGCGGCGAACTCGCCGCACTGGCCGCGCTGATCCACTGTCTTATCGTGCATCTCGACGAACGGGTGGAACGCGGCGAAGATCTGCCGACCCTGCCGCCCTGGCATGTGCAGGAGAACAAGTGGCGGGCGGCCCGCTACGGGTTGGACGCCATTGTGATCGTCGGCTCGGACAACACCGAACGCCTGGTCACCGACGATCTCGACGATCTACTGAACCGGCTGGAACCGACCGCGCGGCGGCTGGATTGCGCCGACGAACTCCGGGCTGTGGCGGAAATCCCACACCGCGGCGCGAACTATCAACGCCAGCGCCAAACCGCCGCCGCGGCACAGGGAGACCTGGTCGCCGTAGTAGATGCCCTTGTGCGAGAGCTGAACGGCTCGGGTCCTTTCTCGGATCCGGACTGATCCCTGTACCGGACCGCATGTGTCCGCATATGCCCGAGTTCCTCGGTGTGGTCCACCGCACCGGAATGGGCTCCGGTTTCGTGCTGGAGCATCCGGGTGCAGCGGTGCCGATACCGGCCCGTACGCCGACGCTCCCGGTCCTTATGTCCGCATACGCCTCAACTGCTTCGATGTAGTCCAACCCCAAAGGTTCGGGGCCCGTCTCGTTCTGGAGCGACGGAGCGGGGGAGCGAAGCGGAGGAGCGGAGGAGTGAAGAACGAGACCTCCGGGGCCCCGAATCCGGGCCCCCCGCGGCCGGGGCCAAAAAAAACAACCACCCGTAAAAAATATACGTGGGGGTCGGGTAAGGTTTGGCGGGTCTGGGCGGGCGACCAGGTCCGCGACCTGGTCGAACTGAACGAGGAAATCGTCCGGCTCGCGCTCGACACCACCGCGAAGATGCGGGCGGCCGCGCCCATCGGC
>NZ_JARWNW010000004.1 GCF_029868325.1 Nocardia carnea
GGGCACCGGCGGCCGGGGTGGGGCGCGGGGCGGGGAGGGGGGGGGCCAGGGCGGGGGGGGGGGGCCCGGGGGGGTGTGGGGAGGACCCGGGGGGGGGCCGGGGGGGTGGGCGCGCCCCCCCCCCCCCGCGCGGGGCCCCCCCGCCCCCGCCCGGCCCCCGCCCCCCCCCCCCCCCCCCCCCCCCCGGGCGGCGGGCCCCCCCACCCCCCCCCCGCCCGCCAGGTCCGTGACGAGAGCCATCACGACCATGATGGAGCTGCTCAGACACCACAAAAGAAGGCGGCCCCGCGAGGGACCGCCTTCTTTTGTGATGTCCTGACCGCACTGAGGCGGCCGGGTTCCTAGTCGCTCTGGAAGTAGCTCAGCAGGCGCAGGATCTCGACGTAGAGCCAGACCAGGGTGACCGTGAGGCCGAGCGCCACACCCCAGGCGGCCTTGGGCGGGGCCTGGGCGCGGATGAGCTGGTCGGCCGCGTCGAAGTCGAGCAGGAAGCTGAACGCGGCGATGGCGATGACCACCAGGCTGAAGATGATCGCGACCGGGCCGCCGTCACGCAGGCCGAAACCGCCGTCGGTGAAGAAGCTCGCGATCAGGTTGCCGACGATCAGTACCAGGATGCCGATCATGGCGCCGATGAGCATGCGGGTGAACCGCGGGGTGACCCGGATGGCGCCGGTCTTGTAGACGACGAGCATGCCGGCGAACACACCGAAGGTGCCCAGGACGGCCTGCCCGATCATGCCTGCGCCGCCCGCGCCACCGAAGGTGATATCGGTGAACATGAACGACAGGGCGCCGACGAACACACCCTCGGCGACCGCGTAGGCGAGCACGATGGCGGGGTTGTCCATCTTGCGGCCGAAGGTGGCGACCAGGACCAGAACCAGGCCGATGATGCCGCCGCCGATGACGAACATTGGGGCGAGCGCGGTGTTGGCGCTGGTCAGAATGTAGGTGACCAGCGCGGACAGCGCGAGCACACCCAGCGTGATCCCGGTTTTGGTGACCACATCGTCGATGGTCAGCGACCGGGTCGGCGCCTGCGGCGGGTAGGGCTGCTGCTGATACTGCGGGGGGTACTGCTGGTTGCCGTACTGGTAACCCAGCTGTCCCGCGCCGGCAGCAGCCGAGCCGAAGCTCGCGTAGCCGGTTTCCTGCTTCGGCAGATTCTTGAATACCGGATTGCTTGTGGCGCGCACCGCAAATCCCTTTCTCGGAGTTCGTTGGCCATACCGGAGCACGACCGTCGGCTCGAGCTGTTACTCGATATCCAACTGTCCATCCAACGATCACCACCCCTGGCGGAGTTCCCGGGGCGCGCCGAAAAGACAGACAAACCGGACCTTACCGCCGGACGGGCCGCCGTGGGTCACGGACCGGTCCGCGAATCGGATCCGATTGTCCGCGTCCGACCTCGCCGGACCCGGAATATCGGCCGTGCACACCGTGGCGAATCCGATAATGCGAGGCCACCGCCTATCACCGCGGCAACGTCACATCACCATGATGAGGATCGCGATAATGATCACCAACCCGATCAGCAGGCCGATGGTGACGGCCACGGTAGGGCTGGGCGACTGCCCGGAACCCCCGCGGCCGATCTTCTGCGCCGGCCCAGGCGCCGGCGCCGGGTTCGCGGGCTGCGGCTGGGCGCGGCGGGGCAGCGGGCCGGAACGGGGGCTGCGCAGCCCGGCGGCGGAGTTACGGGCCGCCCAGGCGGGGATGGTGCCGTCTTCGGTGCGCACCGGAGCGCCGAGGATGTTGTCGGCGGCGCCGGGACCGAACGCGGCGGCCAAGATCTCCTCCCGTGCCTGCGCCATGCTGGGGCGGCGTTGCGGTGCCGGTTCCATCATGTGCAGCAGCACACGAGTGAGTACCCCGCTGCGGGTCGGCGGGTTGATCTGCGCCATGGCGGCACGCTCCACGATGGCGTCACTGTCGTCGTCCATACCGAACGGCGGCTGACCTTCGATGGCGGTGTAGAGGGTGGCACCGAGGGAGAACACATCGCTGGCGGCGGTGGGCTGGGCGCCGCGGGCCACCTCCGGCGGCAGGTAGGCGGGGGTTCCGGTGATCATGCCGTCGGGTTCGTCGGAGGCCTCGGTGATATTGCGGGAGATACCGAAATCGCTGAGCTTCGCCATCCCGACCCCCGGGCCCCGATCGGCGACGAGGATATTGCCCGGTTTGATATCGCGGTGCACGATCCCGACCGTATGCGCGGCGGCGAGCGCGTCGGCGACCTGCGCACCGATCTGGGCGACCTCGATCACCGGCAGCGCGTTCACCAGGCCGAGCGCCCGGGCGACGCTGCGCGAGGGCAGATGCTCCATCACCAGCCAGGGTTCACCGGCTTCGAGCACCACGTCGTAGACGGCGATGGCGTGCTCGTGGGAGAGCTTGGCCGCGACGCGGCCCTCGTGCACGATCCGATCGCGGATCGTGCGGGCTTCCGCCACGTCCAGGCCTGCCGTCGACAGCACCTGTTTGATGGCGACGTCCCGGTCCAGCAGCCGATCGTGTGCCAGCCATACCGCACCCATACCGCCACCGCCCAGTTTCGACTGCAGGCGGTACCGGCCGGCCACCAGATAATCGGGGCCGACGATGGGACGGGGGCGATCGATCATGCTGTGAGACTAGTCGAATTCGGTGGTAGCTGGCCGGTTTCGGGAGCGGCGACCGGTGACACGTGACGGCATTCACTACAGCGGGTCGTAGCTGTTCGGCGGGACTTCCAGGGCTCCCCTTCCGACGGCAAGCTATCGAATGTATGTTCGATACAAGAGGCGGGTTCACCCCGATGGTTCGGGGCCCGTCTCGGTTCTGGAGCGACGGAGCGGAGGAGCGAAGCGGAGGAGCGGAGGAGTGAAGAACCGGGCTACCCGGGGCCCCACCCTCGGGGCCCCGGGGGGGGGCGAAAAAATTATGGGGGGGCAAAAAATAAAAACCCCCCCAGACGACCCCCCCC
>NZ_JARWNW010000005.1 GCF_029868325.1 Nocardia carnea
GTCTGCCACCCCGCGAGACAGACCGGCCCACCCGGTCGGCCTGCTCCCCAGCTGCGCCGACCGGCCCCGGTTTACCCCCCCCGGGGGGGGGGGTTAGGAAACCCCACGCCCCGCCCCCCCCCCCCCCCCCCGCCCCCCCCCGGGGCGGGGGGCGCCCCCCCGCCCCCCCCCACCCCGGCGTCGGCCGGTGCCGGTGCGATATCGGCCGCTGACGACGCAATATCGGTCGGTGATATCGCGGCGGCGGTGGATGGGCTGGTCGGGCAGTCACTGTTGACCGTCGTCGAGGTCGAGGGCGCCGGGCTGCGCTACCGGATGCTGGAAACCGTCCGCGAATTCGGTGAACAAGAACTTGTGGCGGCAGATACCGGACCGGGGTCGGAAATCGATCTGGTGGAAACGCGGATGGCGCGCTGGGCACGGGATTTCGCGGTGCTCATGGCCGAATGCTACGGCCGCGGTGACGAGCTGGGGCCGGCGTTGACCGTGGCGGTGGAACTGGACAATCTGGTCACCGTCCTGCGTCGCGCCGAATCGGCCGGCGACGCACAGACCATGTATGCGGTCTTCCCGGTCGCCGCCATGCGGTGGGTCATGCACGGGGCGAACCTCGAACTCATGGGCTGGATTCCCCGGATACTCGCGATGGCGCCACCGGTCGCTTCCCGCGGGGTGTACGCGGAACTGGAATCGGCGTGCCACGCGGTGATCGCCTTGCATCTGGCCTTCATGGACCGCAGTCTCCGGCAGCTGGCACTGGTGCGGAGCCGGGCCCGGCTTCTGCTGCGGGGCGATACCGGCCTGCGCGCGCCGTTCCGGGTTCTGGCCCAGCTGCTGACCTGCCCGCCCGATTCGCTCCGGCTGGCCCGGCTGCTGGCGCGCGCGACCCGTTCGCCCGACCGGCACACCAGAGCACTGGCGCTGATGGCCCGCACCAATATCTGGGAGAACATGGGCCGTATCCACGAATCGAGCCGCGACGCCCGCGCGGCCGTGCCTGCCCTGACCGAAGCGGAAGTGTGGAGCCGGGCGATGCTCGCCCAGCACCGCGGGTCACTGGCCGGGCAGGTCGCGCAGTATCGCGAATCGGTGGAGTTCTACGAGGAAGCGGCGGAGCTGTTGCACCGGATCCGCGCCTACGAGGAAAGCCTGGAAGTGCATTCGTATCTGGCGGCATCGCTGGCCGGCAGCGGCGAACCGGCGCGGGCCCGGCGGGAACTCGCCACCGCGCTGGGGTTCTCCGGTTCCGGTGGGGCAGATCTGGCGGTCGTCGACGACCCGGGGATCCACCGCAATCACCGATTGTCGACGATCGCCGCGGTATTGGCCGGGATCGAGCTCGTCGAAGGCGATATCGATGCCGGACTGCGGCATTTCCGTCGTGCGCTCGAATTGATCGGCTGGCCGGTCCAGGAAACCACACCGGGCCCGGGTCTGCTGCTGACCGGTTCGGCGGCGCTGGCCGCGCATGTGCTGTACGAGCGCGGTGATGTGGTCGCGCGGTTGGTGCCCGAGCTCATCGATCTGGCGCCGCGACGATTCGGTTATGTGCTGGACCTGCCGCAGCTCGGCGCGGTGGCCTGTGCCGCCGGCTCGGGTCTGCTCATGCTGGGCGAACACGAGACGGCCGGGGTGGAACTGCTGGCCCTGGCGCCACGGGTGGTGTCCCGGCAGGACTATCCCGTGCTGCGGTGGGACCGGCACCGTGACCTGTGGCGCGACCGGATCGGGGCCGATCGGCTGAACGCGGCCGTCACCACCGCGAGTGGGTTGCGCCGCGCCGCGGCCGCCGCACGGATCGTGGAACTGATCCGCGAGGTGGGCACGCGCCTACCGGACCCGCTCGCCCGCCCTGCGGCCGGCTGAACGGGTCCGGGTCGGCGGTCAGGCGCGGCGCATATAGGACCGCACGGTCAGTGGCGCGAAGATCGCGACGATCACGGCGGCGCCCACCAGCGACCAGACCACGTGCATACCGATATGCCCGGTGTTCATCAGCTCCCGGCAGGCCCACACCAGATGCGAAACCGGGTTGACGTCGATGAACGCCTGCAGCCAGCCCGGCATCGTCTCCTTCGGGACGAACGCGGGTGAGGCGAAGGTCAGCGGGAACATGACCAGCATCGAATAGCCCTGCACCGCAGAGGCTTTGTTCGCGATGACACCGAAGAACGCCCAGATCCAGCTCGTGGCGAACGAGCAGACGACGACCAGCGCGACGGCCGCCGCCACACCTGCGGCATTCGGCCGGTACCCCATGATCAGGCCCATGACGACGGTCAGCACGGAGGCGATACCGTAGCGGACCATATCGGCGGTGAGCGCCCCCGACAGCGCCGAGATCCGCGCTATGGGCAGGGATTTGAACCGGTCGAAAACGCCTTTCTCCATATCCTCCTTCAGCTGTACTCCGGTGACCACCGAGGTCATCACCACGGTCTGCACGAGAATGCCCGGAATGATCACCGGCAGATAGCTCTGGACATCGCCGGAGATGGCGCCGCCGAAGATATAGGTGAACATCAGGGTGAAGATCACCGGCTGGATGACCACGTCGAAGAGTTGTTCGGGGTTGTGTTTGATCTTCAGGAGCCCGCGATAGGCCATGGTCAGGGTGTTGTCCACGGTCCGGCGCAGACCGACCCGGGGGGGGGGGGGGGGGGGGGGGGGGGGGGGGGGGGGGGGGGGGGGGGGGGGGGGGGGGGGGGGGGGGGGGGGGGGGGGGGGGGGGGGGGGGGGGGGGGGGGGGGGGGGGGGGGGGGGGGGGGGGGGGGG
>NZ_JARWNW010000006.1 GCF_029868325.1 Nocardia carnea
CGTCAGGCCAGAACATCCGGGCGACACGCCCTGAACACAAGATAAGGCCCCGGAGAGGAGATCCTCTCCGGGGCCTTCCCGGTAGTAGCGGGGACAGGATTTGAACCTGCGACCTCTGGGTTATGAGCCCAGCGAGCTACCGAGCTGCTCCACCCCGCGTTGGGTGAACACAACATTACACACGACTTCTCCGGTATGACAAATCACCAGGTCAGCCGCACTTTCGGAGTTCACCGACCACCCGATCGGCGCCTCGAAACACACGCCGGTGCGAAAGCCATCGATCGAACCGTTGCCGTTCTGCGCACTCCGACCCAATGAGCGTTAGCGGATCGATTGCCAAGGGTCTCGAACGCGATACGCGTGACACGGATTACGATTTTTTGGTGATCCCCGTCACATTTCCGTGTTATCACGTGACCTGTTGGGTAGCGAAAATTCGGATTATGACCAGCAGTTTTCCACATATTCCCGGATCTCGCCAATACACATATTGATAGTTATCGATACGTGATCTGCGGAGATTTCTTCGTTACGGTCGTTCCCAGGCCCCGACCAGACCGGGACGGGCCGGCCGAACCGGAGAACACCGGCAACCCTGTCCCACGGTTCGGAACAAACCCCGACACAACACCTGGGGACAGGGGCACGCAGCTTCCAACGCGCTGCCGGTGGGCACAGGGAGGGATTCGCATATGACCAAGACCCGAAAGTTCAGCACTCGCGCCCTCGGCATGACCGCTATCGCCGGGGCACTCGTTGCCGTACCGTTCGGTCTTTCCACTGCCACCGCTTCGGCCTACTCGGGCAACTGGGACGCTGTCGCCCAGTGCGAGAGCGGCGGCGACTGGTCCACCAACACCGGCAACGGCTACTACGGCGGCCTGCAGTTCTCCCAGAGCACCTGGGAGGCCAACGGTGGTACCGGCTCGGCGCACAACGCCAGCCGCGAGGAGCAGATCCGCGTCGCCGAGAACGTCCTCGCCACCCAGGGCCCCGGCGCCTGGCCGGTGTGCGGTTCGAACCTGTGACACCGCACGGCGCCTGATCGAGCGCCGGTCACCGCGTAAACAAGAGGCGGGGGGGGGGGGACCCGGGGGGGGACCCGCCGGCGGGTTATGATGGGGGGGTTCGGGTGGACGCTTGGGCACGCGTTCAACCAGGTGCTGCGGGGTGCGGGTGCGCTGGCGACGCCGTCGGGTGCGGTTCCGGCCACCGGGCCGAGTCCCGGCGACGCACCGCCCACGGA
>NZ_JARWNW010000007.1 GCF_029868325.1 Nocardia carnea
CTGGCGGCGAGTCCGACCCCCCGGCGCGGCACGGGGGGGGGGGGGGTGTGTGGGGTTGTCTTTGTTATCCCGTGGCTTTGGCGGGGGTCTGCGTGCCCCCCCCCCCCCCCCCCCCCCCCCCCCCGGCCCAGAAGGATGCCGTCTCGCACCGCGGCCGCGCGCTGGCCGAACTGCTGCCGGGGGGGGGGGGGGGGGGCGGGGGGGGGGGGGGGGGGGGGTCGTCGCTCTCCGGGGGTGGGGGGGGCGCCCCGCCCCCCCCCCCCCCCCCCCCCGCCGTCGGGATGGAACAGCGGATCGTAGCCGAAACCGCCGTCACCCTGCGGTGCGCGGGCGATGGTTCCGGGCCATTCGCCGCGCACCACGGTCTGACCGCCCTCCGGCAGCACCAGCGCGCAGGCCGAGACGAAGTATGCGCCGCGGCGATCATCGGGCACATCGGACAGCTGTGCGAGCAGTAAGGCGTTGTTCGCGGCATCGTCGCCGTGGCGGCCGGCCCAGCGGGCCGACAGGACGCCCGGCATCCCGTTCAACGCATCCACCGCGATCCCGGAATCGTCGGCGATACACGGCAACCCGGTCGCCTGGGCCCCGTCACGGGCCTTGGCCAGCGCATTCTCCTCGAACGTCGCCCCGGTTTCCGGCGCCTCCGGATATTCCGGGACATCGTCGAGCCCGACGATCTCGATCCCGGCCACACCGGCCTCGTCCAGGATCCGGCGCAGCTCGTTCAGTTTCTTGGCGTTGCGGCTGGCGAGCAGAACGCGGCGGGTCATCTACTTCTTCTTCGCCGGTTCCGGCGCTTCGGGCAGCACACCCGGATAGGGCAGCGCCAGCGCTTCCTTCTGCACCGCGAACAGTTGCTCGCAGCCCGCGAGTGCGGAGTCCAGGAGCTTGTCGAGGGTGGAACGCGGGAAGGTCGCGCCTTCGCCGGTCCCCTGGATTTCCACCAGGGTGCCGGTATCGGTGGCGACGACGTTCATATCGACCTCGGCGCGCGAATCCTCCTCGTACGGCAGGTCCAGCCGGACCCGCCCGTCCACGACCCCGACGCTGACCGCGGCGATCGCGCAGGAGATCGGCTGCGGATCGGCCAGCCCGCCCGCGGCACCGAGGTAGGTGACGGCATCGGAGAGCGCGACATAGGCGCCGGTGATGGCGGCGGTGCGGGTACCGCCGTCGGCCTGCAGGACATCGCAGTCGACGGCGATGGTGTTCTCGCCGATAGCGGCCAGGTCGATACAGGCGCGCAGGGACCGGCCGACCAACCGGCTGATCTCCTGGGTACGCCCACCGACCTTCCCCTTGACCGATTCCCGGCTGCTCCGCGTGTGGGTGGCGGCCGGCAGCATCGCGTACTCGGCGGTGAGCCAGCCCAGCCCGGAATCGCGCCGCCACGGCGGTACGCCCTCGGTGACACTGGCCGTGCACATCACCCGCGTCTGCCCGAACTCGACCAGCACCGAACCGGCCGGATGCGTGGTGAAACCTCGGGTTATCCGTACCTCGCGGAGCTCGTCGTCCGCCCTGCCATCGGCTCGTCTCGACACGGGCTCAGCGTAGTGGGGTCCCCGTCCCGGTATCCGCCGGGGTCGCAGCGTTCGATCGCCGCGCCGGACCCGGTGAAAACTCTCCTGCCATCTGCCCGGTGAGAACGAATGTCACCAGAAGCCGTGGACACCTCCGTCGCCCCGGGACCGATCGAGTGTATCGGTGCCACCGGTGCGATGCGGCATACGGCGCTATCGGCCCTCGGCCGACGCAGTCGACGGTGCCGACCCCATCGGACACCCGGGGTTCGACAGCGTAGAAACCCGACGCAACCAGCCGTGGTGCCGAGTCTTACGAGGCCCTGAGAGGTTTTGGCCCGTCCCTGCTTTCCGCACTCGATGCAATGCGGCGCAGCCGCGAGTATCGAGTGCGGAAAGCAGGGACGGGCCAAAACCTCTCAGGGCCTCGTAAGACTCGGCACCACGGCTGGTTGCGTCGGGTTTCTACGCTGTCGAACCCCGGGTGTCCGATGGGGTC
>NZ_JARWNW010000008.1 GCF_029868325.1 Nocardia carnea
TATGTTCCGGCGGTGTCCTACTCTCCCACACCCTGTCGAGTGCAGTACCATCGGCGCTGGCAGGCTTAGCTTCCGGGTTCGGAATGGGACCGGGCGTTTCCCTGCCGCTATAACCGCCGTAACTCTATGAAACTATCCACAGAGAGCCACCCTTTAGCCACTCCACGAATGAAGTGTTGTCGGGTGTCTTCTGTATCTGTGTGTTGTTTCAGATACTGCACAGTGGACGCGTAGCAACCTTTGTTTGTAAGCCCTCGGCCTATTAGTACCGGTCACCTCCACCAGTTACCTGGCTTCCAGTTCCGGCCTATCAACCCCATGGTCTGTAGGGGGCCTTAACCACTCGAGGTGGTGGGAAACCTCATCTTGGAACAGGCTTCCCGCTTAGATGCTTTCAGCGGTTATCCCTTCCGAACGTAGCCAACCAGCCGTGCCCCTGGCGGGACAACTGGCACACCAGAGGTTCGTCCGTCCCGGTCCTCTCGTACTAGGGACAGCCTTCCTCAAGTTTCCAACGCGCGCGGCGGATAGAGACCGAACTGTCTCACGACGTTCTAAACCCAGCTCGCGTGCCGCTTTAATGGGCGAACAGCCCAACCCTTGGGACCTACTCCAGCCCCAGGATGCGACGAGCCGACATCGAGGTGCCAAACCATCCCGTCGATATGGACTCTTGGGGAAGATCAGCCTGTTATCCCCGGGGTACCTTTTATCCGTTGAGCGACACCGCTTCCACATGCCGGTGCCGGATCACTAGTCCCGACTTTCGTCCCTGCTCGACATGTCTGTCTCACAGTCAAGCTCCCTTGTGCACTTGCACTCGACACCTGATTGCCAACCAGGCTGAGGGAACCTTTGGGCGCCTCCGTTACATTTTGGGAGGCAACCGCCCCAGTTAAACTACCCACCAGGCACTGTCCCTGAACCAGATCATGGTCCGAGGTTAGAGGTCCAATACGATCAGAGTGGTATTTCAACGATGACTCCACCCACACTGGCGTGCGAGTTTCACAGTCTCCCACCTATCCTACACAAACCGTACCGAACACCAATACCAAGCTATAGTGAAGGTCCCGGGGTCTTTTCGTCCTGCCGCGCGTAACGAGCATCTTTACTCGTAATGCAATTTCGCCGAGTCTGTGGTCGAGACAGCAGAGAAGTCGTTACGCCATTCGTGCAGGTCGGAACTTACCCGACAAGGAATTTCGCTACCTTAGGATGGTTATAGTTACCACCGCCGTTTACCGGGGCTTAAATTCTCAGCTTCGCGCCCAAAGGCGCTAACCGGTCCTCTTAACCTTCCGGCACCGGGCAGGCGTCAGTCCGTATACATCGTCTTACGACTTCGCACGGACCTGTGTTTTTAGTAAACAGTCGCTTCTCTCTGGTCTCTGCGGCCCAAACCAGCTCACGGTGCAAGACCGGTCACCAGCTCGGGCCCCCCTTCTCCCGAAGTTACGGGGGCATTTTGCCGAGTTCCTTGACCACAGTTCTCTCGATCGCCTTAGTATTCTCTACCTGACCACCTGTGTCGGTTTGGGGTACGGGCCGTGTACCAACTCACTAGAGGCTTTTCTCGGCAGCATAGGATCACTGAATTCGCCTCAATCGGCTACGCATCACCTCTCAGGCACATGAATGGCGGATTTGCCTACCACTCGCCCTACAGGCTTACACCAGTACAACCACTGACTGGCCCAGCTACCTTCCTGCGTCACCCCATCGCTTGACTACTACACCCAGGGTCATGCGCAGCCCCATCCGGCCTCCCGAAGGAGGTCCATCAGGTTTTGGGCACTTAGCACAGATGATTCGCCATTGGGCGCGGATACACGGGTACGGGAATATCAACCCGTTGTCCATCGACTACGCCTGTCGGCCTCGCCTTAGGTCCCGACTCACCCTGGGCGGATTAACCTGGCCCAGGAACCCTTGGTCATTCGGCGGACGAGTTTCTCACTCGTCTTTCGCTACTCATGCCTGCATTCTCACTCGCGCAGCCTCCACAACTAGGTCACCCCGCTGCTTCCCTGGCTACACGACGCTCCCCTACCCAGCCACACCACTGCACACCCTCCCGCAGGAAAATGTGGATGTATATGTGCGACTGCCGCGGCTTCGGCGGTGTACTTGAGCCCCGCTACATTGTCGGCGCAGGATCACTCGACCAGTGAGCTATTACGCACTCTTTCAAGGGTGGCTGCTTCTAAGCCAACCTCCTGGCTGTCTGCGCAATCCCACATCCTTTTCCACTTAGTACACGCTTAGGGGCCTTAGCCGGCGATCTGGGCTGTTTCCCTCTCGACTACGAAGCTTATCCCCCGCAGTCTCACTGCCGCGCTCTCACTCACCGGCATTCGGAGTTTGGCTGATTTCGGTAAGCTTGTGGGCCCCCTAGACCATCCAGTAGCTCTACCTCCGGTGAGAAACACGCGACGCTGCACCTAAATGCATTTCGGGGAGAACCAGCTATCACGGAGTTTGATTGGCCTTTCACCCCTACCCACAGCTCATCCCCTCAGTTTTCAACCTAAGTGGGTTCGGGCCTCCACGACGTCTTACCGTCGCTTCACCCTGGCCATGGGTAGATCACTCCGCTTCGGGTCTAGAACACGCGACTCGAACGCCCTATTCGGACTCGCTTTCGCTACGGCTACCCCACACGGGTTAACCTCGCCACATGCCACTAACTCGCAGGCTCATTCTTCAAAAGGCACGCCATCACCCACAGCCACAAGGACTCGCAGGCTCTGACGGATTGTAAGCGCACGGTTTCAGGTACTATTTCACTCCCCTCCCGGGGTACTTTTCACCTTTCCCTCACGGTACTAGTCCGCTATCGGTCACCAGGGAGTATTCAGGCTTACCGGGTGGTCCCGGCAGATTCACAGCAGATTTCACGGGCCCGCTGCTACTCGGGCACTCACTACAACAGAGAACGTGTTTTCGCCTACCGGACTCTCACCGTCTACGGTTGGCCGTCCCAGACCAATTCGACTAACACGATCTTTTCTGACTGTTGCTCACCACGGCAGTGATGAGAAAATGAGCCCCACTACCCCACACGTGCAACCCCTGCCGGGTATCACACACGCATGGTTTAGCCTCATCCGCTTTCGCTCGCCACTACTCACGGAATCACATATTGTTTTCTCTTCCTGTGGGTACTGAGATGTTTCACTTCCCCACGTTCCCTCCACACACCCTATATATTCAGATGCGGGTAACACGACATCACTCGTGCTGGGTTTCCCCATTCGGACACCCTCGGATCACAGCTCGGTTGACAGCTCCCCGAGGCTTATCGCAGCCTCCTACGTCCTTCATCGGCTCCTGGTGCCAAGGCATCCACCGAACGCTCTAAAACACTTACAAAACAAAGATGCTCGCGTCCACTGTGCAGTTCTCAAACAACACACCCACTCGAACCGAACTCCTGGACTCACCGACCGAACCGGCAGTATCTCAGAAAATCCGAGCAGATCATGTTTATTGCCTGGAAAGAACGCCTGTTCTTTCAGGACCCAACAGTGTGTTGATATATCCACCAGCACCGGAAACACAGTCCCAGCCGTCTGTGATGGAGGTTGTCAGCGTTCCACCCATGAGCAACCACCGAACCACATTCGAGTTCGTAATGGCCTCTGCCACAACCCGCACCCACCTATGTGAGCCGGCGTGGAGAATGCTCCTTAGAAAGGAGGTGATCCAGCCGCACCTTCCGGTACGGCTACCTTGTTACGACTTCGTCCCAATCGCCGATCCCACCTTCGACGGCTCCCTCCACAAGGGTTAGGCCACCGGCTTCGGGTGTTACCGACTTTCATGACGTGACGGGCGGTGTGTACAAGGCCCGGGAACGTATTCACCGCAGCGTTGCTGATCTGCGATTACTAGCGACTCCAACTTCACGGGGTCGAGTTGCAGACCCCGATCCGAACTGAGACCGGCTTTAAGGGATTCGCTCCACCTCACGGTATCGCAGCCCTCTGTACCGGCCATTGTAGCATGTGTGAAGCCCTGGACATAAGGGGCATGATGACTTGACGTCGTCCCCACCTTCCTCCGAGTTGACCCCGGCAGTCTCTCACGAGTCCCCGCCATTACGCGCTGGCAACATAAGATAAGGGTTGCGCTCGTTGCGGGACTTAACCCAACATCTCACGACACGAGCTGACGACAGCCATGCACCACCTGTACACCGACCACAAGGGGGCCTACATCTCTGCAGGTTTCCGGTGTATGTCAAACCCAGGTAAGGTTCTTCGCGTTGCATCGAATTAATCCACATGCTCCGCCGCTTGTGCGGGCCCCCGTCAATTCCTTTGAGTTTTAGCCTTGCGGCCGTACTCCCCAGGCGGGGTACTTAATGCGTTAGCTACGGCACGGATCCCGTGGAAGGAAACCCACACCTAGTACCCACCGTTTACGGCGTGGACTACCAGGGTATCTAATCCTGTTCGCTACCCACGCTTTCGCTTCTCAGCGTCAGTTACTTCCCAGAGACCCGCCTTCGCCACCGGTGTTCCTCCTGATATCTGCGCATTTCACCGCTACACCAGGAATTCCAGTCTCCCCTGAAGTACTCAAGCCTGCCCGTATCGACCGCAAGCTCGGGGTTGAGCCCCGAGTTTTCACGATCGACGCGACAAGCCGCCTACAAGCTCTTTACGCCCAGTAATTCCGGACAACGCTCGCACCCTACGTATTACCGCGGCTGCTGGCACGTAGTTGGCCGGTGCTTCTTATACTCCTACCGTCACTTTCGCTTCGTCGGAGTCGAAAGAGGTTTACAACCCGAAGGCCGTCATCCCTCACGCGGCGTCGCTGCATCAGGCTTCCGCCCATTGTGCAATATTCCCCACTGCTGCCTCCCGTAGGAGTCTGGGCCGTGTCTCAGTCCCAGTGTGGCCGGTCGCCCTCTCAGGCCGGCTACCCGTCGTCGCCTTGGTAGGCCATTACCCCACCAACAAGCTGATAGGCCGCGGGCTCATCTTGCACCGATAAATCTTTCCACCACAACCCATGCGAGAAGTGGTCATATCCGGTATTAGACCCAGTTTCCCAGGCTTATCCCAGAGTGCAAGGCAGATCACCCACGTGTTACTCACCCGTTCGCCGCTCGTGTACCCCGAAGGGCCTTACCGCTCGACTTGCATGTGTTAAGCACGCCGCCAGCGTTCGTCCTGAGCCAGGATCAAACTCTCCGTTGAAGACTCACAATCACACCCCGAAGGGCGCAATCAAAAGTACAAACTAGAGTCCGAAAACCTAGCAAAACAATCGCCAGCCGGAATTTAGCTGACTTAAATGTTCGGCCCTCCACACGGGGGTATGAAGAACCGAAACCAAATTAAATATTTGGCACTGACATTCATCAACACACTATTGAGTTCTCAAAGAACACACGCACACA
>NZ_JARWNW010000009.1 GCF_029868325.1 Nocardia carnea
GGCCGGGGGCGCCCCCCCCGCGGCCCGCGCCGAAACCCACCCCACCAAAACGGTAACAAACCGGACAAAAACAAAAAACCCAACACAAAACACCCCGGGGCGGGGACAGAAACATAACAACCCCCCAACCCAACCAAACCCCCCCCCCTAACCGCGCGGTGTGGCCCCCCCCCGGGGGGGTCGCGCCACACGGTGACAGATATTCGCGAACGCGCGGGCTCAGGATTGCCGCGCCGCGTTCAGTTGGTGGGCCCGCTGGGGACGATGGTCGTCGGAACGGACGGCGCCCCGGTCTCCGGGACCTGCGGTACCGACGGTTCGGCCGGACCAGGTGAGCTGATCGTGGACGGCGGTACCTGAGAGGTCGGCTCCACCGAGTCGACCCCCGGCCCGTCCGAAGTGGTCGGGTCAGGGGTGTCCGGGGTGGTGTCGTCCGGTGCGATATCCGGCGCGTGGGTATCCGGCGCCTGGGTATCCGGATTGTCCGTATCGGGCGACGGCCGGTCCGGCGACGGCAGCACCGGTGCGGTGACATCCGGCGCGGTCGGCCGATCGCCGCCGGGCCCCGGAGCCTCCATCGGAAGCTGCTGACCCGGCCGGTTCGTGGTGGTCACCGTAGGACCGGGGCGCCCGGTGGTATCCCCGGGCGTGGCCGGCTGCACCGGCGCCCCCGGATCCAGGGCGGGAGCCTTCTCCTCGAGCTGGGCCGCGATATCCGGTGCGACCTTGCCGACCTGTCCGACCAGTTCACGCCAGCGAGCGGCCAGCTCGTTGCGCTTCGCCGGGTCGTCCACCTGGGTGGCATTGGCCGAGGCCTGTTCCAGCCGGGCCTTGGCCTGTTCCGGCTTACCTTCCTCGAGCAGCTCCTGCGCGGCGGCCAGATTGTCGTCGGCGTACTGCACGACGGTGCTCTGAGCCTGTTCGCTGAACACCACCTCTTTGACGCGCCACAGCGCATCACCGGGTTCGGCCTGATAAGAGAACACCGACAGCCCGCCGAACACCAGAGCCAGCGCGGCCGCCGTGGTGGCTATCGGGCGGAGCAGCCGCAGCCGCCCGCCGGATTGCGCACTGATCCGCGCCTGCCGGGCCCCGATCTCCTGATTGACCGCCGCGACGACGGTATCGAGATCGGGCGCATCCGGTAGCGGCGGAGCCACGATCTCGGCCCGCCAATCCGCCAGCAATGTCGCCAGCTGGAGTTCCTCGGTGCTCTCGGTGGGTATGGGCCCGCCCCGCGCGATAGCGTCGATCAGTTCGTCATCACGACGGACCGCGCTGATATCGACCGGTTCGGACCCGGCACCGGAGCCCTCGGCGTAGGGATCGGTGTTCCGCGATACGCGCCGCGCCCGCTTGTCGCCCCGACCGCGCCCGCCATCCCTAGCCATATATTTCACCTGCCCTCGCCACTTGTACCTTCAGTTTTGCGAGCGCCCTGTGCTGGGCGACCCGTATCGCTCCCGCCGTACTGCCCACGGCGGTCGCGGTTTCCTCCGCTGACAAACCCATCACCAGGCGCAGGATCAGGATCTCCCGATGTTTCTCCGGCAACGTGGCCAGCAGAGTGTTCATCTGCCGGCTCGTTTCCGATTCGAGAGCTCGCTGCTCCGGTCCGTGGTCGGTGGATATGACATCTGGTACTTCGGCCATCGCCTCCGCCTTGTTACGGGAGGCGTTGCGATGGGCGTCGGCGACCTTGTGCGAAGCGATTCCGTATACGAAAGCCATGAACGGCCGACCCTGGTCCTGATACCTGGGTAGCGCGGTCATGACCGCTAGACAGACCTCCTGCGCGACGTCGTCCGCGGAGAGTTGTCCACGCTCCGCGGCACCGATCCGTGCGCGGCAATATCGCATCACCAGCGGACGGACCATCTCCAGTACCTGAGCTAGAGCGGACCTGTCGCCCTGCGCAGCAGCGGCGACGGCACGATCCAACTCTTCGCCCGTGTGCGTCATCGTCAGCGGATTTCCTGGCGTTACAAAGTGGCACGGCCGGTGACGACCTGTGCTTCCGCCGGTGCGGCGGAACGGGATCAACAATAGGACACGGCCACCCGGACGGGTCGAGACGGTGGAACCCGGGTCACCGTCCGATATCGCGAAATCGCCCGCCACGCCTGGCGATGAGTGCACGACACGCCTCCGCACCGACCGTCGCTGAGGCGTGTTCAGCAGCCGGGGCCGTACCGGGCGTGGGGAGACCGGTTCGCAACATGGCACAGGCCCAGCGCAGCGGCACCAGATCCGCTTCCCGGCACTGTTCCTCGACCAGCGCGGCGAGTTCGGCAGCCCGCCCGGTGTCGCCGGTCACTCCGGCGGCCGCGGCGACCAGCAGCCGCGATTTCACCCGGTGGCGAATCGAGGGGCCGCACTCGGCCCGGGCCAGCGCGCTCTCCGCCGCGGTCAGGGCCTCATCCGCCCGGCCGCCGGCCAGTGCGGTTTCGGCACGCACCCAGTGCAGCCGGACGAACGCACGGGAGCGATCGACGACCGCCCGATCGGCCTGCCCCTGTGTGATGACGTCGCCACTCGAGCCGGACGGATGCTCGGCGGTCAGCAACGCGCTGCAGCGGTCGAGCAACCTGGTGGCGAGCGCGAGCCGGCCGGTGCCCAGTGCATCGGCAGCGAGGCCGATCAGGGCGTCGGCCGCAGCATCGACCAGGTCGGGAACGCGGTAGTAACCCGCCGCGCCCGGGCCGACCGCAGCGCGCACGGCGACCTCACCCTCCGCAGCATGCTCACCGACCGCGGCGGCCGCGGCGTCGAGCCGGCCCGACAGGGGATGGTGACCCGGAGCGTGCGGATCGATGAGCGCCGGATGTCGATATCCAGAAGCCGAGCCCCCTGGCAGTCGCGGCAGCACCAACGCGGCGGCGTGACCGTCGTCGTGCGCGGCCCGCGCATGCCAGCCGAGTTGGCGCCGTAACGACCCCTCGGTGGATGCGGCCAGCGAAAGCAGCACCGGATCGTTCGTGCTCGCCCGCAGCCGGCGCAGTGTGGTACGGGCGGCCGCATAGTGGCCCGTACCACCCAACGCCACGGCTCGCCACCATATTTCGACGCTGCTGCCCGGCTCCGGCAACTCGGCAGCGGACCGATACTGCCGCGCCCCGAATGCGAAGTCGGCGAGCAGGGGGGCACGGGTTTCGACGGGGAGAAGCGGGGCGGACACCGGTGCACTGTACCGAGGCCCGGCCGGATCGGCGGCCGGCGAATCGGCCGGAACGAACGAGGAGCAAGTGTTTCAGCAATCTTTCAGCATTAATCGAATCGCCGGTGTTTCGATCAGGTTAATCTCCGCCCATCAATCCATGAGCGGATACGCATCGAATTCCGCAACGTTTCGCTTAATTAACCTGGAAGCCGCCCGGCCGCCATCTGTAATCGTACCGAGATCAGCGATTCCGGCCCCGATCCATGCCCGGATCGTGTACACATTTCGGTCCGGACCGTTCCTGCCACCCCGGTCGAGATCACCACCTGCGAAAACGTCGACCAGGGCCGACGGATCGACGACCAGGTGTCGGGGTAACCACACAGTATCGCCGGAAGATTAGCGGAAGTAAACAGCCAGGTGGGTTAAATTCAAGCCGCAAAATATCCGACAAATCAGCGCGCCGAACTGTTGACGGAATTTCCCCGTTACCCCTAACGTAGCTCATCGCCACGAACGGCGCCGGGCGAAAAATCGCCCGGGATGCCTACGGTCCGCGCGTTCACACGGGCGCCGGGCACCACCTGAGAAGTTGACCCATCACTCGCTCGACAATGCCGACGAGCTCACGTCTACGAGGAGTTCAACCCATGCCCATGCCCACCCACCTTCCCGGACCGAACGCCGATGTCTGGGACTGGCAGATGCGCGGTTCCTGCCGGGGTGTGGACTCGGCGGTGTTCTTCCATCCCGACGGCGAGCGCGGCCGGGCCCGGGCGGCTCGCGAGCTGCGCGCCAAGGAAATCTGCCGGACCTGCCCGGTCCTCATGCAGTGCCGGTCACATGCACTGAAGGTCAGTGAGCCCTACGGAATCTGGGGCGGGATGTCGGAAACCGAACGCGAAATGCACGCGCGCCGCAACCGGCGCCGAATGGCGGTGTAGCCCGCTCCGGACGCATCGGCCGTGGCAGGGGCTGTTTTGCCGCGGCACGGCAACCGCCGGCGCTCTGCACAACCGGCGCGACACCGTCTCTTCCGCGGGGCCACATACGGTCTCGGTCATAGCGTGGGGTTATTGTTATGACCGATGACACACGAAAGTATCGAGCTTTCAGCGTTGCTGCAGCGCTGTGGCCATTCGGACGCCGAAGCTTTCGCCGAACTCTATGATCGAACCCGCACGCGGGTCTTCGGTCTGGTGTTACGTGTCCTACAGGATTCGGGGTTCGCCGAGGAGACCACGCAGGAGGTCTACCTGCAGACCTGGCGTACCGCGGCGAGTTTCGACCCGGCCCGCGGTTCGGCGGTGACCTGGCTGATGACATTGGCCCATCGCCGTGCGGTCGACCGTGTACGTGCCGAACAGGCGCATACGCAGCGGGAGATCGCCTACGGCGCCCGGGTACTCGGGCACGACTACGACGAGGTCATCGAGGAGGTCGAGCGCAAACTCGACCATCAGGCCGTGGTGCTCGGCCTGCGCAGCCTCACCGAGAATCAGCGCGAAGCGATTTCGCTGGCCTATTACGACGGCCGGACGTACGCGGAGGTCGCCCGGCAACTCGATATCGGCCTGCCGACCGTCAAATCCCGGATCAGAGACGGGCTGCTCAGATTGAAGAAGAGTATGGCGGCCGCCCCGCCCATCGGCGAGCGGCGGCCGATACGAGAACGGGCCGTTCACATTACGCGCAGAGTGTGAACGGCCCGTTCTCTGTGTCCCTACCGGTCCCCGGCCGGGGGGGGGGGGGGGAAAGGGGGGATGTGGGGGGAACGGCGCCCGGGGGGGGGGTTGCTATGAGGGGGGGGGTGAGAACCAGACCACTGAGGGTGGGGGACTAAA
>NZ_JARWNW010000010.1 GCF_029868325.1 Nocardia carnea
CCGCCCCTACCAATCACCCCCCCCCACCCAAAACCCCCCCCCCCCCCCCCCGTTTTTTCGGGGGGCGGCCCCCCCCCCGGGGGGCCCCCCCCGCCCCCCGCGGGGGGGCCCCCCCCGCTCTGTCCGGGGCGGGGGGGGGGCGGGCCCCGGGGGCGCGCGCCCCCCCCCGGCGAGGCTGCTCGTGCGCTTCCGCGACTGTTCACCCGACTGGGTGCACCGGCTTCAGGCGGACCGGAGACAGGCGCAGCAGGCCGAGTGGGTCCAGATACTCCCGCTTCGCGCGGCCGCTCTGCTCGCGGCGCGCGCCCCAATGCAAACAAGTGGTCGCACACCCCGCATGCCCGCCCTCCAGGACACCGATTGCGGTCTCGCGGGTGACCCGTCTGCCTACCGTGACCTTCGCCGTCACCGGCTCATAGGTCGTCCGCAGGTCTCCTTCGTGGCGTATCGATACCACCGGCTTACCGGCCACTTCGCCGGCGAAGACCACCACTCCCGGGCCGGCCGCATAAACGGTCTGTCCCTGCGTTCCGGCGAGATCGACACCGCGATGCCCGGGCAGCCAGTCCTGTTCCGGTGGGTCGAAGGCTCGTTCGACGTCGGGCCGTGGCCGCAACGGCCAGGTGAACGGCTTGTCCGGCCCTGCTGCGGCCGGACCGGCGGCGGCCAGCGCCATCAGCAGAACCAACAGCACGGAGCCAGGGCCCATACCGGGCCGGGCGTACCCCCTCCATACGCCCGGCCCGGCGGCGCTCCTATTTCCGGCCATTCGGGCACGGACAGGGCGGAGCGATCTTCGGTGCGAGCCGGATCAATGTGCGCAGCAATTCGCCCAACGCCGGAACGACCGTGCAGGCCGACCCGGAGGCTGAACCTGCCGCCAACTCGGCGGAACCGGACCAGGGCGATTCGGCGCCGGACCCGGAAGCCGATCCCGATCCGCCGCATGCGGCGACCGCAGCCGGTGTGGTGGGGCCTTCGCCGGCGACGGCCGGATTCGGGCCGGGCACCGTCCGGTCGAGAGCTGGGCGGGCTGCCGCAGCGGTAGAGCTCACCGGCGTCGCCTCCACCGAACCGCCGGAATAAGCGGCGGCTGTGGCACCCGGACCCAACGGGAACGCGACGAGCACCGTAGTGAACGCGGCACCGAGCAGCACATCCCACCGCCGGTGTCCCACCACGGAACGCCGGTGCCGGGCCCGCACGGAAACCGAACGGGTGACCAGCTTGTTGCCTCCGACGGTGACGACCCGGGTCACCGGGCTCCGCCCGCCGGTGCCCAGTCGCGCCCCCGCAGCAGGCAGATCGCCCGCGCGATCCGGTCCATTCGATATCCGAGGTGCCGCCGCGGAGAGCCGCACATCCCTTGCCTTCCGCAATGCGTGGACCCGCGACGATCGGTCCGCCAGGCCGCATGCCACCGCCGGGTGTGGCGGCGCCCCTCCGGCGACATCCCCCGCCACGCTTCGGTACAGGAACAGGCGACTCCGCGTGCCGGTGCGGTCTTCCGGGACAGCACGCCGAATCGGATTCCGGACCGGCGCCCGCCGCAATCGCCGACCGGGTGCGAACCGTGACGGTATCCCCATGGGCAGCGGTGAGTCATCGGGCGGCACCGTGGGAGACCGGCGCCCCGGATCCGCACGTTGCGATGCGAACGCGTCGAGCAGAACCGGGACGGGCTCGCGGTCCGCGGGCAGGAAGGCGCTGTGGGCTATCCGGCGTTCGTATCGCCGGGCACGCCGTTCGATATCGCCGAGCCCCGCCGCGCCCGCCTCCGAACTCCCGGGCCGGAGCACCTGCGGCACGGCGCGCCTGCCGGTTGCGGAGGCCGCCAGGGCCGTGCTCCGGACCGGACGATTCCGGCCGGCCACCGTGGCATCGCTCGCGGCCCGAGCGGATCGTGCGGCGTGCGCAGATCGGGTTGCAGGCATATCTCGGTGGTGTGCACCATCGCGGGCCGGGACGAAACGATGAACCGCAGGGTGCGCTGTGGTGCTCGATGCGGCCCCATACGCCCGTCGCCCCGGCTCGTTCCCCGTCGTATCGGCGGCGGAGAGCGTTGATGCGGCGACGATCCGGTCGGCGCCTGTCTTTCGGCGGTTGTCGGCACACCACCGGCGGCGTGCGAATCGCGGGCTGCAGTGGAGCGACGGGAGACGGCGGGCGTGTTCGCTGCCGCCGGGGAGTACGACGGCGGTGCGGCTGTACCGGGTGTGCGCGGTGTGGCCGGGCACACCGGTGTGGTGCCGCAGCATCCCACGCCTGCGGATACTCGCCGCCGGCGGTTCCTGCGATCTTCGCGGCCATAGTGGCAGCGGTTCGCCGTCTTGTGCGGTAATCGGCCGATCACGTAGTGCGATATAGGGCCAGCTGCGCGGGGCGGGCGGGAGTCCGGCCGGTGAAGAAGGGATGCGGTCGGCGGTGTCGTGACGGCTCATATGCTCAGCGTGCCCGCGGCGGATAGCGGCCGGAACCCGCAATTCCGGCACCTGTGGATAACCCACCCCTGTGAACAAACTGTGTTTCAAAAAGCCCGCTCGCAGCTCACCGAACGTACCCGTGCGACCGCCCGATTTCCGATTCTCGCAGCGCACGCCGTAAACTGGCCGAGCGGTCTGTGTTCGCAGGTTTCTGTGTGGCACCGGCCGACTTCGCGCACCACCGTGCTTGTTCATCACGGCGCTGCCCGCCACGCGCTCCCCGGGAGCGGACGGCCGGCGGCGCGATTCCGGAACAGGGGACGTCTCGGCTGGTCCCGATCCCTGATCGGGTCCGAGTGTTCTGTGGTGCCAGGGCAGCAGGCCGCCGGCTTGCTGCGACAACCGGCAACGAAAGAGAGATACGAGAGCAATGGCTGTCGTAACCATGAAGCAGCTGCTCGACAGCGGCGCGCATTTCGGGCACCAGACCCGTCGCTGGAACCCGAAGATGAAGCGGTTCATCTTCACCGACCGCAACGGCATCTACATCATCGATCTGCAGCAGACGCTGACCTACATCGATAAGGCCTACGAATTCGTCAAGGAGACCGTCGCCCACGGCGGCACCGTCCTGTTCGTCGGCACCAAGAAGCAGGCCCAGGAGTCCATCGCGGCCGAGGCCACGCGGGTCGGTATGCCGTATGTGAACCAGCGCTGGCTGGGCGGCATGCTCACCAACTTCTCCACCGTGCACAAGCGCCTGCAGCGCCTCAAGGAACTCGAGGCTATGGAGCAGACCGGTGGATTCGAGGGTCGCACCAAGAAGGAAATCCTCATGCTCACGCGTGAGATGAACAAGCTGGACCGCACCCTCGGCGGTATCCGCGATATGCAGAAGGTGCCCTCGGCCATCTGGGTCGTCGACACCAACAAGGAGCACATCGCCGTCGGCGAGGCCCGCAAGCTGAACATCCCGGTCATCGCGATCCTGGACACCAACTGCGATCCCGACCTCGTCGACTACCCGATCCCGGGTAACGACGATGCGATCCGTTCCGCCGCGCTGCTCACCAAGGTCGTCGCCTCCGCGGTGGCCGAGGGCGTGCAGGCCCGGGCCGGCCGCTCCGGCGGCGACGACAAGCCCGAGGCCGGTGCGGAGCCGCTGCCGGAGTGGGAGCAGGAGCTGCTGGCGCAGGCCGCGCCCGGCGCCGAGACCCCTGCGGCGCCCGCGGAGACTCCGGCCGAGGCCTGAGTCGTCACCCCGTGTTCGGCCGGCGCTCACCGGCTGCTGCTGAGATGAGCGCCGCCGAACCCGAATTTCCACAGCGGTGGTCACGGCTGTACGAGCACGTGGCCACCGCTGACCGGTACCTGACTTTCTCGAAGGAGGCTCGCCCCCGATGGCGAACTACACCGCCGCTGACGTGAAGCGGCTGCGGGAGCTCACCGGCTCCGGAATGATGGACTGCAAGAACGCGCTGGTCGAAACCGAAGGTGATTTCGACAAGGCCGTGGAATTGCTGCGCATCAAGGGCGCCAAGGATGTCGGCAAACGGGCCGAGCGCACCACTGCCGAGGGCCTGGTCATCGCCAAGGACGGCGTGATGGTCGAGATCAACTCCGAAACCGACTTCGTGGCCAAGAACGCGGAGTTCCAGGAGCTGGCCGATAAGATCATCGCCGCCGCCGCGGCCGCGAAACCGGCCGATGTGGATGCCCTGAAGGCCGTGGCCCTCGACGGCTCGACGGTCGACGAGGCGCTGCAGGCGCTGGCCGCCAAGATCGGCGAGAAGCTGGAACTGCGTCGCGTCGTCTCCCTGGACGGCCCGGTCGCCACCTACCTGCACAAGCGGGCGTCGGATCTGCCGCCGGCCGTCGGTGTGCTCGTCGAGTACACCGGTTCCGGTGACGCCGCCGCGGAGGCCGCCCGTGGCGCCGCCATGCAGGTCGCCGCGCTCAAGGCCAAGTACGTCACCCGCGACGAGGTCCCCGCAGATCTCGTCGAGAACGAGCGCCGGATCGCGGAGCAGACCGCCCGTGAAGAAGGTAAGCCCGAGGCCGCGCTGCCCAAGATCACCGAGGGTCGCGTGAACGGCTTCTTCAAGGACGTCGTGCTGCTCGAACAGCCGTCGGTCACCGATAACAAGAAGACCGTGAAGGCTCTGCTGGACGAGGCCGGTGTCACCGTCACCCGCTTCGCCCGGTTCGAGGTCGGCCAAGCCTGATCCGTATCGCAGCAACCCCCGTCGCATACGCTGCGGCGGGGGTTTGCTGCTGAGCGGGCACTTTCCGGCCCCGCCCGCCCCGTCGTACGATCGCCCGGCGGCGTAGGGCAGGATAGAGGCCGCCCTGTGTTGGCCTATGCCACGTAGCCGCGCGCCGCGCCCGGGCCAGTCGGAAGCGGGCGGCACCGGTTCCCCGGCGGCCCCGCACCATGAACACTATCTACCGAGCACCGCCGATCGCCGAAGGAGACGCCAGCCGATGACGCACCCCGGGACCGACCGCCCAGGATATCGCCGGGTACTGCTGAAACTGGGCGGTGAGATGTTCGGCGGCGGCACGGTGGGGCTGGATCCCGATATGGTGCAGACCGTCGCGGAGCAGATCGCCGAGGTCGTTTCCACCGGGGTGCAGGTGGCGGTGGTGATCGGCGGCGGGAACTTCTTCCGCGGCGCCGAACTCGAGGAACGCGGTCTCGAACGCGCGCGCTCGGATTACATGGGCATGCTCGGCACGGTCATGAACAGTCTGGCGCTACAGGATTTCCTGCAGAAGCAGGGCATCGACACCAGGGTGCAGACCGCCATCACGATGGGGCAGGTCGCCGAACCCTACCTGCCGTTGCGTGCCAAGCGACATCTGGAGAAGGGGCGCGTGGTGATCTTCGGCGCCGGGATGGGGATGCCCTACTTCTCGACCGACACCACTGCCGCCCAGCGCGCGCTGGAGATCGGTGCCGAGGTGGTGCTGATGGCCAAGGCCGTCGACGGAGTGTTCGACGCCGATCCGCGACTGGATCCGGATGCCAGCATGTTCCACGAGATCACGCACAAGGAAGCCATCGAACGCGACCTGAAGGTCGCCGATTCGACGGCGTTCAGTTTGTGTATGGACAACCAGATGCCGATGCTGGTGTTCAATTTGTTGACCAAGGGCAATATTGCCAGGGCGGTGGCCGGTGAGAAGATCGGCACATTGGTTCGATCCTGATACCGCGGGCCCGCGGGTCATGACGATGACGACGCAGTGGAGGAACGGTCGTGATTGAAGAAGCGCTCTTCGACGCCGAGGAGAAGATGGAGAAGGCTGTCTCGGTGGCGAAGGACGATCTAGGCGGCATCCGGACCGGGCGCGCGAACCCGGGGATGTTCTCCCGGGTCGTCGTCGACTACTACGGATCGCCGACCCCGATCACCCAGATGTCGAGTATCACTGTCCCGGAGCCGCGGATGGTGGTGGTGAAACCGTACGAGCAGGCACAGCTGGGGCCGATCGAAACCGCGATCCGCAATTCCGATCTGGGCGTGAACCCGACCAACAACGGCGATATCCTGCGGATCTCGATCCCGCAGCTCACCGAGGAGCGGCGCCGCGAATTGGTCAAACAGGCCAAGCAGAAGGGTGAGGACGCCAAGGTCTCGATCCGCAATGTGCGCCGTAAGGCCATGGACGAACTGGGCCGGATCCAGAAGGACGGCGAGGCCGGTGAGGACGAGGTCGGCCGGGCCGAGAAGGAGCTGGACAAGACTACGGCCAGATATGTCGGTCAGATCGACGAGCTGGTGAAGCACAAGGAATCCGAACTGCTCGAGGTCTGATCCGGCGTTTTCCGGTGTATCCGCCGCCGCGGCGGTGGTGTAGTT
>NZ_JARWNW010000011.1 GCF_029868325.1 Nocardia carnea
GCCGGTCGCACAGCCTTGTAACCCACATTGCGGACCGTACCGATCAGCGATTCGTATTCGCTGCCCAGCTTCGCCCGCAACCGCCGCACATGCACATCGACCGTGCGGGTGCCGCCGAAGAAGTCGTACCCCCACACCTCCTGCAACAGCTGCGCCCGGGTGAAAACCCGGCCGGCATGCTGCGCGAGATATTTCAACAGCTCGAATTCTTTGTAGGTGAGGTCGAGCGGGCGCCCACGCAACCGCGCGGTATAGGTGCCCTCATCGATCACCAGCTCGCCCAGGGTGATCTTGCCGGTGTTCTCCGGGCTCGCCGCCCCACCGGTGCGGCCGACCAGCAACCGCAACCGGGCATCCAGCTCGGCCGGACCGGTACCGGGCAGCAGAATATCGTCGAGGCCCCAATCGGCGTTCACCGCGACCAGACCGCCCTCGGTGAGCACGGCCACCACCGGCACGGACGATCCCGTACTGCCGAGCAGCCGGCACAAACCACGCGCGGCAGCCAGATCGGTCCGCGCATCCACCAGCGCAATATCGGCGGTACCCGCCTCGAGCAACGATGCCACCTCGGTCGGCGCAGGCCGCACGTTATGTGCGAGCAGCGATAGCGAAGGCAGAACCGAATCGGGGTCCGGATCGGCAGTCAGCAGGAGCAGCTCCACGGCACTCCTCCCATCTCGTAGCTACGCGAAAGCCAGCTTCGTCGCCGTCGCCACGTTGCTTATCCACAAGTGTTGGCTGCAAGATTAGCGCGCTGTAACACTGCGCCGCCTGGTCGAGGCCGGTACCCTCATCGTGCAGTACGGCTACGCCGGCGCAGACGGTCAAGATGTCGCCGAGGTGGTCGACCGCGCCCAGGCCGAGGTCTACGAGGTCACCGCGCGACATCCACCGGCCCGCCAGCACTTCCCTGCCCGCCGCAGCCAACTCGGACAACTCGATACCGTCGATCTCGGCCTCACGCTGCGCGTAGGCGGCGTGCGCATCGTCGAGCAGGGTTTCGAGCAGTTCCTCGCGGGTGAGTTCCCCGGCCTCGCCGACC
>NZ_JARWNW010000012.1 GCF_029868325.1 Nocardia carnea
CGGATCCCGGCATTCATATCCGGGGTGACACTGACCTGGGTCACGGTGGCGGCGGCCGACGGAGCACCGAGTACGGCGGGCGGCACGGCCGCCGCCCCAAAACAAAAAAAACCGCCCCCCCCCCCCCCCCCCCCCGCCCCGGGCGGCGGCGGGCGGGGCCCCCCCCCCCCCCCCACGGCATGCCATCCCGGCCTGTGCTGTCTCCTCGGTGGGGCGATCGGCAGGCGCGGGCAAGGGCGGTATCGGATGTGAAGTGTCCATCGAAAGCCGTCGGTAAACGGTGCGGAACGACAACGTTGCGCGGCGAATGGTGTTGCGGATCAACAAAACCGGATGGTCCGTGACCGGGCTCACCAGGCATCTCGCGCATTCGCCGGGCGTGTCGGCCGCCCGGCGGCAACAATATCGCTATGGCCGCCACGGTGACCTTGGACGAGATCGTCGATACTTCCCGCTACCCGCTTGCGGAGCCCGATACGCCGGGCTGGGCTGCCGCTGTCGCGGCCGCGCGGGCCGATCTCGCGGAGGACGGCTGCACCGTACTGCGCGAGTTCATCCGGCCGGAGCTGCACGCCCTGCTGGCGGAGCAGGGGGAGCAGATGGCTCCGCACGCCTACTACCGCACCGAACGGGTGAACGCCTACAACATTCCGCTCGATACCGAACTGCCCGCGGACCATCCGGGCCGGATCATCTTCGAACGCGGTAACGCCTTCGTCCCGCGCGACCGGATTCCGGCCGGAGCACTGATCCACCAGCTCTACACCGGCACCGAATTCCAGCGGTTCCTCGCCGCCTGCTTCGGCCGGCCACAGTTGCACGAATTCGCCGACCCGCTGGCCGGTCTCGTCCTGAACGTGGTGGCCCCGGGCAACTCGCATCCCTGGCATTTCGACACCAACGAATTCACCGTCAGCATGCTCACGGCGGCACCGGAGTCCGGGGGCGTGTTCGAGTACTGCCCGAATATCCGTTCCCCGCACACCGAGAACCTCCCCGATGTGCACGCCGTGCTCACCGGCAGCGGCCACGGTCTCGTCCGGCGGCTGGAGCTGCGCCCCGGCGACCTGCAGCTTTTCCAGGGAAGATTCTCACTGCACCGGGTGTCGCCGGTGCAGGGCGCGACCCCTCGGCATACGGCGATCTTCGCCTACAGTGACCGCCCCGGTGTCATCGGCACCGTGGAACGCACCCGCCAGCTCTTCGGGCGGGTACTGCCGGATCATCACGCGGCGGCCGATGCCGTCCGTGGTGATCGGCTGCTGGATTGATCAGGGACCCGATCGAGTGGGTACCGCCCTACCGAGAGGAACACAACGTGCCAGTGCCGTTGCACACCACCGGGAAAGCATCCTTCGACGATATCTACTCTCGGCCCGACCCCCGCGACTACTACGCGCGTATGTCCGAACTGGGCTATCGGATACCGGAACTGGCGAAACCCTATCTGCGTGAGCAGATAGCGGAGTATGAGGCCATGGCGGAAACCGCCCCGGCCGTGCTGGATATCGGATGTTCCTACGGTGTGAACGCCGCCCTGCTCCGCCTGGATACGAGCCTCGCCGAGCTGGCCGGCTCCTACACCGAATCGGTGCTCGGGACCGGCGATCTCATCGCCCGCGACCGGGATCGTGTCCGTGATGCCACCGCCCTGCCCGGGGTCCGGTTCATCGGAATGGACGCCTCCGCACCCGCCCTGGACTATGCCCGGGCGGCCGGGCTGCTGGACAGCGTCGTCCACGCCGACCTCGAGGCCGCCGACCCCACCGACGAACAACGCGCGGTCCTCGCCACGGCCGATCTGGTGATCTCCACCGGCTGTATCGGCTATGTCACCGAGAAGACACTCGTCCGGATAGCGACCGCGGCCCCGGACCGCCGCCCCTGGATGGCACACTTCGTCTTGCGCATGTACGGTTTCGGACCGATCGAGGCGGAACTGGACGCCCTGGGATATCGGACCCGGCGGATGCCGGGCGAGTTCGCCCAGCGCCGATTCGCCTCCGACGCCGAACGCGAGCAGGTACTGGACACCCTCACCACCAACGGTATCGATCCGACCGGCCTGGAGTCCGAAGGCCGGCTGTATGCCAATCTCTATGTGTCCCGGCCGGTTTCGTAATACACCGAACCCGTGCGATACCGGGATCAGCCCGACCGTCGAGCAGCACCGACCCGAACCGGAGAGACGACTTGACCGAACGCACCTTTGCCGCCGAAGACCAACTGCCCAGGGTCCCGCTGCCGACCCTGGAGGACAGCTGCGCCCGCTTCGTGCAGTGGTGTACACCCCTGCTGACCGCCGCGGAACTGGCGGCCACCGAGGACGCCGTGGCCGATCTGCTGCGTCCCGGCGGCGCCGGCCGGACCCTGCACGCGGCCCTGCGTGAATACGACGAAACCCCCGGCGTCGGCAGTTGGCTGGACCGGTTCTGGCCGTCCCGCTACCTGGGCCGGCGCGACCGGATCGCGTTGAACGCCAACTTCTTCTTCCTGTTCCGCGACGATACCGCGCTGGCGGCCTCCACCGCGGCGGGTCAGGCGGACCGGGCCGCGGCGCTGGTCGCGGCCGCTGTCGATTACAAACTGGCCCTGGACCGGGAGGAGATCCCGCCGGTCACCCAGCGTGGGCAGCGGTTGTCGATGTGGCAGAACAAATACCTGTTCTCCGAAACCCGGATCCCCGGCGCCGAACAGGACACCGTGCGGGTGCCCTACAGCGAGGCGTGGCCGGGTCCGTCCGACGCCCGCCATATCCTCGTCCTGCACCGCGGCAACATGTTCCGGCTGGATGTGCTCGGCGCCGACGGCGACCCGTACGCCTTCGAGGATCTGCTCGGCGGTCTGTGCACCATCCTGAAATCCGCGACCGAACCCGCGCCCGCCGGGACCTCGGTGGGGCATCTGACCACCGCGGCCCGGGCCGATTGGGCGCATGCCCGCGCCGAACTGCTCACCGATCCGCACAACGCTGCCGCGCTCGATACGATCGAAACCGCGCTGTTCTGCGTCTGCCTCGAAGATTTCGCCCCCCGCGACGAACTGCATGCCAGTGACACCCTCTTGCACGGTGACAGCGCCAACCGCTGGTTCGACAAATCGGTGTCGTTCATCGTGTTCGCCGACGGTCAGGCCGGAATCAATATCGAGCACTGCGGGCTGGACGGTACAACAGTCCTGTCCTTCGTCGACGCCCTGCTGGAAACACCGGTCACCGGGCATACGGAACGATCCGGGGCACGGAACCAGGGGCTGCCCCCGATCGAACAGATCGAGTTCCGGCTGACCGACGAACAGCGCGCCGCGGTGACCGCCGCCGGTGCCGCTTTCGCGCAGTACGCTGCCGACAATGCCACCACCACGGTGTCCTTCGACGATTTCGGTACGGCCCGCGCCAAACAGCTCGGTATCTCACCGGACGCCTTCGCCCAGCTGAGCTATCAGCTGGCCCATCGCCGCAGCAAAGGTCTCACCGGAGCCACCTACGAATCCATCGCGACCCGGCAGTACCGCAACGGCCGCACCGAGGCGATGCGGGTGATCACCCCGGAAATGGTCGCCTTCGTCGACACCCTGCAGGATCCCGCCGCAGATACCGCCGCGAAACTCGCCGCGGCCCGCGCCGCCGCGGGCGCCCATGTCGCCCGGGCCAAACAGTGCCAATCCGGGGAAGCGCCGGAACAGCATCTGTGGGAACTCGAATGGATCCAGCGGCGCCGCGGCGCCGAACTCGGCGTCACCGAACCCCTCCCGCTGTACGACAGCCCGGGCTGGACGATCATGCGCGACGACTACCTCAGCACCAGTTCGGCGCCGTCGGTGAACATCCGGTACTTCGGTTTCGGCTCCACCAGCCCGAAATGCATCGGAATCGCCTACGTCCTGCTGCCGGACCGGTGGAACCTCTACCTGGCCACCCCGGCCGCGGTGGCCGATGAGATGCACACCTTCGCCGACCACCTCCGCACCGCGGTCGCCGAACTGGAGGAGTTGCTCGCCGCGCAGTAGAGCCACAGCCCGTCTGCGGGCCCCCGCAGCCTGACGAGCAACACGCCACCGCGTTGGCTCTGCGGCGGCCGGGCCCACGATTCCGGCCGCACCCGCGTGCCGGCCGAGCCGCCGGGGGCGCTCGCGAATGCCCCGGACGGTACTGCCGTCTGGGGCGTCCGGACGTACCCGGCTTTCGTAGCGGGTCCACGGTTGTCCATCGCGTCGGTCGCACGGGCCGTCCCGGTCGCCCCCATCGCGGGGATCGTGCTGACCGCAGGGAGCGTGCCGACCGTAGCGATCCCGCGGCAGGGTGCTTCGTGTCGACCCGCGCGAGGTAGTCCGATGAAGCGGGGTTGCCAGGCTCTGCTGCTGGTCGGCATGGCCGCGTCCGTTCGTGGAACCGGCAGAGCCGACGATCGAGGTCGTACCAACGCGAGCCGGGACAAGGGTCGGTGCATGGTCCGGCCGGTCCGATTGCTATGCCGGCTGTGCGGTTGCGCTGACCGGTGTGGTCTGGTTCGGGCGTGAGTCGTGAGGGTGAACGGGTCTCGGTGGGGTCCGGATCAACTGGCTCGCCGGCCGCGAGGGCGGGCGCCGCTGCGGCCGGACAGAGCAGGGCCGGTGTCGTCGGTGAGTGGTTGTTTTCGGTCCACGCTCGAAGCCCGGGCAGGGTGAACAAATCCACGCGGGGTGAACTGTCGGCGATACCGGAGTGGGGTTTCCAGCACCTGCGGGTGCTTTACATCCGCGCGTCGGAGGCAGGCACACTCGTCTCGGTGGGCTCCGGGCTCTTCCGCGCCTGCTGGACACCGGACAGGCCGGTCCAGCACAGGCCCGCGGTCGTGGCGACGGCCTCGTGCCGGGGGAGCGGCTTGCCGGTGAGGACCCAGTGCCGCGCACACGACTGAGCGATCGCGACCACCTCCGCCGTGATCAGCCAGCCCCGTTCGGCCTGCGCCGGCGGATAAGGGGCCAGTGCCTGCAGGAGGGTGTCGGTGCAGATCGTCGTCGCCTGATGGGCCACCCGCTGGGCCGACGGCTCGTCGACCACCGCGGCACCCGCCAGAAGTGTGGCGCTGCGTGGATGGGTATCGGCGAAATCGAATATCGCGGCCACCGTCGCCGAAACGATCGAGCGCATGCCTTGGGCCGGTGCCAGCGCCTCCGCGAGCGTGTCACCCAGCACCCGCAGCGCATCGTGCAGAACCGCCAGGTAGAGCTCCAGTTTGCTGCTGAAGGAGTTGTACAGGACCGGTTTGCTGACCCCCGCCCGGCAGGCGATCTCGTCCATACTCGCCGCTCGGTAGCCGCACGCGGCGAACAATCCGGACGCGGCGGCCACGATCAGGTGCCGGCGCTCCTGCCGGGCCTGTGCCATGTTCTCGTCCACAGTCGGTGACCACCTCCTCGGATCATCACAGTACCGATGACGTGGGTGCGGCCCGGCGGTGGCGGTCCCGCCCGGGGTCGCGACAGCTCCGGAACCGGCCGGATGAGTGCTACGGCACAGCGGTGTGCAGTCGGGGACAAGGGCGCGGGGGTGGTCTGAAACAATGACCTGCCGTGAAGACTTTCGAGGCCCTGTTCGCCGAGCTCCAGGATCGCGCAGCCACCCGTCCCGCCGGGTCGGGTACCGTCGCCGCACTGGACGCGGGCGTCCATACCCAGGGCAAGAAGGTGCTGGAGGAGGCCGGTGAGGTGTGGCTGGCCGCCGAACACGAAGGCGACGACGCGCTCGCCGAGGAGATATCGCAGCTCCTGTACTGGGTGCAGGTCCTGATGGTGGGCCGCGGGCTGCGGCTGGAGGACGTCTACCGACATCTGTAGACGCCCCGACCGTTCCCCGAAACCGAAAGGACCTGCCATCATGCTGCGCGTCGCAGTACCCAACAAAGGTGCGCTCTCCGAATCCGCCGTCGCCATCCTCACCGAGGCCGGTTACCGCAAACGCACCGATTCGCGTGACCTCACCGTCCTCGACCCCGCAAACCAGGTGGAGTTCTTCTTCCTGCGGCCCAAGGACATCGCCATCTACGTCGGATCCGGGGAACTGGACCTCGGCATCACCGGCCGCGACCTCGCCCTGGACTCCGGTGCTCCGGTATCCGAACGTCTCTCGCTCGGCTTCGGCGGCTCCACCTTCCGCTACGCCGCCCCGCAGGGACGCGACTGGACGGTGCAGGACCTGCAGGACAAACGGATCGCCACCTCCTACCCGAACCTGGTGCTCGCCGATCTGGCCCGCCACGGAATCGAGGCGGAGGTGATCCGGCTCGACGGCGCGGTCGAGATCTCGATCCAGCTCGGCGTCGCCGACGCCATCGCCGATGTGGTGGGCTCCGGGCGCACCCTGCGCCAGCACAACCTGGTGGCATTCGGGGAATCGCTGTGCGATTCCGAAGCGGTGCTCATCGAACAGGCCGCAGCCGATCGAGACGACCGGGCGCGTAACCAGCTGATTGCCCGGGTCAAGGGAGTGGTGTTCGCCCAGCAGTATCTGATGCTGGACTACGACTGCCCCAAGGGCCTGCTCGACCGTGCCGCGCAGATCACCCCCGGCCTGGAATCGCCGACCGTGGCACCCCTGGCCGACGAGGGCTGGGTGGCCGTCCGCGCCCTGGTACCCCGCAAACAGGGCAACGAACTGATGGACCGGCTGGCCGATCTCGGCGCCCGCGCCATCCTCGCCACCGATATCCGTTCCTGCCGGGCGTTCTGAGTTATCGGCGGCGCCGGCGGCGCCGCGGGTTTCGGCCCCCCTTGGTCCATGCTTTCCGCCCGCGATACTCGCGGCTGCGCCGCATTGTCTCGCGGG
>NZ_JARWNW010000013.1 GCF_029868325.1 Nocardia carnea
CCCCCCCCCCCCCCCCCCCCCCCCCCCCCACCCCCCCCCCCCCCCCCCCCCCCCCCCCCCCCCCCCCCCCCCCCCCCCCCCCCCCCCCCCCCCCCCCCCCCCCCCCCCCCCCCCCCCCCCACCCCCCCCCCCCCCCCCCCCCCCCCCCCCCCCCCGCCGCCCCGCCACCGCGGTTTCCAGCGCATCGGGCAGGCTCTGGGCGGTGACCACACGTTCGTCACCGAAGCGCTGCACGGCCAGGTCGGCCAGCCGATCGACCGGTAGGGCGCGGGGCGACCCGTTGGTCGTGACGACTATCTCCTCGAAGACGGGTTCGAGCGCGGCGAGGATCCCGGCCGCGTCCTTATCGCCCAGTACCGCCACGACTCCGACGAGTTTGCGGAAATCGAATTCCGCGGTGAGTGTGGCCGCCAAGGCGGCGGCACCGGCCGGATTGTGCGCGGCGTCGATGAACAGGGTGGGGGCGTTGCGCATCCGCTCCAGCCGGCCGGGGCTGGTGACCTGGGCGAAGCCCGCGCGGATCGCCTCGATATCGAGCTGGCGCTGCGCTCCCGCCCCGAAGAACGCCTCCACCGCGGCCAGCGCGAGGGCAGCGTTGTGTGCCTGGTGTTCGCCGTGCAGCGGCAGGAAGATCTCGTCGTATACGCCGCCGAGCCCCTGGAGTTCGAGTTGCTGACCGCCGATGGCGATTCGGCGGGTCAATACCTGGAATTCGGCACCCGCCCGGGCGACTGCCGCATCCACCTCGACGGCGCGGCGCAGCAGGACATCCATGGCTTCGGGATCCTGCTCCGCGATTATCGCGACATTGTCGACGGGTACCAGCGATTCGGGGGCGGGTTTGATGATCCCGGCCTTCTCCTTGGCGATGGAGGTCAGATCGGGGCCCAGATAGTCGGTGTGGTCGAGGCCGATGGGGGTGATCACCGCGACCTGGCCGTCGATCACATTGGTGGCGTCCCAGGTGCCGCCCATCCCGGTTTCCACCACCGCCACATCGACCGGTGCCTCGGCGAACGCCGCGTAGGCCATGGCGGTGAGCACCTCGAACTTGCTCATCGGCGGGCCGCCCGCGGCGGCCGACTGAGCGTCGATCATCTCGATATAGGGCTGCAGCTCGCGATACAGCTCCACGTAGTGCGCCGGGGATATCGGCCGGTTGTCGACGCCGATCCGCTCGGTGGCCAGCTGCAGATGCGGGCTGGTGAGCCGGCCGGTGCGCCGGTGCAGGGCGGTGAGCAGCGAATCGATCATCCGGGTGACCGATGTTTTGCCGTTGGTGCCGGCGATATGGATCGACGGGTAGCCGCGCTGGGGCGAACCCAGCACATCCATCAGCGCCGAGATCCGGGTGAGCGATGGCTCGATCTTGGTTTCCGGCCAGCGCCGGTCGAGTTCGGCCTCGACCAGCGCCATCTCCGCGAGTTCCACCGGCGACGGTCCGGTACCGAGCTGGGCGCCGCCGTGCTGCGGTTCGGGTTCCGGGTTGGGTTCGTGTTCGTTCACTTGCCGCTCAGCTCGGACAGCCGGGCCCCGATACGGTCCACCTCGGCCGCCGCGATATCGCGCCGCGACCGGATCTTGTCCACCACCTGTTCGGGCGCCTTGGCCAGGAAGGCGTCGTTGCCGAGTTTGGCCTCGGTGCCGGCGAGCTCCTTCTGCGCGGCGGCCAGATCCTTCTCCAGGCGGCGCCGCTCGGCAACCAGGTCCACACTGCCGGAGGTGTCCACCTCGACGGTGACCGTGGTGGTGCTCAGCCGCACCTCCACCGACGCGGTGGCGGCGAAGCCGGCGCCCGGTTCGGTGAGCCGGCCCAGGTTCGCGACCTCGGGATGCAGGTGGGCAAGCCCGGCGGTGTCCAGGCCCAGCACCCGCGCGGCGACCTTCTGTTTGTCGTTCAGCCCCTGATCGCTGCGGAACCGGCGGATCTCGGTGACCAGCCGCTGCAGATCGGCGATCCGCTGCGCGGATCCGGTATCGGTGGGGATGCCCGTCGGCCGCGGCCACTGCGCGATCACCACCGATTCGCCGCCGGTCAGCGCCTGCCACAGCGTTTCGGTGACAAACGGGATCACCGGATGCAGTAGCCGCAGCACCGAATCCAGAACGGTGCCGAGCACCACGCGGGTGGATTCGGCGCGTGCCTCGCTCTCGGTGAACTGGACCTTGGACAGTTCCAGGTACCAGTCGCAGAGTTCGTCCCAGGCGAAGTGGTACAGCGCCTCGCAGGCCTTACCGAATTCGTAGGCGTCGAACGCGGCGTCGACCTCGGCCAGCACCGCGTCGAGCCGGTCGATGATCCAGCGGTCGGCATCGGTGAGCGTATCGCGGGCCGGGAGGTCGCCGGCGCGAGCGCCGTTCATCAGCGCGAACTTGGTGGCGTTGAAGAGCTTCGTGACGAAACTGCGCGAGGCCAGCGCATGCGGTTCGCCGACCGACAGATCGCCGCCCGGCTGGGCGCCGCGGGCCAGGGTGAACCGCAGGGCGTCGGCGCCGTAGTCGCGGATCCAGTCCAGCGGGTCGATACCGTTACCGCGTGATTTCGACATCTTCTTGCCGTATTGGTCGCGGATCAGGCCGTGCAGGAACACATCCTTGAACGGCACCTGGTAGTCCGGTCCTTTACCGGCGGTGATCGCGGCATCGTCGGCCACGAAGGTGCCGAACATCATCATCCGGGCGACCCAGAAGAACAGGATGTCGTAGCCGGTGACGAGCACACTCGTCGGATAGAACTTGGCCAGTTCCGGTGTGGCGTCCGGCCAGCCCATGGTGGAGAAGGGCCACAGACCGGAGGAGAACCAGGTGTCGAGGACATCGGGATCCTGCACCCAGCCCTCGGGGGCGTCTTCGTCGGGGCCGACACAGACGACCTCGCCCTCGGGGCCGTACCAGATGGGGATTCGGTGCCCCCACCACAGCTGGCGCGAAATGCACCAATCGTGCATATCGTCGACCCAGTCGAACCAGCGTGGTTCCTGGCTCGCCGGGTGGATCACGGTATCCCCGTTGCGCACGGCATCGCCGGCCGCCTTGGCCAGCGCCTCGACCTTCACCCACCACTGCATCGACAGGCGCGGTTCGATCGGTTCGCCGCTGCGCTCGGAATGACCGACGCTGTGCAGGTAGGGGCGTTTCTCGGCGACGACCCGGCCCTCGGAGGCCAGCCGTTCACGCACCTTCACCCGGGCTTCGAACCGGTCCATACCGTCGAATTCGGTTCCGGTACCGGCGATCCGGCCGCGTTCGTCCATGATCGTGGGCATGGGCAGGTTGTGCCGCAGGCCCATTTCGAAGTCGTTCGGGTCGTGCGCGGGGGTGATCTTCACCGCGCCGGAACCGAACTCCGGGTCGACATAGGAGTCGGCGACGATCGGAATCTGCCGCCCGGTGATGGGATGTTCGAGGGTGGTGCCGATCAGGTCCTTGTACCGCGGATCGTCGGGGTGCACCGCGACCGCCGTATCACCGAGCATCGTCTCGACCCGGGTGGTGGCGACGACGACATGCGGTTCGGCATCATCGAGCGACCCGTAGCGCAGCGACACCAGTTCCCCGGCGACCTCGTCGTACTTGACCTCGATATCGGAGATGGCGGTACGCAGCTCCGGCGACCAGTTCACCAGTCGTTCGGCCCGATAGATCAGACCGGCCTCGTAGAGCCGTTTGAAAATGGTCTGCACGGCCCGCGAGAGGCCCTCGTCCATGGTGAACCGGTCACGCGACCAATCGACGCCGTCGCCCAGGGCCCGCATCTGTCCCTGGATCGCGCCACCGGATTCGCGCTTCCAATCCCAGACCTTCTGCACGAACAAATCGCGCCCGAAATCCTCTTTGGTCTTACCGTCGGCCGCGAGCTGTTTCTCGACCACCGACTGGGTCGCGATACCGGCATGATCCATCCCCGGCAACCACAGCACCTCGTACCCCTGCATCCGCTTCCGGCGGGCGAGGGTGTCCATGAGGGTGTGGTCCAGGGCATGACCCATATGCAGGGTGCCGGTGACATTCGGAGGCGGCAGCACGATCGAATACCCGGGGGCGGAACTCTGCGGGTCGGCGGTGAAGTAACCGGCGGCTACCCAGCGTTCGTACAGGTCGGCCTCCACCTCGCCGGGATTCCAGCTCTTGGGGAGGGCATCGGCACGATTACGCGTGTTGTCAGGGGCTGCGCTGGTCACGCGCCGATTCTAGTGTCATCGGCGGGGCGTCCGGCATTGCGGGTGCTGCGTCTGCTGCGCCGCCTGCGGCGGCGCGGGCCCGGGGCCGGTGAAACCCGGGGGTTTACAACATAGCTACCCCCCGCCGGGCCAAGGGGGGGGCCCCCCCATGGGTGTGGGGGGGTTAGGGTTTTGGGGTGCGATTGCGA
>NZ_JARWNW010000014.1 GCF_029868325.1 Nocardia carnea
TCCTCCACAGCGCGTGCCCAGATCGGGGTCACCGGCCTGGCGGTGATGGGCAGCAATATCGCCCGTAACTTCGCCAAGCACGGATACACCGTGGCCCTGCACAATCGCAGCGTCGCCAAAACCGACGCATTGCTCGCCGCGACACTCCACCAAGTACGGCCGGTCGGCCGGGTCGGGGGGCCGCGGGGGGGGGGGGGGGGGGCCCGGGGGTGCCAGTGGGGGGGGAACCACCGGGGGCAGGCGGGCCGCGGGTTTGGCGCCGGTCGCGGGACCGGGACGGGCCGACGACGGTTTGGTCCCGTTCGGCCTGTCGGATTTCGCCGGCGCGGATTTCGCCGCGAACGATTCGCGCAGCCGGCGCGCGACGGGTGCCTCCACCGTCGACGATGCCGACTTCACGAACTCGCCTTGCTCCTTGAGCTTCGCGAGTAGTTCTTTACTCGTGACACCGAGTTCTTTTGCCAACTCGTGCACGCGGGCCTTGCCTGCCACTGCTCTCCTCACTGAGAGGTCGAGCAGCGCCGCCCGCCTGCTGGCGGGGCCCCGCACGACCTCGGGTTAACTCCGATGGACGTTCATCGTTGGTACTTCACGGTGTGCTCATGAGTGCTCGTGCCTGTTCTCGAGGTGTTGCTCCAGGGCTGAGATATCCAGATTTCCGGACACTCGTAGTGCTCTGCCGATCGCTCGGCGCCGGACCGCAGTGCGCAGACAAGACGAAAAGGGGTGCAGCCAGGCACCCCGTCCGGGAAGTCTGCGCTGCGGGTCGGGAACGATCACGACGGCCTCTGCACCGTTGCCGGTGCCGAGCCCACGCGCCACGATCCGCAGCAGTTCGGCAGCCGGTTCGCGTTTCCGGCATCCGACGCACGTACGTACCGGATAGTCCGGGCGCCGGGGCGCCGCGGATTCACCACGTTCGTGGGCGGGAACCGAAGACTCGGACCGAACCTGACACCACTCTACCGCTGACCGGTCGGCAGTCTCCAACCCCGCCCCCGGCGACGGCGCCGCGGGCAGGTCGGCACGGCTTGCCCGCCGGTCCGGTGAACCTGCGGGCGCGGGGCGCGCCGGGCGCGGGGTACTGGTCAACGGCGCTGCGCCTCCGTCCGCACCGAACCACCGGAATCCGGTGCGGCATCACTGCGGATATCGATACGCCACCCGGTGAGCCGGGCGGCGAGCCGCGCGTTCTGGCCCTCTTTGCCGATGGCCAGCGACAGCTGGAAATCGGGCACGATCACCCGCGCCGCGCGGGCATCGGGATCGACAACTGTGACCGAAACCACCTTCGACGGCGACAACGCGTTGCCCACGAAGGTCGCCGGATCGTCGGCGTAGTCGATGATGTCGATCTTCTCGCCGGCCAGTTCGCTCATCACATTGCGCACCCGCTGCCCCATCGGGCCGATACAGGCACCCTTGGCATTCACTCCGGCCACCGTGGACCGGACCGCGATCTTGGACCGGTGCCCGGCCTCGCGGGCGACCGCCACGATCTCCACCGACCCGTCCGCGATCTCGGGCACCTCGAGCGCGAACAGCCGCCGCACCAGATTGGGATGGGTCCGCGAGAGGGTGATCTGCGGACCGCGGGGACCCCGGGACACGCCGACCACATAGCACTTGATCCGGTCGCCGTGGTCGTAGGTCTCCCCCGGCACCTGCTCGGCCGACGGAATCAGCCCCTCGGTGCCGTGCAGTTCGCTGCCGATCCGCACCACCACGGTGCCGCGGGCGTTGGCGCGCGCATCGCGCTGCACCACACCGCCGACGATATCGCCCTCGTGGGTGGAGAATTCGCCGAAGGATTTCTCGTTCTCCGCATCGCGTAACCGCTGCAGGACGACCTGCCGGGCGGTGGTGGCGGCGATGCGGCCGAAACCCTCGGGGGTGTCGTCCCATTCGGAGATCACCTGCCCCTCGGCGTCGAGTTCGGTGGCCAGCACCCGGACCAGCCCGGTGCGCTGATCGATCTCGACCCGGGCGTTGGGCTGATGCCCCTCGGTGTGCTTGTAGGCGGTCAGCAACGCGGATTCGATTGCGGAGATCACGGCTTCGATCGAGATCCCCTTATCCGCGACGATGGCGCGCAGGGCTTCGATTTCGATATTCATTCCATGGTCCCTTCGGTCGAATCGGACGCGTCGACGGTGGTGGCGGTGTGCTCCGCGGCGTCCGCTCCCGCGGGTGGGCGACCGGAGGCGACGCCTCCGGTCAGTTCCAGTTCACGTGCGCTGGGCGGGGCGAACTCGACCTCCACCACAGCGCGTTCGATATCCCCCAGTGCAGCGGTGACCAGCCGCGGTGCGCGTTTACCCCCCAGCACCAGCGCGATGCGGTCACCCTCGAGGGCACCGGCTCTGGCCTCGAACGTCGTCGGCAGGCCGGGCTCCGGTGGGGTCACCCCCGGCCGCAGCCGGACCCGGACCTTGCGGCCCCGTGCCCGGCGCCAGTGCCGGTCGGCGGTGAGCGGGCGGTCCACGCCCGGAGTGGTCACCTCGAGCAGGTACCGGGCCGCACCGAATTCGTCGTCCGCTTCGTCCAGCCGCGCCGAGACCTCGGAACTGAGTTCGGCAATACTGTCCAGATCCGCGGTGTCGTCGCTGTCCACGATCACCCGCACCCGGGTCTGTCCCGCCGCGGTGGAAACCTCGACTCCCTCGAGGTCGAATCCTCGACCGGCGACGAGTCCGGCGACGAGCCGGCTCACCCCTTCCTCGGTCGGCATCGGCATATGGGCAGCTCCTGGTTCAGTTGTTACGCGGACGGAAAGTTCTGTGCCGGTGACCTAGCGTAACGCGCCGCGAGAAGGTAAAGGACCAGCGGTCGGCGGTAAGTCCGCCGCCGGACAGCTGCCCGCAGCCGCGGGACGTGTGCAGCGCAGGCAGGACCACACCCGGCGCGGAGCGCCCGACCGCAGCCACACGACCGGCACGAAGGCGAAGATCTGTATGTCCACGCGCCGGCGCTGCTCGACCGGCACGACATTCCGCGCGCCCCCGGGCGCGGCGGGCCCGCGGCCGGATCACGACGGCGGCCGTCGCCGCCGAGCACTGCCGGGCGGCCACGCACCACGGCGCACAGCCCTCGGTCCCGCCCGGCCGGCCCCGCCGGGCAGCCGAGCGCCCGCGCACGACCGGAAGGCGGGCGGATGAGCCCATTCGGAGGCCCGGCACGAATCTGGCACGATGGTCCGGTGACCGAGCGTGTGACCGACCGGCCCGCGGCCGGGTTTCCTCGCGGACCTGCGAAAACCGGAGGCTTCAGCGTATCCCGCCGTTTCAGTCGCCGGACCGCGCTGCGCGTCGCCGGTGGCGCCACGGCCGGTCTGCTGATCGTGCCCGCGCTCGTTTCGTGCGCCGAGGACCCGATCACCGAACCGGATGTCCTGGCGGCCCAGGAGTTCTCGGCCCGCACCGATGCGGCCGCCGCGACCGCCGCCATCGCGATCGACCCCGCGCGCTCGGCCGCGCTGACCACCATCGCGAACGAACGCACCGCACATGCCGATGCCCTGCGCACCGAGATCGACCGGGCCGTCGGCGTGTACGGCGATGGCACCACACCGGCCGTGCAGACTCCGGCTCCGTCGACCACACCGGCACCCGCCACACCGCCGAGTATCGAGGCGTTGCGCGACCAGCTCGGCGCCTCCCAGCGCGCGGCCGCCGACCTGGCGGTCACCCAGTCCGGGTACCGCGCGGGACTGCTGGCGTCGATCAGCGCCGCATGCGCTGTACAGGTGGGGGTTCTGCTGGGATGAGCGGTACCGAACAGCAGGCGCTGGCCGATGCGCTCGGCGCCGAATACGCCGCGGTCTACGCTTACGGAATGATCGCGACCCACGCGGGCGCCGACCAGCAGCGGACGGTCGCGCAGTACACCGCCGCGCACCGCGCCCGCAGGGACGCAACGGTCGATATCCTGTCGGGCCGGCGGGGCACTGTACCGCCCCCCGAGGCGGCCTACACGATGCCGCTCGCGGTAACCGATCCGGATACCGCGGCGCAGCTGGCGATCGTCGTCGAAACCGATACCGCGGTGGCCTGGCGCGCGGTCGTGGAGCAGGCCGACACCGATATCACCCGCCGGATCGGGATCGAGGCGCTCACCGAGAGCGCGGGCCGGCTCGCGGTCTGGCGATCCGTCCGCGGTGCGGATCCGGCCACCACTGCTTTTCCGGGCCGGCCCTGAGCGACCGGGCCGCCCGGCCGGACCGGACGGCCCGGATCGGTCAGTCCACTCGGCCCGGCACGTGCCCCTCCGGCCGGGTCCGCGGGAAGGCGGTCCCGCCACCACGTCCCCGAGACCACGGCGGATTTCCCCGCGGTGGTCTTTCCTGCGGTGTCGGCAGACTCGGGAGACCGCCGGGAATACCTGGCATATGAGGCATCGGGTGGTGGGCCCCGGGGTTCCATGGGGTGGTCCCGGCTGCCTCGTTGCGGTCGGGCTCGGGGCTGCCGCCGGAGTGGCCGGGGGTCCACGGTGTCTGGCTCGGCGCGGCGGACGGCGGGCCTTCGCCGCGGTCCGCCGGCGCGATACCGGGCTGCCGCGCCGGGTCTGCCGCCGCAGCAGCCGCCCCGGGGGTCTCAGGTCCCGGGGCGGATTCGGTGCCCATCGGCCCGGTCGGCGTCGTGCCTGCCCGTTCGGAGCCCGGAACCACAGCCGGCCTCGGCCCGAGCGTCGCGGGCTCCCGCTCCTGCGCACCGGCGTCCCCCGGCGACGGCCGAGCGTCCGGGGTTCCGGCCTGCGTCGTGCCGGCCGAAACGTCCGGCCCGGCCGGTCTCGGCGGCCCGGACATATCGTCTCCGGCCGGAAGCCGGTCCGATGGATTTCGGTGCGGCCCTGCGGAAGCCCCCGGCGCCGGGCCGGTATCGGCGTCACCTGCGGTACGCCCCGGTAACTCGGGGGGCTGCGCCGCGAGCCGATCGGCACCGTCGGTATCGGCCTGTATCAAGAGCGCGATCGACTCCGCACCACCGGCGGCGGTACGGACATCGCGGCGCATCACCTCACCGGCGGATTCCCCCACCGCGCCGAGCCGGCTGGCCAGCTGGCCGGCGACCGAATCGACGGTCGCGCCGCCGGCACCGTGACCGCCGTCCTCGGTCATCGGTTCCCCTTCAGCGTTCGTCCCGGTTCAGCGTTCGTCCCGGCGGGCCGCCGGGAACCGGTCCGAGTACGTCGGCGATCGCACCCCGGCCGGTGGCGCCGTCCGGCCCGCCGCGGGTGCCCGGACGCCACCCACCACCGTGGCACGCCGTCCCTGTAGCGCCCTCGCCCGGGTATTGCCGCGGCTGGGAACATCATGTGTAGGACGCCACCCCGACCGGTCCGGTACCGAGGCACAGCGCCAGGCCCGGGGTCCGGCTCTGCACCAGCAGCGCCGACCCCTGTCCGACGATGCGTACGTAGACGGTGTGCATTCCCGCCCGAACCGGGACTTCGACCTTCTTCCCGGTTTCGAAACCCACCGTGATCGTCGCGTCCCGGTCGGCGAAGTAGTTGAGCTGGGCGGTCCATTCGTGGGCGATCATGGGGCCGTCCAGCGGGACCCGGACGGGCACGTGATCATCGACGCGGTGACCGCAACCGGGTACCGGGCCGGGGACGACGGCGCGGTTCCACCAGACCCGTGCGTCGGCGAATTCGCCGGTGTCGGTGATCATGCGCAGATGTTCGGTGGCGTCGGCGAAGGCGCCGGGCGGGGCGATCGGCGACAACACCCGGCTCGCCTCGTTCTGCGGGTAGGCGGTCGGGTTCAGCACGTTCCAGGGGACCTCCTGCTCCAGCAGCGGTATCCCGTCCCAGTGCGCGAACTCCGATTTCGCGGTGGTCACATAGTTTTCCGTCGGCCCCTCCGACCAGCTCCGGGTGAACGTGTACGTCGACCACAGACTGCTCGCCACGAAGACGACGACCGCCGCCGTCGCGGGGATCGGCCCGCGCCACCGGGCGCTGCGCCGGTCCTCGTTCGCCGTGACGGCCCGGCGCGGCCGGCGGGCGAAGGCGCGCAGCAGCAGTGCGCCGGCGATCGTGAGCACCACCGCGGCGTCGGCCAGGTAGCGCAGCGACATCATGAGTTCGTCGACGGTATTGGGTCCGGCGCGCATGAGCACGACCGGAATCTGCATCGCGGGGAGGTACACCACCGCCGCCACCCAGACCGGCCAGACCACCGGCCGGGCCCGGATCGTCGCGAGCACCGCCACCGCCAGTAGGCCCCCTGCCACCCAGATCGCCCAGTCGGGCGCCACCGCCCAGGGCGCGGACGGTATCCAGCGTTCCCAGCCCCAGGGCCCGCCGAGCAGGGCGGTCACCGCCCCGGTCCAGGCAGCCCGGGGCAGCGTCTGGGCCATATCGGCGGATCCGGCGTCACCGGCCGGCAACCCTGCCACCGCGAAATAGACCAGGCCCCAGATCAGCAGGACGGTCGCGGACCCGGCCCACAGGGCCCCACCCCGCCGCAGGACCGTACGGAAGGCGAACCCCCGGCCGTCGACATACCGGCGCAGGACCACCACCGCGAAGGCGACGAACGGCACGACGACCGCTTTTTCGAAGAACAGCAGCGCTACCGCCGCCACCACCACCCCGGAGATCGCGTACCGGCGGTGCCCCGTTCGGTCCAGCAGGACCGCATCCGCGGCGACCCAGGCAAGCGCGAACTGCAACGGCAGGGCATTGAGCGCGGCCGACCACCAGGCGAACGCGGGCAGGGTGAGCGGGCCGAACAGATAGAAGGCCAGCGGGATCAGCAGCGCCGGGCGCCGGCCGAGCAGTACCAGCAGCAGCCGCAGTACCGCGCCCGCGGCGGCCACCTGCAGCAGCAGCGATACCGCCGCGGCGGCCGACCAGTTCAGCGGGGCAACGGCGGTCACCAGCCACGAGACGGCGAAGGCCAGAGGCATGAAATGGCCGTCGTGGTCGTGTAGCAGAAGTTCGGCCGACCACAGCGAATAGCTACCGGCCCGGCCGGTGAGGATGAGATCGTCCCAGTAGAAGTAGCTGTTCGCGAGGACCCCGCCACGGACGATGAGCTGAAGCGCAATCAGGCAGAAGGCCGCACTGAGCACCATGTTTCCGGGCGACGATATCCACCGCCGCATATCTGCCGGTATCCGGCCGAATCGCACGGAAGAGATATCCGAGGCAGGGGGTCGCTGCGGTACGACGGCCGGAGCGCTTCCCATGGGCCCCCACCCTACAAGCGGACCGGCCCGCAGGCGGGCCGGTCCACCGGGCTACCGGTCGGTGCCGGCGTCCTCGGCGGCGGTGTCCACCCCGAGCTCTTCCACATCGATATCGTATTCGCTCAGGTCGACGGCATCGGTGCGTTCGTCCCCGATATCGAGCAACTGTGCGACGGCGTCGGAATCACCGTGCGCGGCACGCTCCCGCAGTTCGGTCAGGTTCGGCTCACGCGGGCCGGACCTGTCGGGCTCATACATTCAGCGCAACCTTCCTGGTGTCGGCGACGAGCCACCGGCTCGCCCCGGTATCCGAGCTTAGGCGCGGCGGTGGATCGCCGCCGAATCCGCCGGCCGGGCGTACCCCGTCACTCGGGCGCGGTGAGCCCGGGCCCGGTGTACATCGGCAGGTCACCGGTGGTCCGGATACCCGGTTCGGCCGCCACGACGGAAGGTATGGCGTTGACCACCCGGCCCACTCCGGCCAGGATCGCGGCGTAGTTGTGATCGCCCCGGCGGCTCGACGGACTGATATCGACGGCGTAGGAGGGCTCCCCGGTGATCTCCACCCGGTACGAACCTCCTGCTTGTGCGGGTCGCGCCCAGTCGGGTCGCAGATCGTCGCGCAGGCGGGTGATGTGTTCGACGACGATGGCGGGCTGCCCGCCGACCCAGCCGGTGATCTCGAACCGCAGCGCCGCCTGGCTTCCCGCGGGCACCTCCCCCACCGCGATCCGGAAGTTCTCGGGTGCGGGTTCGCGTTCATAGGTTTCGGTGATCTCGTCGATCCGGACGCCGAGCCCGGCGGCCAGCGCCCGCATCCCCGCGCCCCAGGCGATACCGAGTACGCCGGGTTGCAGCAGCATGGGGGTCTCGTCGAGGGGTTTGCCGAATCCCATCACATCGAACATGACGGTGGACCCGTCGTAGGTGGCGTAGTCCGCGATCTCGAGGCAGCGCACCTGTTCCACCCGCTGACAGGTGGAGGCCAGCGCGAAGGGAACCAGATCGTTGACGAACCCGGGGTCGACGCCGTTGACGAAAACGCTGGCGCCCCCGGCAGTGGCCGCCGACTCGACGGCCGCGAACAGTTTGTCCGGCAGTGTTCCCCACGGGTACATGAGCAGGCCCGGCGCCGTCCCGACCACGTTCACACCGGCCGACAGGATCCGCGCGATATCGCCCATCGCCTCCACCAGCCGGGTATCGCCCATCGCGCAGTACACCGCGCAGTCCGGGCGGGTGGCCAGCAAGTCGCCGATATCGGCGACGGCCGTGACCCCGGTGACGACGTCCAGACCGGCCAGCTCTCCGGCATCCCGGCCGACCTTCTCCGGCGTCGACACCCCCACACCGACAAGTTCGAACCGTGGGTCGGTGATGAGTTGGGTCAGGGCGATCCGACCGGCATTTCCGGTGCCGACGAGGACGACGCGAAGGGCCATGGATTCTCCTACCTACGAGCGGCGAGACGGCGAAAATACGGTTCCACCGCGGTATTCCAGCCCTGAGCACTTTACCGGAACAGTGTCTGGAATGGGTTCCAGTTTCATGGTAGCGTCACCGGCATGGGACGTGTAGACGGCAAAGTCGCCCTGATCAGCGGGGGCGCACGGGGTATGGGCGCCGCTCATGCGAAGCTGCTGGTGGCCGAGGGCGCACAGGTGGTCATCGGGGACGTTCTGCACGAGGAGGGCAAGGCCCTGGCCGACGAAATCGGCCCCGCCGCCCGCTACGTCCCGCTCGACGTCACCGAACCCGGCCAGTGGGATACCGCCGTCGCCACCGCCACCGCCGAATTCGGCAAGCTGGACGTGCTCGTGAACAATGCGGGCATCGTCAACGGAGCGCCGCTGCAGAAGTTGTCACTGGAGAAGTTCCGCGCCGTTCTCGACGTGAACCTGGTCGGCACCTTCCTCGGGATGCGTGCCGCCGTCGAACCGATGATCGCCGCGGGCGGCGGCTCGATCATCAACGTTTCCTCCATCGAAGGTCTGCGCGGTGCGCCCTTCGCACATGGTTACGTGGCGTCGAAATGGGGCGTACGCGGCCTCGCCAAATCGGCGGCACTCGAACTGGCCCCGCACAATATCCGGGTCAACTCGGTACACCCCGGCCTGATCCGCACCCCGATGACCGAGGGCATCCCCGACGATCTGGTGACGATCCCGCTCGGCCGCCCGGCGGAATCGGCCGAGGTCGCCACGTTCATCCTGTTCCTGGCCGGCGACGAATCCTCCTATGCCACCGGCAGCGAATTCGTCGTGGACGGTGGGCTCGTCACCGGGGTGCCGCACAAGTAGGCCCGGGCACGCCCTGCCTGCGGGGCCGGCACGAAAGCCCACTCGGCCCCGTCGCCCGTCGAGCCCATCATCCAGCGCCGGGACCGTGGTACACGCCGAATCTCCGCCGAGCAGCCGTACCGGGCGTTGTGACCTGCCGGCAGCCGACCGGGTCGCTCAGTCCCCAAAAGCTGCCAAGAACGTTGTCGCCGCCGCTACGGCGACAGTGTCCACTTCGCTGTCGGGCAGCGGTTCGATGCCGAACTGGTACCGCGCCGGAAGCGCGCCGGTGAGCAACCCGGCCCACTGCGCAGCCGCCAGGTCCGGATCGTCGAGCCGTAGCACACCGGCCAGCGCGAGCCGGGCGAATCGGTCGGCCAGCGCGCGCAGAACCTGGCCGGACACCTCGTCGACGATTTCGGTGAGTTCCGGAAATTGCCCGGCCTCGGCGCACACCAGGCGCCGCAGCGCGCGCGATTCGGGACTGCAATAGCACCGGACCAGATCACCCCCGGCGGCGCGGAGAGTCGCCGCGATATCCGCACCAGGCTCGGCAATACGCTCGACGACAGCCAGATTCGCCTGCCGCGCTGCTTCCGACAGCGCCCGCACCGCATGCCGGAACACTTGTTCCTTATCACCGAAGTGGCTGTACACGGTCGCTTTGGCGACTCCCGCCTCGGCGGCGATCTGATCCATCCGGGTTTGCGCGTATCCGGTGCGCGCGAAAACGGAGAATGCCGCGGCGAGGATCGCCTGCTGTTTGTCGACGCGGCCACGTGGGCGCGCGGGAATTCCGGCGGAAGTCACGCGCCAATACTAGACCCGATCGGATTGCTTTCCAGACCCACTGGTGCAACCTTCCTCTACCGTTCTAGACTCAAGAGTCTAGAAACCGAGTCGGCTCGGTAGAGTCGGCAGCACCGAATGGGAGCTTGCATGAAGACCGTGGTAATCACCGGCGGAACGGACGGCATAGGCCGATCCCTCGCCCTCACGCACCTCGAACGCGGCGAACAGGTGGTGATCATCGGGCGGAGCGCGGACAAGGCACGCACGATCATCGACGCGGCCGCCCAGCTCGACGCCGCCGATCGCATCGAATTCCTGCGCGCCGACCTCGGCCTCGTTACCGAGAACCACCGCGTACTAGAACGATTGCGAGCCGCCTACCCTGTCGTCGACACACTCGTTCTCGGTGCCCGCTTCTACCGGTCGACCCGGAGCGTGACACCGGAAGGCTTCGAAGCCTCCTTCGCGCTGTTCTATCTGAGCCGCCACCTGCTGACCTACGGATTGGCCGAGAGTCTGGGCCGGGCGGAAACTCCGGTGATCCTGGACCTGTCCGGCCCGGGGGGCGACCTCTCCCGAATCCGGTGGAACGACCTGCAATTCACGGAATCCTACGATCCCGACGCGGTAATGCATCAGTGCGGCAAACTGAGCGACCTGCTCGCCGTCGCGTTCACCGACGACCATCCGCACAGCACTATCCGCTACCTACTGTTACATCCCGGACTCACCGCCACCGGTTTCACCGGCGATTACTCCGCCGCCGACCGGGCCCTCGTCGACGATATGCGCCGGCGGGGTCAACCGGCCGAAGCCGCGACCGCCCGCATCATGCGCCATCTGGACAACCCACCGGCGGTGCCGCTATCGGCGTATATGCAGGACAACGCCGTCGACACCGGCAGTGCGGCATTCGACCGCGGGGCGGCCCGGCGACTGCGGGATCACACCCGCGCACTACTCACCGCGGCCGGACCGGCAAACGGCTGAGTGAACGCGGGCGTGATCGACTCACCCGGCGCGGGGGGGGGCCCCCCCGGGGGGGGCGGGGGGGGGGGGGGGGGGGGGGGGGGGGGGGGGGGGGGGGGGG
>NZ_JARWNW010000015.1 GCF_029868325.1 Nocardia carnea
CCCGAGATCGGGGATGTCTTTGAGCTGCCTGCGCGAGGTGACACCGAGTTTGCGGAAGATGCTGCGCAGGTGGGCCTCCACCGTCCGCGGGCTGAGGAACAGGCTGCCGGCCACCTCCTTCGTCGTCGCACCGGTCGCGACCTGACGTGCAATGTGCATCTCCTGCATGGTCAGGCGGTCGTATGTGTGTTCGGAGCGGCTGCGGGCAACCTCTCCGGTCGCCCGCAGCTCGGCGGCGGCCCGTTGGGCGAATGCCTCCAGCCCGATATCCGAACTGTGTTCGTACGCAACACGCAGGTGTTTTCGTGCGTCGCGGCGGCGGCCGGCCCGGCGCAACCACTCCCCGTACCTGAGGTGCGCCCGCGCTAGATGCAACGGCAGAGAACTGTCCGTGAGGTGCTCGAGTGCCTCCAGATAGTTGTCTTCGGCGTCGTCGACCAGTGCCCGCGCGCCGGCCGCCACACCGAGGGCCATGGCGGTTCCAGCGGCTTCCGTGCGTTCGAGGAGGGATTCCAGCGCCGCCCGCGCGACCGCGTTCTCACCGCAGCGGACGGCGGATTCCACGAGCTCGGGCAGCGCGAAGCCGGCGAGGAAGAGGTCACCGCTCGCCACGGCCTGCTGTGCTGCCTCCAGCGCGGCCGGATAGTCGGCCAGGCCGTTGTACAGCACTGCCTTCGCCCAGTTGAGGTTTGCGGTCAGTAATCCGGTGCCCCGGCCTGTCCCCTCCGCAACAAGGTCGAGTACCTCCTGGCGGCGGCCACGCATTGCCGCCAGGTGGACTCTCGGATACAGATGCGGCAGGTCACCGACGGCATCGGCGTACGCTTCCTCCTCGGCGATCGCAGCCATTGCCTGCCCGAAGTGCCCGGTGAGCACCGCGTGCAGCGCCGCTTGTCCCAGGCCGAGTCGGATGATCATCGGTGCCCCGGTATCGCGTCCGGTTCGCACCAGCCAGTCGACGATCGTTGCGTGCAGGTCCAGATCCCAGAGTTCGCACGCGAGCACCGTGGCCAGAGCCGGCGTGCGGGTCCAGCCGGCGTCCTCGCCGGTGAGGGCTCGGCGAACCATCGGCAGAGCGGCGTGGTGTCCCTCGGCGTTCAATCGCACCAGCGCATCGAGGAGGTCCGGCCGTCGCGCCGACGGCGGCGCCGAACGAGCCGCCTCGAGCACCCGATCCATCACCCCGGCGGGACGCCCGACGGAGAGCCCCATATCCAGCGCTGCCACGAGGTATTCGCGCGAGCGTTCCGGATCGCCGGCCGCGAGCCGCTGCGCCGCCTGCACGATGAGCTCCGGTCCGCGGATCACGCCGTCGGCACCTTGGACGAACGCGATCTGCCCGCGCAGCATATCGACGGCCGCGTGGTGCGGATCATCCAGTATCCCGGTGTCGATGCGGCTCAGCAGGTCCGCGGCCGCGTCTGCCTCGCCTGTCTCGAGCGTTGTCCGCGCGGCGGCGAGCGTGCGCTCGATCTGCTTGCCGGGATCGGCTGACAGCGCCGCAGCACGGCGGAGAAACGCGGCGGCGGCAGCGACACCTCCGCGCGCCTGTGCCCGTGAAGCCGACGATGTCAGCTGCGCCGCAACGTGTTCGTCCGGGCCGGTGGTGGCCTGGGCACGGTGCCAGGCCTGCCGGTCCGGCGCGGCGACCGGGTCGGTGGCATCGGCCAGCGCCCGATGCGCTGTCCGGCGCAGTGTGGGTTCCGCCGCGCGATAGACGGCCGACCGTGCCAGCGGATGGCAGAAGTGCGCGCGCATGTCGAACACCATGAGCCCGGACGCTTCGGCGGCGATGCTTGCGGCCGGCACATCGATGTCCAGACGTTGCGCGGCCGCCGATACCAGCGCCGGGTCTCCGGTGGGGTCGGCGCTCGCGAGGACCAGTAGCAGCCGTGCGTCCGGCGACAGCGCCGCCACCCGGATCTGAAAACTCCGCTCGATCCGGCCGGCGACCGGCGAGGGCGTCGGCAGCTCGAAACAACTGGATTTCGGCAGCTCGATCAAGGCGAGTGGGTTCCCGCGGGACTCGGTCAGGAGGCGATCACGCATTCGTTCGTCGAGCAGGATGGAGTTGTTGCGGGCCAGCAACGTCCGCGCATCTGTGTCGCTCAAGCCACCGACCGTCAACCCGGCCAGCTCGTCGAGCCCACGGACGGGTTCCTGATCGCGGGCTGCGAAGACGATCGCGATCGGCTCCGCCGCGATACGCCTCGCCAGGAACGTCAATGCCTGGGTCGAGGCGCTGTCCAACCAGTGGGCATCGTCGACAAGGCACAGCAGTGGCCGTTGCGCGGCAGTGGCCGCGAGCAGTTCGAGTGCGGCGAGGCCGACGTGGAATGGGTCCGGAGTGCCGTCGGTCAGCCCGAACGCAACCATGAGGGAGGCGCGGTAGGGAACCGGCAGTGTGTCGAGGTGCGCCAACGCCGGCATGCACAGCTGGTGAAGGCCTGCGAACGGCAGGTCGGCCTCGAATTCCGAACCGGACGCGCGGATGATCTGGAACTTCCCCCGGCTCGCGTGCTCGATGTGGTCCAGCAGCGCGCTCTTGCCGATACCCGGCTCTCCGCGGAGCACCAGCACACCGCCGTCGCTTTGCTTCGCCGCGCCCACGAGCCCGAGCAGATCGGTGATCTCGTTGTCTCGGCCGATGAGCGGGGCAGCGGTCGTCGTGGGCATGGTCGAACCCTATGGGGGATGCCGCCGCGGCACGTATCCGCCCGTCCCGGCGATTAGGTGATTTTCACCGACGCGAAGGCCGGCGTGCATCCGAGATCGTGGTGGCATGAGGAAGGACGATGCGATGCTCACCGACGCCGCACCCACTGCCGTGAACGCACCCTCGCCGATACCCCGGGCCGTGGCGATGGTCGGCCTGGCGACAGCCATGTTCCTGGTCATCCTCGACGCTGCGATGGTGAACCTTGCTGCCTCTACGATTCGTGCGGGTCTCGGGCTCACGGCCGCGGAGCTCACTCTCGTCGTGGACAGCTACCTTGTGGCGTTCGCCGGCCTGCTACTGCTCGGGGGTCGTCTCGCCGACGTGCTCGGGGCCCGGAAGGTGTTCCTGACCGGGATGACGGTCTACCTGGTGGCTACGGGTTCGTGTGCGCTGGCGACCGATTCGACGACGCTGATCGTCGCGCGGATCGCGCAGGGGATCGGCGCGGCGGCGGTGGTACCGGCCGCGCTCTCGCTCGTCCTCGCCCTCTACGCGACTCCCGCGGAACGCACCCGTGCCCTGGGGGTCTGGGGCGCTGTCGCGGGTGCCGGCAGTCTCATCGGCGTGTTCCTCGGTGGGACGCTGACCGAACTGCTGGGCTGGCAGGCGGTGTTCGTGGCCCCGGTGCCGTTCGGCATTGCCGGGGCGATCATCGTGTGGCGCTCGGTGCGACCGATTCCTGGGCGGCCCGGCCGGTTCGACGCGCTCGGTGCCATCACGATCACCCTCGGGATCTCCGGGCTCGCGCTGGGCATGGTCTCCGCTTCCGACGCCGGGTGGACCGCGATCAGTACCGTCCTCGGTCTCGTGGTCGGCCTCGGATCCCTGGTGGTCTTCGTGATCGTCGAGGCGCGCTCGCCCCACCCGCTGGTCCCGCTCGGTGTCTTCCGCAGGACGCCGGTGGTCACTGCGAACGTGGTGATGCTGCTGATCGGCGGCACTCTGGTGAGCCTGTTCTTCTTCCTGCCCCAGTACCAGCAGGAGGTACTCGGTATGAGCCCGCTGGCGGCCGGAATAGCTCAGCTGCCGCTCGCGGGCATGATCATTGTGGGTAGCGTCGCGTCGCCGGTGCTGGCGACGCGCATCGGACTGACCCGCGTGCAGCCGGTCGCGCTGGCCGTGCTGCTCGTCGGATTCCTGTGGCTGGCATTGGATCCGACCACCTCGGGCTTCTCCGGCAGCCTGGCCGCCGCGTTCGTACTGATCGGCACCGGTCTCGGGCTCGGCGCTGTCAGCGCCACCGCGATGGCCGTGCGCGACAGTGCAGACGGTGAATCAGGCCTGCTCAGTGGGCTGGTGAACGCCGCGCAGCAGCTGGGCGGCGCGGTCGGGCTCGCGGCACTGGCCGGGATCGCGATCGGCGCCTCGGGAAAGACCGGCGACATCTCTTTCACAGCTGCCTTCTTCGGCCAGGCCGCGCTCGTTCTGATCGCCCTTGTGGTGTCACTCGTCTCCACCGTCATGAAGCCGACGGCGTCGGCCACTGCACGCACCCGCTGACTTCCTTCACAGAATGGACGACAAACGATGAATGCCTCCACCGTGCTCGTGACCGGAGCGACCGGGACGGTCGGATCCGCACTCGTGACCGCACTGCAAGGCCGCGGCGTCACCGTTCGCGCGATGACCCGCAACCCCGACCGCACCGTCCCCGGCACCGATACGGTTGTCGCCGACCTGCGGGATCCGGTCTCGATCGCCGCCGCATTGGACGGCGTCGACGCGGCCTTCCTCAACAGCCCTTCGGCCGAGGACGCCGCCGCGCTGCAGATCCGGTTCGCCGATATCGCCCACCACGCCGGTGTACGCCGGCTCGTGCTGCTCTCGCAGTACGCGGCACACGCTGATTCACCGGTGCGGTTCCTACGCTGGCACGCCGAAGTCGAGGCCCACGTACAAGAGCTCGGGTTCGACCACACCGTGCTGCGGCCCAACCTCTATATGCAGAGTCTGCTCGGATTCGCCGGCACCATCGCACAAGGCTGGTTCGCTGCGCCGATCGGCGACACCGCCGTCAGTGCCATCGACAGCAGGGATATCGCGGACACCGCCGCCGTCGTGCTGACCGGTACAGGACACACCGGCCGCACCTACACACTGACCGGTCCCCGCGCCGTGACCCACGAACAGATCGCGCGCGCCCTCGCCGACGCGACCGGGCAGGACATCACCTTCCAGGACTCCTCGGCCGACCAATTCACCGCCGCGTTGACCGGCCTGCTCGCGCCGTGGCAGCTTGCCGGTCTCGTCGAGGACTACGCCCACTACGCCCGGGGCGAAGCCGCCGAAGTGCACACGTCCGTCGCCGACATCACCGGGCACCCGGGCCGCGATATCACCGATTTCGCCCGCGATTACGCCGCCGCGTTCATATCGATGCGTATACCCGCCGACAGGAAGACTCGATGATTTACCACTGCATTCGGTTCACGGTCAAGCCCCACGTCACCGAGCACGAGAAGGAAGCCGCTCTCGCGCAGATGCGTGAGCACATCAACGCCATCCCAGTGATCACAGCACGCATCGTCGGGCCCGATTTCGGCGGAGAGTTCGAATACGGTGCGGTATCCGTCCTCGCCGACCTCGAGAGTTACGAGGAGTACATGAACCACCCGGCGCACCTGGCCATGGATCGAGTCGGGCTACCGCTGGTCGACAAGTTCGTGTCGTACGACATCGCCGACGATCCGGACCCGGAGGTAGGAAACAAGATCGCCGACATCCACCGCCGCAGGTTCGAGAACCTGCCCGATATCGCCGAACTCGTCGCCGACGTCGGCGAGTACAGCGGCAGCGCCGCACCCGGTAAACACCGACGACAGCCACGGCATACCAGCACGCCGGACCTCACCTGACCTGCACTGTTCGCGGTGCCACTGCACACTGTCCACGCCGGCGATCATCCACTCACCAGAAGGAGCCGCATTCATGCCCGAATACGTCCCGACGCCTCCTGTACTCGAACCCGCAGCCGCCGAATTCGCGGCGGCGACCGCGAAGCCGCCGTTCCTGTTCGAACTGGGCCCGATCGAGGGCCGCAAGACCGTCGACGAGGTCCAGTCCGGCGACATTGCCAAGCCCGCAGTCGACGATGAGTGGGTCTCGGTCACCGGTGGGCCCACGGGTTCGGTGAATGTCCGCATAGTCAAGCCCGCCGGGGCCACCGGCACGCTTCCCGTGATCATCTACATCCACGGCGCCGGCTGGGTGTTCGGCAACGCCGGCACGCACGATCGCCTGGTCCGTGAGCTCACCGTCGGCACCGGTGCCGCAGTGGTCTTCCCCGAGTACGACCTGTCGCCGGAGGCCCGATACCCCGTCGCCATCGAGCAGAGCTATGCGGCGGCGGCATGGGTGGCGCGGCAAGGCACCGACCGCGGGCTGGACAGCACGCGGATCGCGATCGCGGGTGACTCGGTGGGCGGCAACATGTCCGCTGCGGTCACCCTGCTCGCCAAACAACGCGGCGATATCGAGTTCCGCCAGCAGGTGCTGTTCTACCCGGTGACCGACGCCGCCTTCGACACCGGCTCGTACCATGAGTTCGCCGAGGGCTACTTCCTGCGCCGTGACGCCATGTACTGGTTCTGGGACCAGTACACCACCGACCCCGCGGAGCGCGCGGAGATCACCGCGAGCCCGCTGCGCGCCAGTGTCGACGAGCTCGCCGGGCTGCCGCCCGCACTGGTCATCACCGCCGAGGCCGACGTGCTGCGCGACGAGGGCGAAGCCTATGCCAACAAGCTGCGCCGCGCCGGGGTGCCCGTAGTCGCCACCCGCTACCAGGGCGTCATCCACGACTTCGTCATGCTCAACGCCCTGCGCGGTACCCACGCGGCCGAAGCCGCGATCGGGCAGGCCATCGCCACACTGAAGAACGCACTGACGGCCTGAGCACGCGGTAGACCGGTGGCCGGTCGGCGGCCCCAACCCGATTGCCTGCCGCGGCTGCGCCATGCCCGGCCACCGGTCAGCCCACCCCGAGTCCCGACGACAACGGTCGGGCATCGACCCGCCTCGCCCTGACCGAATGGAGAATCTCGATGAAGTACAGCGGCTATCGGACGCTCGTGGTCCGTGCAGAAGGCCGGGTCGCCTGGGTGACGATCGACAACCCGCCCGTCAACACCCTCGACGCCGCGCTGGCCGACGATCTCAAAGCATTCGCCACCGAGGCGCGTTCCGACGACGATATCGCCGTTATCATCTTCCAATCGGCCAACCCTGAGTTCTTCTCCGCCCACGCGGACTTCGAGTGGTCCTTCGACCCGAGCACGCTAACGGCCCTGGCCGACCCCGATTCCGACTCATCGCTCAACCCGTTACAGCAGCTCAACGAGCGAATCCGCGCACTTCCCCAGGTGACGATCGCGAAGCTGCGCGGCTACGCCCGCGCCGGCGGTATCGAGCTGGCGATGGCTGCGGATATGCGATTCGCCGCTGCCGACCGGACCTGGCTGTCGCAGCCGGAGTCGCTGATGGGCATCTTCCCCGGCGGTGGCGGCACCCAATACCTCAACCGCCTGGTCGGACGGGCCCGCGCGCTGGAGATCGTGCTCGGCGCGGAACTGTTCGAGACCTCGCTCGCCGAACGGTACGGATGGATCAACCGCGCGGTGCCCGATGAGCATCTCGACGCTTTCGTCGACTCGCTTGCACGGCGCATCGCAGCTCTGCCCCCCGGAGTGGCCGCCGCAGCGAAAGAGGCACTGGATGCGGCCGAAGCAAGTGGCCCAGTCCCGATTCTCACGGAGGAGGCGGCCGCCCACGCGAAGGTGTACCCGTCCCCTGACGACGTCGTCGACCGGCTCCGGATGGTGATGAACCATGGCGGGCAAACCCGTGACGGCGAGGTCCGTCTCGAACACCTGCTCGAGGCCGTGCCCTGGGCGCACCGATCCTCGACGACGCGCCGCTGACCCTCTGGTTCGGTTTTGATCGCCTTTTCCTGTGCTACACGAACGCGTACTCATCCACCTCGTCTCATCGAGGTCGACCGACCCTATTGAAGGAGTCATACCGTGAAAGTTGCCCTCGTTCTGACCTCCCACGACGAACTCGGGACCACAGGCCGCAAGACCGGCTTCTGGCTGGAGGAGCTGGCCGCCCCGTACTACCTGTTCAAGAACGCCGGCGTCGACGTCGTGCTCGTCTCGCCCAAGGGCGGGCAACCGCCGCTGGACCCCAAGAGCAACGAGCCCGCCTTCCAAACCGACCTGACCCGGCGCTTCGAGACCGATGACGAGGCCATGGCCGCGCTGGCGAACACCGTGCGCCTCGACTCGATCTCGGCCGACGACTTCGACACGGTCTTCTACGCCGGCGGGCACGGCCCGTTATGGGACCTGGCAGAGGACGAGCACTCCGCTCGGCTCATCGAGACCATCCTGCGCGCGGGCAAACCGCTCGCTCTGGTCTGCCACGCGCCCGGTGTGCTACGCCACACCACCAACCCCGACGGCACCCCACTGGTCCAGGGCAAGAAGGTCACCGGGTTCACCAACTCGGAGGAAGCCGCCGTCGGGCTGACCGAAGTGGTCCCGTTCCTGGTCGAAGACGAACTCATCAAACTCGGCGGCATCTACTCCAAGGTCGGTGACTGGGAGCCCTACGTCCTCCAGGACGGCCTGCTGATCACCGGGCAGAACCCCGCTTCCTCAGGGCCGGCAGCCGACCGACTGCTCGAACTGGTCGACGAGGTCAACAGGACGCACGCATGAGCGCCTACGTCGTGATGCCGCTCGCGCAGCACTGGAAAGACGAGTGACCAGGTGAAGATCTTCATCCTCGAAATCGCCGGTGCCGTCGGTTCGCGGCTGGCGCGGCTGCTGGTCACAGCCGGTGACCAGGTCAACGGCCTCTACCGACGCCCCGAACAGGGCGAACGACTCGCGGCCGGCGGCGTCCACGCCACCACGGCCATCGACGGCAAGGGACTGACCACCGCTATCGAGGCGGCCCGCCTGGCCGGCACGCGCAGGCTCGTGCTCGTCTCGGTTTTCCCCGAAGCCTGGCGCGGGCGTGAAGTGTCCGACACCTTCGAGCACTACATCGCCGTGAAGAAAAAGGCCGACGCCGATCTGGCAGCAACCGATCTGGACTGGGTAATCCTGCGTCCCGCCGCGCTGACCGACAAGCCCGGCACCGGCCGGATCAGCCTCGCTTCTGCACTGATCCACACCCAGATCACCCGTGACGATGTGGCCGCCACCCTCGCAGCGCTCGTCCACGCTCCCCAGATCCGTCACAAGATCCTCGAGCTCACCGAGGGCTCGACACCGATCGCGGACGCCGTCCGGCAGCACATCACAGGCTGACCCTCCCGGGCGCGTCCCGTCCCGCTGTCCGGTGTGCTGCCGCTTCGGCGGCACGCCGGACAGCTGCCATCCAAGACACATCCGGCACCCAAGAGAAGGGCCTTCGGACATGGCCACCACCATGGAACATCGTCGGCCGCAACTTCCGCGACCTCCACCTCCAGCTGGACGAAATCGCCGACGGCGCCCGCGAGTACGTCGACACCATCGCCGAGCGGATGCGCGCACACCGCCCGCACCGTCCACGCAGTCGTCGACCGGGAGGACCCGACCACCGCAGACCTCCTGCATCAGATCATCGAAGCCTTGGAAAAACAGGCGTGGATGCTTCGGGAAGAGAACCGCAACACTGCCTGACCTACGGGCACCGGCCGCCGGCCACACCACCGCGAATGCCCGGCCCTGGATCCGGCCCAGGACAGCGCGGTGCCGCCTGGTGGAGCGCGGTCCTCAGACGTCCGCACCAGGGCAATCGCCACCAGCTCCGCGAACCCTCGTCGGATTCGGCAACGAGGCACCCACGCCGTGAGCCGAGGGACTTTCCGCCGACTCTGATCGCCTGTATGCGAGTGGCCCGCGCCCTGGTCGGAGCGCGGGCCACTTGCGTCGGTGTCGAATCCCTGATGTCTGCTGCTTGGGGTGACGCACCGCTCGTGGCCGAGGACTTGCCGTGTCGTCATGTGTACGTGATGCATGGCCGCAGGCGTCGAGAAGTCTAGTTTGACTAACAAGAGAGTGGCATTATCAAATGAGAAAATGCTGTTTCCGGCGCCGACGCGGCGGTGTGATCCGGCTTCCCGACCCATAGAGAAGCGAGCCGACCCATGCTGTTCGATATCTCCGATGAGCAGGAGTTCTTCCGCTCGACCACCGGGAAATACCTGGCTACGCGGGTGCCGCGGGATCGGCTGCGCGGGTTGCGGCACGACCAGGACGGGTTTGCGGCCGACTATTGGCGGGGTGGGGCCGGGCTCGGGTGGACGTCGCTGCTGGTGGGGGAGCAGGACGGGGGTGGTCCGATCAGCGGGCGGCCCGTTGTAGATCTGACGCTGGTCGCCTACGAGTTCGGGCGGTATGCCGCGCCGGGGCCGTTGGTGTCGGCGAATATGGTTGCTGCCGCACTGGCCGAGAGTGGTTCGCATCCGGAGGTTCTGGCGGAACTGTTGTCGGGAGAGTCTCTCGCGTCCTGGTGTCATGCCGAACCCGGATGGCGGCACGGGGCCGGGCTCGACATACGTGTCGACGGGACCGAGCTGGTGCTCAACGGCGGTAAACGACCTGTCGAGTCCGCCGGGGTGGCGAGCCACCTGCTGGTCACCGGACGGTGTGACGGTGCGGTCGGCCAGGTTCTGGTCCCGGCGGAGAGTGCGGGAGTCACCGTCACCTCGTTGCGCTCGCCCGACCTCACGCGCCGGTTCTCGGCGGTCACCTTCGACAATGTCCGGGTTCCGCGGAGTGCTCTGGTGGGTGAGTTCGGGACGGCGGCACAGCAGGTGGCGTGGCAGTCCGAGGTCGCGGTGGCCGTGCAGTGTGCGGAAACCGTCGGTGCGATGCAGACCGGTTTCGAGATGGCGCTGGACTGGATGACGGACCGGTATTCGTTCGGGCGGCCGCTGGCGTCGTATCAGGCGCTCAAACACCGGATCGCCGACCTGAAATCGTGGCTCGAGGCGGCGCACGCGATTGCCGACAGCGCCGCCGCGGCGGTCGATGAACGCCGGGCGGATTCGGGTGAGCTGGTGGCGGTGGCGCAGGCGTTCATCGGTCATTACGGGCCGGAGCTGTTGCAGGACTGCGTGCAGCTGCACGGCGGAATCGGGTTGACGTTCGAGCACGACCTGCATGTGTTCCTGCGCCGCGCCACCGTGAACCGCACGCTGAACGGCACACCGGCCGAACACCGCCGCAGTCTTGCCGACCGGTTGATCGAACAGGAGGGACGGCCCGCACCGGACCCGGAGACAGTTGCGGAGAACCACGCAGCACCGGCGCTCCAGCCGGACGAGCCGAGCGTGCGTGAGGATGTCGAAAGCTTCCGGCTGCGCGCCAGGGAGTGGATACGCGCCAACCTCGGCCCCTTCCGGCCCGAAGCCGTCGCCGGGCTGCGGAAGGTGACGCGGGAGCAGGAGCTGGCGGCGGGGGGCAAAGCCCCCCGCCAGCAGCGCCAGGGCTAAGAATCCGGGGTGGGCCGGGGGGGCGCCGCCCCCGCGGCCTTGTCCTGGGCCTGGGCTTGTTCGGCGGGGGCCGTGGGGGTCACGGCGACCCTGTGCTCGTACTGGGCGCGACCGACGGTGAGCGTCGCGGCCACTTCGTCC
>NZ_JARWNW010000016.1 GCF_029868325.1 Nocardia carnea
GTCGGCAGCAACACGACGACCCCGGCACGTCCCCTTCCCACCCAAGGGAAATCACAGCGCGCATATTCACACACTCGTGTACCGTACCGTTAAACAGCGGTACATAGAACAACGGACCCACCAACGACGATTTGCCGGAGATGTTCTATACCGCCCTATGGAACTGAAGACGACCATGATCATCGCTCGCACCCACGGACTGGTAAAGAAAATCGCCACAGCGGTTCCCCGGACGCGAGACGGTCCAGCGCCTCCAGGCCCAATGCGTACTCACGCAATGCCAGCGCCCGTTTCCGGCCCAGCCCGCGGGACCGCAGGCGTTGCAGGTTCTCCGGTCGCAGATACTCCGGGCCGTAGATGATCCGGAGATATTCCGGTCCGCGACACTTGACACCCGGCTGCACGAGTCGGCCCACCGGGACGCGGCTGTCACGGTTTCCCGTCACAATCGCACCTTCCCCGAGCAGTCCACCGCCCAGCTGTTCGCCGGCACTTACGTCTTCCTCGCGAGCCGCGACCCTGTCCGCGTTGCCCGTCGGGCCTGCGTCGGTCGTGGCCCCCACAGTGGCCGAACCGACCGTGCCCGCCGTTGTGCGTGCCGCTGGTCCGCGCGACTTCTGCGCCGCGTGCACCAGGGCGTCCACCGGTTTCACCACCATGCCCTCACCGCCGTCGCCGGTCAGCGCCAGCCACCACGCGGTGGCGGCCGCCTCGCTGCCGGGATCGGTGAGGTCGACGGTCATCCGCCGAGTGGCCGACAGCAGCTCCGGGTCCGCGGCGACCAGCCGGTCGAGTAGATCCAGTTGCCAGTGATGATCGCGCACGGCGTAATTCGCACGTTCACCGGCCAGCAGTCCGAACGGCGCCACCCGCAACCCGTCGAGCCCGTCGACGGGCCAGCAGTAGCGACCGTAGGCGCGGGTGAAGGCCGCGATATCGGCGGACCGGCCGGCCATCCGGGCCTGCAGGTCACCGGTGTCCTGGCCCCGGGCCGCCACCGCCGCCAGCACCTGAGTGGCCGTTTCGGCCGAAGCCCGCGCCGCGGCGCCGACCGCCGCGTACTGATTGCGCAGCAGCTGTTGTGCCTTCGCCGACCACGGCATGATCTCGGTATCGAGCAGGAGCCAGCCGGTGCGCAGCTCGTCGAACAGTCCGGCGCTTTCGGCCGCCACCTGGATCCGGGCCAGCAGGGCTTCGGTCCGGTCGGGCTCGTCGAAGAACGGCCGTCCCGTGCGGGTGTAGATCATGCCGGTGCCGTGCGCTACGCCGAATCTTTCGGCGGCGGCTTCCGGGGAGCGAGCCACCAGCACCACCGCCCGCGACCCCATATGTTTCTCCTCGCACACCACCCGCGCCACGCCCGCGTCGCGGAAGTACTCGAATGCCTGGGCCGGATGCTCGAGGTAGCCCGGCAATTCGGAGGTCGCGCACGGCGCCATGGTCGGCGGCAGATAGACCAGCCAGCGCGGGTCCACGGCGAACCTGCTCATCACCTCGAGCGCCGCACTCGCATTCTCCTCCTGGACCCCGACCCGCCCGTGGTGGCGGGTTTCGACCACGCGGCGGCCGAGCACATCGTCGAGATCGAGGATGCCGGGATCACGGTGCGCGGGCCCATCGGTGGACGGGCCGCCGCCCACCGGCGCCAGCGGGCGGACCGGTTCGTACCAGACCTGCTCGGCCGGTACCGAAACCGTCTGCCGCTCCGGGTACCGCAACGCCGACAGCTGCCCACCGAAGACCACGCCGGTGTCCAGGCACAGCGTGTTGTTCACCCAGCGCAGATCGGCGACCGGCGTGTGGCCGTACAGCACGGTCGCCCGGCCGCGGTACTCCTCGGCCCAGGGGTAGCGCACCGGCAGGCCGAACTCGTCGGTTTCGCCGGTGGTCTCGCCGTACATGGCGAACGACCGGACACGTCCGGAAGACCGGCCGTGATATTCCTGCTTCAGGCCGGCGTGGGCCACGACGAGCCGGCCGCCGTCGAGTACGTAGTGGCTGATCAGCCCCCGGCAGAAGTCGAGTGCAGCCGCCCGGAATTCGTCGTCGGTCTCTGCGAGCTGAGCCAGCGATTCGGCCAGTCCATGGGTCGGTTTCACCTTCCGCCCGGACAGAGCGCGGACGAGTTTGTTCTCGTGGTTACCGGTGACGCACAGCGCGTCACCGGCGGTGACCATTCCCATCACCAACCGCAGCACACCCGGCGTATCGGGACCACGATCGACCAGATCGCCGACGAAAACCGCGGTCCGGCCGCCCGGGTGGCAGGCGCCCACCGCCCGGCCCGCCGTATCCCGATCGATCCGGTAGCCGAGTGTGGCGAGCAGGGTTTCCAGCTCCGCCCGGCAGCCGTGGATATCGCCGATCACATCGAAGGGGCCGGTGAGGTCGCGGCGGTCGTTCCACAGGCGTTCGTCCACGATCCGTGCCGCGGCGATCTCCTCGGCGCCGCGCAGCGTGTGTACCCGCCGGAATCCTTCGCGTTCCAGCCCGCGCAACCCGCGCCGCAGCTCGCGCTGCTGGCGGTGCACGACATGGGCGCCCAATGCGGCGCGGTCCGGCCGCCGCGCGTTCCGTTCCAGGCAGACCGAATCCGGTACGTCCAGCACGATCGCCACCGGCAGCACATCGTGGTTCCGGGCGAGCGCGACGAGTTCCTTGCGGGCGCCCGGCTGCACATTGGTGGCATCGACCACGGTCCGCAGCCCGCGCCGCAACCGCACCCCGACGATATGGTGCAGCAGTGCGAACGCCTCCGGTGTCGCCGACTGGTCGTTCTCGTCGTCGCTCACCAGCCCGCGGCAGATATCGGAGGAGATCACCGACGTCGGCGGGAAATGCGTGCGGGCGAAGGTCGATTTTCCCGATCCGGTGCAACCGATGAGCACCACCAGGCACAGATCCGGTACGGCGAGATCGGTCACTGCGCGGCTCCTTCTGTTGCGTTGCGGCTGAACACCGCGAGCTGGGTGGGCGGACCGACCTCGGGATCGGGGCTGCCGATCGGTGCGAACCGGACCCCGTAGCCGTAGTGTCCGGCGACCCGCTGCGCCCAGGACCGGAACTCCGCCCGGCTCCACTCGAAACGATGGTCGCTGTGCCGGAACGCGCCCGCCGGCAGACCGTCGTACCGCACGTTGTATTCGGCATTGGGCGTGGTCACCAGCACCGCCTGCGGCGCCGCAGCCCCGAACACGACGTATTCGACCGCGGGCAGCCGCGGCGGATCGATATGTTCGACGACCTCCATCAGCACGGCGGCGTCGAACTCGCGCAGCGCGCTGTCGGTATAGGTGAGTGACCCCTGTCGCAGGGTCAGCCTGCGCGCGACCATGTCCGGCAGCCGATCGAGCCGCAACCGGCGGCGAGCGATCGACAGCGCACGGGTGGAGACATCCACGCCCATGATCTCTTGGAAAGAGCTGTCGCCGAGCAGATCCCGCAGCAAGGCGCCTTCACCGCACCCGAGGTCGAGCACCCGGGCCGCCCCGGCCTCTCGCAGCGCGGCAACCACCGCCGCCCGCCGCTGCACCGCCAGCGAAACTGTGGGGGTGTCACCGTTCACCCGCGCGGCCGTGGTCTCGTCCGCCTGGATCGCTTCATCGACGGCGCCGAGTTCCTCGGGTTCGGAGTTGTCCAGTTCGGCCAGCCGGGCCAGGGCTGTGCGGACCAGCGATTCGCGCCGGGCCAGGTAGCGGCGGGTGATCCAGCCGCGCTCCGGGTGAGCGGCCAGCCAGGTTCCGCCCGCGCGGAGCAATTTGTCGACCTCGTCGTTGTCGAGCCAGTAGTGCTTGGTGCCGTCGAGGACGGGCAGCAGCACGTAGAGGTGGTTGAGTGCGTCGGCCAGTCGCACCGTTCCGGTCAATACGAGACGCAGATGTGCCGAATCACCCCACTCCGGGAAGGCCGGATCGAGTGGCAGGGGTGTGGCGTCCACCGACCAGCCGAGCGGGGCGAAGATCCGTTCGGCGAGTTCGGGGCCGCCCCGGCAGCCGAGTGCCGGGAGTTCCAGTCGCAGCGGCAAGGGGGTGCGGGCCAGTTCCGGGCGCTGTGCGCACTCACCGCGCAGGGCGCTGCGGAAGACGGTGCCGATCGCCACCGACAGCAGCGAGGATGCGGCGTAGGGCCGGTCGTTCACGTACTGGCCGAGCGCGAAGGCCTGCGGCCCCTTGGCCCGGCCACGGACCAGGCGTACCGGGTCCACTTCCAGCAACAGTGCCGCGGTGCAGCGCTCGGCGATGGCCTGCGGGTAGAGCACATGCGCGGTGCCGTAGGACAATCCGAATTCCTGCACCCGGTCCGGGTTCTTGTGCAGCAGGAACCCGAGATCGGTTGCGGGCGTGGCACTGCCCGCAACCGATGTGCAGGTGATCGTCAACAGCATGCTGCGATCGTTGCCGAGTCACACCGGTGCGGCAAGGCAGTTTCTCCGGGCCGACGCCGGTTCTACCCGGTCGGTACCGGTTCACCCGGGCCAGCGCCAGTCCGCGACCTCGGGGATGTCCTCGCCGTGTTGCCGGGTCCAGGTCCGGGCCCGCAGCCGGGCGTCCACCATGTCCTGCCGCAACCCCGCGGCCTGCTGCCGTAGCGCCGGTACCCGGTCGATCACATCCATCACCAGGTGATAGCGGTCGAGATCGTTGAGCATGACCATGTCGAAGGGGGTTGTGGTGGTGCCCTGTTCCTTGTAACCCCGCACGTGCAGGCCGGAGTGATTGGTGCGGCGATAGGTGAGCCGGTGGATCAGCCACGGGTAGCCGTGGAAGGCGAAGATTACGGGGGAGTCCCGGGTGAACAGGGTGTCGAACTCGCTGTCGGGTAGGCCGTGCGGGTGTTCCTCGGTGGGCAGCAGGCGCATCAGATCCACCACGTTCACCACCCGCACTCGTAACCAGGGCAGTTTTTCGCGCAGGATCGAGGCCGCGGCAAGGGTTTCCAAGGTCGGGACGTCGCCGGCGCAGGCCAGCACCACATCCGGGGTGGTGGCCGGTTCGTCGCGGTTGCCTGCCCATTCCCAGATCCCGATACCGCGGGCACAGTGCAGCGCGGCGTCGGTGGCCGAAAGCCAATCCGGCTGCGGCTGTTTACCCGCCACCACCACGTTCACGTAGTGCCGCGAGCGCAGGCAGTGGTCGTACACCGAGAGCAGCGTATTGGCGTCCGGTGGCAGATACACCCGCACGATCTCGGGTTTCTTGTTCAGCACCACATCGAGGAACCCGGGATCCTGATGGGTGAAACCGTTGTGATCCTGCCGCCAGACATGCGAGGACAGCAGATAGTTCAGGCTCGCCAGCGGCCGCCGCCACGGCACCTCGGCGCTGGCGTCGAGCCATTTGGCGTGCTGGTTGAACATCGCGTCGACGATATGGACGAAGGCCTCGTAGCAGGTGAAGACGCCGTGCCGGCCGGTCAGCAGATACCCCTCCAGCAGGCCCTGGCACATATGTTCCGACAGCACTTCGATGACCCGGCCGGTGCGGTCGAGTTTCACATCGTCGGGGCCGATCTCGGCCTGCCAGTTACGGCCGGTGACCGTGAGAATGTCCTGCAACCGGTTGCTGGCCAGTTCGTCGGGAGCGAAGGTGAGGAAGTTGTCGGGATTGAGTTCCGTGACGGCGCGGAGCCAGCCGCCCAGTACGCGGGTCGCCTCGTGGCCGGAACGTCCGGGTTCGGAAACATCCACCGCGTACTCGCGCCAGTCGGGCAGTCGCAGATCACGGACCAGTTCGCCGCCGTTGGCCACCGGGCTCGCACTCATCCGTTTCGCCCCCACCGGAACCATCCGGCGCAACTCCGAGACCGGGGCGCCGGCCTCGTCGAACAGCTCCTCCGGCCGATAGGACCGCAGCCACTGTTCGAGCACCGCCCGGTGCCCGGCGTTCTGGCGGGCCGCGGGCAACGGCACCTGATGCGCGCGGAAGGTGCCCTCCACCGGTTCCCCGTCGACCTGCGGCGGCCCGGTCCAGCCCTTGGGGGTCCGCAGCACGATCATCGGCCAGTGCGGGCGGGTGGTATCGGTCCCGTCGCGGGCGGCGCGCTGGATCTGCGCGATCCGCTCCAGGCAGGCGTCCATGGCCGCGGCCAGATCCTGATGGACCTGCGCGGGGTCGCGGCCGGCGACGATCAGCGGCTCGTACCCGTTGCCCCGCAGCAGCGAACAGAGTTCGTCCTCCGGGATCCGGGCCAGCAGGGTCGGGTTGGCGATCTTGTATTCGTTCAGCGCCAGAATCGGCAGTACCGCGCCGTCGCGGGCTGGGTTCAGGAATTTGTTCGCATGCCAGCTGCCCGCCAGTGGCCCGGTTTCGGCCTCCCCGTCACCTATCACACAGAACACCGTCAGATGCGGGTTGTCCAGGGCGGCACCGTATGCGTGCAGCAGCGAATAGCCCAGCTCTCCACCCTCGTGGAACGAACCGGGAGTCTCGGGCGCGCAATGGCTGGGCACCCCGCCGGGAAAGGAGAACTGCGCGAACAATGCCCGCATCCCCTCCGCATCACGCGGAACATGACTGTAGAGCTCCGAATAGGTGCCTTCCAGCCATGCACACGCATTCGGGCCCGGCCCGCCGTGCCCGGGCCCGGCCACGAACACCGCGTCCAGGTCGCGCGCCAGAATCGCCCGGTTTGCGTGCACCCACACCAGATTCAGGCCGGGCACGGTACCGAAATGGCCGAGCAGCCGCGGTTTCACATGTTCGGGTGCCAGCGGTTCGCGTACCAGTGGATTCGCCATCAGATAGATCTGCCCGACCGACAGATAATTGGCGGCCCGCCACCACGCGTCCAGGGTCTCCAGCTCGTCCGCATCGAGCGGGCCCCGCGCCGTCGCGGACAGGACATAAGGACGGGGTGCGATCGATTCACCCCCGTCGCCGCCCAGATTGTCGGCAGCGGTATCCCCACCTGCACTTGCCAACTGCGTCATACGCCGAACCTCCTGGAGGTCGTGGTCGCGCCGGGCACTCCGCACGCCGGTGCGGACGCCCCCAACGATAGCTGGAGGTGTGCCGCGCTCGGGCCGGTTCTCGCGTGCGGGCGCCGCAGTAACGAGTTCTGTCCGTTTCACCCGCGGCATACCCACCGAACCGGTCGATAACCGAGGGGGCGCCGAACACTGTCACGGCGTAGTAGCGCATTCGCGCCTGCCCGGCCGCGAATGGACTGTGTGAGCCGATAGGTCCCGCCTGCGGAGCGCCCGTGCGGCCGGTCACGAAGGCTCGATGTACCCGGCGCCGGCCGGTCCGTCGTGCGCGCGGCCTCGGCTGCGTGCCGCGTACCGGTGGTGATATGCGCTGCGATTCGCTGCTACGGCCCGGGCGCGGCCAGACCGTGGAGAGGGGCGGCGCACCCGGAGCCCGAGGGGCGGCGACCCCACGCCGGCACCGCACCATAAGCTCGGCGGATGCAGATATTCGGCAGGATCATCGCCGTCGCCGCCGTGGGGGCGGCCGCGTTCGGGCTCACCGGGTGCGGTTCGGACGACGCTTCCGAGACCACCGCGACCTCCACGACCGCGGCGTCCGCTCCGCGCAGCGCGTCCGCGCAGGGGGCGCCCACCGCATCGAAGGGCCGCGAATGCACGGCCGAGGACATCGGGGTCACCGGCGGTTTCGGTGAGGTCCCCGAGATCACCATCCCTGACGATTGCGATCCGCCGAAACAGCTCGTCGTGAAGGATCTGGTTCCCGGCTCGGGGCCCGCTGCGGCCGCCGGCGACCAGCTGACCATGAACTACTCCCTGGTCACCTGGTCGGACAAGCAGAAGCTGGATTCGTCGTTCGATCGCGGTGAACCCTTCGAGCTGACTCTCGGCTCCGGCATGGTCATCCCCGGCTGGGAGCAGGGGCTCGAAGGCGTCCAGCAGGGTGCCCGCCGGCTGCTGATCATCCCGCCGGATCTGGGGTACGGCGCCGGGGGCAACGGGGTGGCGCCGAACGAGACACTGGTCTTCGTCACCGACGCCGTGGCGGTGCCCCAGGACTGAGCTGTGCTGGTGGGCGCCGGTGTGATCCACCCGCCCGCCGCCGGGAGGCCGCCAACCGCCTCCCGGCGTGCAGCCCACCCGACCCGGTCAACTACCCTGGTCGGGATGCGTATCCCGGGCGCGTGAAACCGCAGGTGCTCGCCGTTCCGGACGGTACGCCGGCGGCGCGTACCCGCGTGCTGTCGCCAGACCACGCGCCATCACCGCGTACCGGTACGGAACACGTGCCGGGCCGAGGTCAAGACGAACCGACGAGAACAAGGAGCATGTCCGTGAAGAGCACCGTCGAGCAGCTGAGCCCGACCCGGGTCCGGATCAATGTCGAGGTGCCCTTCGAGGAGCTGAAGCCGGACTTCGATCGCGCCTACAAGGCCCTGGCCAAACAGGTGCGCATTCCCGGCTTCCGTCCGGGCAAGGCACCGGCCAAGCTGCTCGAGGCGCGCCTGGGTCGCGGCGCGGTGCTGGAGCAGGTGGTCAACGATGCGCTGCCCGGCCGCTACAGCGAGGCCGTGACCACCTCCGAGGTGAAGGTCATCGGGCAGCCCGAGATCGAGATCACGAAGATCGAGGACGGCGAGGAGCTGGCGTTCACCGCCGAGGTCGACGTCCGCCCGGAGATCGTGCTGCCCGAGGACTACAGCAGCATCGCCGTCACCGTCGATGCCATCGAGATCACCGATGCCGATATCGACGAGCAACTGCAGTCGCTGCGCCAGCGTTTCGGGACCCTGGTGGGTGTCGACCGTGCGGTGCAGGACGGCGATTTCGTCTCCATCGATCTGTCGGCCACCGTGGACGGCGAGGAAGTCCCGGAGGCGGCGACCACCGGGCTGTCGCACGAGGTCGGTTCGGGTCAGCTGATCGAGGGACTGGACGACACCCTGGTCGGGATGTCGGAAGGTGAGTCCAAGGAGTTCACCTCCACGCTGGTCGCCGGTGACCACGCCGGTAAGGAAGCCGCCATCACCGTGACCCTCGGATCGGTCAAGGAACGCGAACTGCCCGAGGCCGATGACGAATTCGCCCAGCTGGCCAGCGAATTCGACACCATCGACGAGCTGAAGGCCGATCTGCGCACCCGCGTCGAGCGGAACAAGAAGGTGCAGCAGGCCGGCGATATCCGCGACCAGGTGCTGGAGAAGCTCCTCGAGACCGTCGAGGTGCCGCTGCCGGAGGCCGTGGTCAAGGCCGAGATCGACGCCGTCGAGCACGACGCCGTGCACGGTTTCGACCACGACGAGGAGAAGTTCGCCGCGGCGCTGGAAGCCCAGGGCTCCAGCCGCGAGGAGTTCGACGCCGATACCAAGGAAGCCGCCGAGAAGTCGGTGAAGACCCAGCTGCTGCTGGACGCCGTCGCCGAGGCCGAGGGCACCCAGGTCGGGCAGGAGGAGCTCACCGAGCGCATCCTGTTCCAGGCCCAGCGCTACGGGATGGCGCCGGAGCAGTTCATCCAGCAGGTGCAGCAGGCCGGCCAGCTGGGCGCGGTCTTCGCCGATGTTCGCCGCGGCAAAGCGCTGGCGGAGGTCGTCGGCAAGGTGACCGTCACCGACTCGGAGGGCAACACCGTCGATACCGAGGAGATGTTCGGCAGCCCCAAGCCTGCCGACGACGAGGTCGTCGAAGAGACCGCCGGGGAAGTCACCGCGGAGACCGCGGACAAGGAGTAGCCCAACCAGCAGTACGGATCGGAAGCCCTGGGACCAGAGGCGGTGTCGGCAATCCAGAGACAGCACAGAACCATTCCCCTGTCCCCGGTATGTCCCCGCCCGCAGGCCCAGGGCTTCCGCTCTGTAACCGCTTCCCGGTGGCCGGCCTACATGGCCGGGGCCCGCCCCTGGTCTGGAGCGACGGAGCGGGGGAGCGAAGCGGAGGAGCGGAGGAGTGAAGACCAGGGGTTAATAGGGCCCCGGCCCCGCGGCGGGGGGGGGGGCGGCGGCGGCAAAAAATAGAGTTAAACGAAGCAAGGCGGGGGGGGGAGTCGGGCGGGGGGCGGGCGGGGGGGGTGGGGGCGCCCGGCGACTACGCCGAGCCGGGATCGCGCCGTTCGGCGGCCGATATCGTCGACGGGGAGACACTGCTCGAGGTCCGCGCCTTCAAGAAACAGATGAAGGC
>NZ_JARWNW010000017.1 GCF_029868325.1 Nocardia carnea
ACTTCTGGTATGCGTGGGCCAAGCCCCGCGGCCCCGAATTTTCCCCCGTGCCCGTCCCCTCCGGCAAATCTGCTATATCCCCTGGTGTATCACGCCTTTTCGGGTTCAGCGGGATGCCACGGCGGGGGGCCCCCCGCGCAACACGCGCGACGGGCCCGAATTCGCAGGTGATCTGGGGTCAGCCGAGTTTTTCGACCACCCAGTCGACGCAGCGGGTGAGTTGAGCCACGTCCTCCGGATCGATGGCCGGGAACATACCGATACGCAACTGATTGCGGCCCAGTTTCCGGTACGGCTCGGTATCGACGATCCCATTGGCCCGCAGCGTCTTGGCGACCGCGGCGGCGTCCACCGAATCGGCGAAGTCGATGGTGCCGACCACCTGGGAGCGGTGTGCCGGATCGGTGACGAAGGGCGTTGCGTATTCGCTGGCCTCCGCCCAGGCGTACAACCGGGAGGAAGAATCCAGCGTTCGCTTCACCGCCCAGTCCAGGCCGCCGTTGCGGTTCAGCCAGTCGATTTGATCGGCAAACATGAGCAGGGTGGCCAGTGCCGGGGTGTTGTAGGTCTGGTCCTTGAGGCTGTTCTCGATCGCGATCGGCAGCGAAAGGAAATCGGGGGTCCAGCGCCCGGAATCCTTGATCTCCTGCACCCGTGCCAGCGCGGCGGGGCTCATCAGCGCGATCCACAGCCCGCCATCGGCGGCGAAGCATTTCTGCGGCGCGAAATAGTAGATATCGGCATCGGTGATATTCACCGGCAACCCGCCCGCGCCGGAGGTCGCGTCGATGGCGACGAGTGCGTTGTCCGACCCCGCCGGCCGCTGCACCGGAACCGAGACACCGGTGGAGGTTTCGTTATGCGCCCAGGCGATGAGGTCGGCAGCCGGATCGGCGACCGGCGCCGGTGCGCTACCCGGATCGGCCGATACGACGATCGGATCGCCGAGGAACGGATTGTTCTTCGTGACACTGGCGAACTTCGAGCTGAATTCGCCGTAGGTCAGATGCAGGGAGCGCTCGCGAACCAGGCCGAACGCGGCGGCATCCCAGAAAGCCGTGGTGCCGCCGTTGCCGAGGACGACCTCGTAGCCCTCGGGCAGCGAGAACAGCTCCCGCAACCCGGACCGCACGCGGGCGACCACATCCTTGACCGGTTTCTGCCGGTGGCTGGTGCCGAACACCGAGGCACCCACCTCCACCAGGGACTGCAGCTGCTCCGGGCGGACCTTGGACGGGCCGCAACCGAAACGACCGTCGGTGGGCTTGAGCTCATCGGGGATGGTCGGGAACGCACTGGTCATGGCCAACAGCGTAACCGCGCCGTTGCTGTGCCGCGTACCACACTCCGGCTAACGTGAATGGGTATGAGCATGCGGTCGTCGAGGGGCGCTGCCGGAGATCGATCCGATGAGGGCCGTGGCGGTGGTCACGGCGCGGAACCGGGTCCACCGGCGCCGGGAGGGTGGCTGCGCGGCCTGCTGCCGCGGCGTTTCCGCCGGCGCGGTGAGGCGCCCAGCGGCGCCGATCGCCGGGAACTGCTGACCTACGGCACGGCCGGATCGGCCACCGTGCTGGCAGCCGGGACCAGGCGGCGTGAACCCGGCTATACATTCCGGGTCCGTGTCCGGCTGCCGGGGCTGGCGCCTTACGAGGCCCAGGTCCGGCAGCGGGTATCCGGCGCCGAACTGGACCGGATGCGGCCCGGCGATCTGGTGTGCTGCCGGGTGGACCCGCACGACCGCGACCGCATGGTGCTGTATCCCCCCGGCGAGGCCGACCCGGGCCGGGCCGCGCTGGCGAAAATCCTGGCCGACGGCCGCCGGGCCACCGCGACCGTACTCGCGGTGAACCCCGTCGCAGTCGACTACTGCGGCTGCGACGATCCGGTGATGCGCCTGGACCTGGAGTTACGTGCCTGGGACGAGCCGGACCCCTGGTATGTGCGGGTGGTCCAACCGGTGCCCCTGTCCGCGATAGAACACCTGGACCTGGGCGCGAAACTCCGGGTCGCGTTCTTCACGGTCGACAGCGGCGACTCGGTCGCGATCGACTGGGAGGCCGACCCGGACTGCGTCTGACGAAGCCTTTCCGGCCTGCTCCCACGTCGGCTGCGCGCACCGGACTCGCTGGGCCGTCGGCGACGCCCGGTCCGGGAAGTCGCGCGTAGGTTGCACCTGGCCGGCGCAACCAGCGGGCCCAGCGGAGCTGCTGACGGAGGGCCTGGGCCGAGCTCTGCGGGTCGCGACCGTCCGGCACCGATTGGTCCGGAGCGTTCGGGTCCACCCGCTAGGTAACGCGGCGCGGCCACCAATTCGGTGGCATCGCGCATCGGCTGAGGGGCGGGACTTTCCGGACTACCCGGCGACGCTGTCCCAGCCCGCAACGTCCTGCGGGGCACGGGGGCCCGGACCGGTGTAGATGGCGGCGGGACGGACCAGTTTGCCGAGTTTCTTCTGTTCCATGATGTGCGCGCACCAGCCCGCGGTCCGGCCGCAGGTGAACATCGCCGGCATCATATGGGCCGGGACCTCGGCGAAATCGAGGATGACGGCCGCCCAGAATTCGACATTGGTTTCGATGGCGCGGTCGGGGCGGCGTTCGCGGAGTTCGGCCAGCGCCGCCTGTTCGAGGGCGGCCGCCACTTCGAAGCGCGGGGCGGCCAGGCGCCGAGCGGTATCGCGCAGCACCCGGGCGCGCGGATCTTCGGCGCGGTAGACCCGGTGGCCGAAGCCCATGAGCTTTTCTTTGCGGTCGAGGATGCCTTTGACCAGCGCACGTGCGTCGCCGCTGCGCTCGACTTCCTCGATCATCGGCAGCACGCGGGCCGGGGCGCCGCCGTGCAGCGGGCCGGACATCGCGCCGATGGCGCCCGAGAGCGACGCCGCGACGTCGGCGCCGGTGGAGGCGATGACGCGGGCGGTGAAGGTGGAGGCGTTCATCCCGTGTTCGGCGGCCGATACCCAGTAGGCGTCGATGGCCTCGGTGTGCCGCGGATCCGGATCACCCTTCCAGCGCGTCATGAACCGTTCGGTGACCGTGGTGCATTCGTCGATCCGGCGCTGCGGTACCGCGGGCTGGTAGATACCGCGCGCGGATTGCGCGACATAGGACAGAGCCATCACCGACGCGCGGGCCAGGTTCTCCCGGGCGGTCGCCTCGTCGATATCCAGCAGCGGCTGATATCCCCAGATGGGCGCGAGCATGGCCAGGCCGGCCTGTACATCCACCCGGACATCGCCGGTGTGCACCGGCAGCGGGAATGGTTCGGCCGGGGGCAGGCCGTGCCCGAATTCGCCGTCCACCAGCAGCGCCCAGACATCGCCGAAGGTGACCCGGTTGGTGACCAGATCCTCGATGTCCACGCCGCGGTAGCGCAGCGCGCCGCCGTCTTTATCGGGTTCGGCGATATCGGTGGTGAACGCGACCACCCCCTCGAGGCCGCTGACGAAATCGTCCGGGACCTGGCCGGCCCCCGAACTGCCGGAATTGGTGGTCATACGCGACTCTCCTTTCACCAGAACTCTAGCGCTTTGCTACTCCGGAGTAACGTCTGGCCCATGTCCGATGTGGAGGAATCCGGCGCCTCTCTCGCCGCGATGCGCGCCGAATACGGTGCGGCCCACCCGCGTTCACCGGAACAGGGGCCGCTGCTCGGTGTGCGCGATACCGAACTCGACGAGAACTCGGTGGCCGGCGGCTGGGAGCCGCTGGTGCGGCAGTGGATCGACCAGGCCACCGCGGCCGGTATCGCCGAACCCAACGCCATGGTGCTCGGCACGGTCGATTCGGCGGGGCCCGTTGCCCGGCCGGTGACACGCACGGTCCTCTGTAAAGGGCTCTCGCCCGACGGCGTCATCTTCTATACGAATTACGACTCGGCCAAAGGTGCGCAGCTGGCCGCGGTGCCGTACGCATCGGCGACCTTCCTGTGGCCGCAACTCGCCCGTCAGGTGCATCTCCGCGGCCGGGTGGAGCGGGTGCCGGCCGCAACCACCGAAGAGTATTGGCGGTCGCGACCACGCGAATCGCAGCTGGGTGCGTGGGCGTCGGCGCAGTCGCAGCCGGTCGATTCGCGCGAAGAGCTCGATCGGCGATTGGTCCGGGCCACGGCCCGCTTCGCCACCGCCGCCGAGATTCCCGTGCCTCCGCATTGGGGCGGTTATCTGCTGCGACCCGACGAGGCAGAGTTCTGGCAGGGCCGGCGCGGTCGCCTGCACAACCGGATCCTCGTCCGTGTCGGCGCAACCGGGATGTCGGTGCAGCGTCTGCAGCCGTGACGTGGCCGATCGCCCGCAGTCGCGGCCCGTTACACCCTGTGCGCAGGCCTTTCGGTGATATTCCGCACGGTTTCGATTCCGGTGGCGTGGGTACCGTATTGCTGCCCGGCGCCGCGGCGGTCCATCCACCGCGGCGCAGAGTGTTGCAGTGAGATCGCAACACGGCGGCGCAGGTTCGTAATCCGGCCGGTCACAGCGGTGTCGGCCGGAATCCGGCAGGCCGAAACGCACACCCGCGCGGGCCGATTGTGAGATCGCCGCGCAGGTACCCTCCCCGCCGGTCCCGACGGAGCAAGGACTAGCGTCTACCGATAACGCACCGCGTGCCGACCGCATGCGATGCCGATGGTCACAGCCTGAGAGGGAACCTTCCGTGCCGGAGAATCACATCAATGACGCCAAACCGGTTCTGACCTATCCGGGTGGCGAGTACCCCATGACGATCGCCCAGGCCGCCGAAGGAAACGACGGTATCGATCTCGGCAAGCTGCTGGCGAGCACGGGATATACGACCTATGACCCCGGGTTCGTCAATACCGCGTCGACCAAATCGGCGATCACCTATATCGACGGTGAACAGGGCATTCTGCGCTACCGCGGGTACCCGATCGAACAGCTGGCCGATAACTCGACCTTCATCGAGGTCAGCTACCTGCTCATCTACGGCGAACTCCCCACCCAGGACCAGCTGGAGGATTTCACCGACAAGATCCGCCGGCACACCCTGCTGCACGAGGATCTGAAGCGCTTCTTCGACGGCTTCCCCCGTAACGCGCACCCCATGCCGGTGCTCTCCTCGGCGGTCAACGCGCTGTCCGCGTACTACCAGGATTCGCTGGATCCCCGCGACCCCGAACAGGTCGAGCTGTCCACCATCCGGCTGCTGGCCAAACTGCCGACCATCGCCGCGTACTCGTACAAGAAGTCGGTGGGCCAGCCGTTCCTCTACCCGGACAACTCGCTGTCGCTGGTGGAGAACTTCCTGCGGATGACCTTCGGTTTCCCGGCCGAGCCCTACCAGGTCGACCCGGAGATCGCCAACGCCCTGGATATGCTGCTGATCCTGCATGCCGACCACGAGCAGAACTGCTCCACCTCCACGGTCCGGCTGGTCGGCTCCTCCGACGCCAACCTTTTCACCTCGGTATCCGGCGGTATCAACGCGCTGTGGGGCCCGCTGCACGGCGGCGCCAACCAGGCGGTGCTGGAAATGCTGGACGATATCCTGGCCGCCGGCGGCGACGTCAAGGAGTTCATCCGCAAGGTCAAGAACAAGGAAGACGGTGTGAAGCTGATGGGCTTCGGGCACCGGGTCTACCGCAACTACGACCCGCGCGCCGCGATCGCCAAGAAGCACGCCGACACCATCCTCAGCAAACTCGGCAGCGATCCGCTGTTCGATATCGCCCAGGCCCTGGAAGAGGCCGCGCTCACCGACGATTACTTCGTCGAGCGCAAGCTGTACCCGAATGTCGACTTCTACACCGGCGTCATCTACAAGGCCATGGGCTTCCCGACCCGTATGTTCACCGTGCTGTTCGCCATGGGCCGGCTGCCGGGCTGGATCGCGCACTGGCGGGAAATGCACAGCGAAGCCATCAAGATCGGCCGCCCGCGGCAGATCTACACCGGTTATGGTGCACGGGACTACTCCGAGATCACCAACCGCTGAACCGATTGAATCGAAGGGGATTCAAGGCATGAGCAAACCGGAAATCGAATTCCAGGCGGGCCCGCCGCCCAGCGAACTGGTCATCAAGGACATCACCGTGGGTGACGGTCCGGAAGCGGTGCCCGGTGGCACCGTAGAAGTGCACTACGTCGGCGTGGAATTCGATACCGGCGAGGAATTCGATTCGTCGTGGAGCCGCGGCGAATCGCTGTCCTTCCCATTGCGCGGCCTGATCCAGGGCTGGCAGGACGGCATCCCCGGGATGAAGGTCGGCGGCCGCCGCCAGCTCACCATCCCGCCGGAACTGGCCTACGGTCCCGCCGGCGGGGGTCATCCGCTCTCCGGTAAGACCCTCGTCTTCGTGATCGATCTGCTCGACGCGAAGTAGACCCGGCTACACCTGAGTTCTGCTCGGCGCGCGCCTCCCCGCCGCCCGCGGAGACCCGCGAGATGATCAAGACCGGCGGTTTCGACGCGGTCCTGTTCACCTCGAGCTCCACGGTCCGGAACCTGGTGGGTATCGCCGGCAAACCGCACGCCCGCACGATCGTGGCCTGCATC
>NZ_JARWNW010000018.1 GCF_029868325.1 Nocardia carnea
TCAACCATCGGCCCCGCAGAATTCACGGATACCGCAGCCCGGCCGAGGTCTACGCTGAACACCTGAACAGTGGTGATGCAGTGCCCCTTTGGGACCGCCATCGTTTCTTGAACAGTCGGGCCTAAACGGGCTCTGGCGGGCTCCTCACAGCCTGCCACGGGCCGAAACCTTTCAGGGCCTCGCTGGATTCGGCGGTGCCGCTGGGTGCGTTGGGCAGTGATGGTCTCGGCGGTATCGCTGGGTGCGTAAGACAGTGATGACGGGGCACGCAACACTGGTGTCTCGGCCGTCGAACGGCAGTGGCAGCCGTTGGTTACGTCGGTATCGGCATGTGTTCGGATGCCTGCCTTGTCTTCGGATGCCTCGCTGAATGCGGCGCCGACCGGCGGGGTGCCCTTTCGGGGTAGGCCGCGGCGGCACCGAAAGGACTCAGTCCGATACCGATTCGGCGAAGGTCTCGGCGGCGGATTCGCCGACGGCGGGCCGGCCGGGATAGGGGGGCGGGGTTCCGTCGAACGCCGGGCAAAGTTTTTTGTAGGCGCAGTAATCACACAGCCAACCCGGATTCGGCGGAAAATCTCCGGTGTCGGCGGCCGTGGACACTGCTTCCCACAGGGCCATGAGGGTGCGTTCGAAGCGGAGGAGTTCCTCTTCCTCCGGCGTGTAGGTGAGCAGCTGCGCGCCGGCGAGATACACCAGGCGCAACTGAGCCGGGACCACACCGCGCAGGCGGAGCAGCATCAGGCCGTAGAACTTGAGCTGGAACAGGGCCCGTGTCTCCTGGTTCGGGCCCGGAACCCGGCCGGTCTTGTAATCCACCACCCGCAGTTCCCCGGTGGGCGCCACATCGATCCGGTCCACGAAACCGCGCAGCGGGGCGCCGTCGGCGAGCTCGACCTCGAGCCGGGTCTCACAGGATTGCGGTTCGAAGCGGCGCGGATCCTCCAGACGGTAGTAGGCGCGCACGAGCGCGCGGACCTCGCCGAGGAACTTCTCCAACTCGTCCTCGCCGGCGACCAGCCGCGCCGCCTCCGGTTCGGCCGCGACCACGCGCTCCCACGCGGGACCCGCCAGCGCCGCCGCCCGCTCGGGTTCGCGTTCGGCGGCCGGTAGGGCGTACAGATCCTCGAGCACCGCGTGGACCACGGTGCCGCGTACCGCCTGCCGGGTGGGTGGCTCGGGGATCCGGTCGATCGCCCGCAGCCGATACTTGAGCGGGCATTGTTTGAAATCGGCTGCGCGCGAGGGCGACAGCGCGGGCCGCGCAGGCCGGGGCGGCGCCTCGGGATCGGGACTCGCCGGGGGTGTGCTCGGGGGCGCTGACATACCTGGCAGGCTATCCGTCGGCACCGACACGGTGCCGCGCGAATACGCGGACATCGCGGGAACGGAGATTCATGACGGCCAGACGGACCGGGCCATTCGTCGTCGGCGACCGGGTGCAGCTGACCGATGCCAAGGGCAGGCTGTACACGGTGCTGCTGGAGCCGGGAAAGCAGTTCCACACCCACCGTGGCGCCATCGCCCACGACGACCTGATCGGCGCCGAGGAGGGCACGCTCGCCCACTCCAACAACGGCACCCCGTACCTGGCTCTGCGTCCGCTGCTCACCGACTATGTGATGTCCATGCCGCGCGGGGCGGCGGTGATCTATCCGAAGGACGCCGCCCAGATCGTGCACGAGGGGGATATCTTCCCGGGTGCCCGGGTGCTCGAGGCGGGTGCCGGTTCCGGTGCGCTGACCTGCTCGTTGCTGCGTGCGGCGGGACCCGAGGGGTCGGTGGTGTCCTATGAGATCCGGGAGGACCACGCCGAGCACGCCGTCCGGAACGTGGAACGGTTCTTCGGGGAGCGGCCGGCGAACTGGGAGCTGACCGTCGCCGATGTGGCCGACTACGCGGGAGACCCGGTGGACCGGGTGATCCTGGACATGCTGGCCCCGTGGGACGCCCTGCCGGCCGTATCACAGGCCCTGGTGCCCGGCGGGGTGCTGATGGTCTACGTCGCGACCGTGACGCAGCTGTCGCGGATCGTGGAAGCGCTACGCGAACAGCAGTGCTGGACCGAACCGCGGTCGTGGGAATCGATGGTGCGCGGCTGGCACGTGGTGGGTCTGGCGGTGCGGCCCGAGCACCGGATGCAGGGCCATACGGCCTTCCTGGTGAGCGCTCGGCGGCTGGCCGAAGGTGTGGTCACCCCGAAGCCGCAGCGGCGCCCGTCCAAGGGCTGAGCGGTACCGGGGGGCGGTGCGGAAACGAGGCGGGCCGCGGTGGAAGGTCCACCGCGGCCCGCCTCGTTGTCGTGGTTACGCCGGTGCGCAGGGAAGCTGTGCGAAGCCGAACAGCAGGCAGGCTCCGTCGTCGGACAACTTCCAGGTGCCGTCGTCCTCCTCCCAGGTCACCGGCGTGGGCGGCGCGCTACCGCCCCGCGGGCTGGTGATGGTGGTCTGGCCGGTGGCCGTATCGCCGTCCACGGTGATATCGGCGACCGTGTAGCTGAGCCCGCGGTAGTTCTGCAGGGCGGCGTTGAGCTGCTCCAGCTGACCGCGCCGGTTCTCGCCGTCGACGATGAGGTTCACCTTCTCGTCCACGGTGACGTCCGGATTTGTGATCTGTTCGAGGATGGACTGTAGGCTCTGCGCGGTGGGTGCGTCCGCGGAATCGCCGTGCTCGGGGTCGTCGCCGTGGTCATGCGCCGGCGCGCTGGTGGTGACCGCGACGCTCGAGGTTGCAGTGGTGCCGGTGTCGTCGTCGGATCCGCAGGCAGTCAGTCCCAGCGCCAGTGCGCCGGCCGCGGCCGTCGCCACCGCGACGCGGGACAGCCGCAATGTCCGTGCGGGAAGGTGCATAGCTGGCAACCTTTCGGCTAGTCGGTGGGGAACCCCACCGATCGAGGGTTAGGGCAGGCTAACATGGTCTGACCAGCATGATGGTCGCGGGCCAGATGTGATCACCACGAAATCATGTCGGACAGCGCAAACGGGTCGCGCCCGGTAGCGTTGATAGACCGGGACTGGGAGGAGCAGCACATGAGCCCCATCGAGAATTCGGATTCGGCGGCCTGGAGAGAACTCGAGGCAGTACGCGCCGAAGCGGCTGCACTCCGGAGGCAACTCGCCGACTCACCGGATCGCTCACGGGAATTGGAAGCCCGTATCGATTCGCTGACCATTCGCAACACCAAGCTGATGGATACCCTGAAGGAAGCGCGGCAGCAACTCGTCGCGTTGCGTGAGGAGGTCGACCGGCTCGGTCAGCCGCCCAGCGGTTACGGGATTCTGATCGGTGTCTACGAGGATCAGACCGTCGACGTGTTCACCTCCGGCCGCAAGATGCGCCTGACGTGCTCGCCGAACATCGATACGTCCACCCTCGCCTACGGCCAGACCGTCCGGCTGAACGAGGCGCTGACGGTCGTGGAGGCGGGCACGTTCGATTCCATCGGTGAGATCGGCACCCTGCGCGAAGTCCTCGACGGGGGCCGCCGCGCCCTGGTCGTCGGGCATGCCGACGAGGAGCGGGTGGTGTGGCTGTCCGGGCCGCTGTCCCAACTCGCCGAGGCCGACGATCTGGGCGATCCGGATTCCCCGATCCGCAAGCTGCGGCCGGGGGATTCCCTGCTGGTCGATACCAAGGCCGGGTTCGCCTTCGAGCGCATCCCCAAGGCCGAGGTCGAGGATCTGGTCCTCGAAGAGGTGCCCGATGTCGGCTACAACGATATCGGCGGTCTGGGCCGGCAGATCGAGCAGATCCGCGATGCCGTGGAGCTGCCGTTCCTGCACAAGGATCTGTTCCGCGAGTACGCATTGCGGCCGCCCAAGGGGGTCCTGCTGTACGGCCCGCCGGGCTGCGGTAAGACGCTGATCGCCAAGGCGGTGGCCAATTCGCTGGCCAAGAAGATCGCCGAGGCGCGGGGCGAGGATGCCAAGGAAGCGAAGTCCTACTTCCTGAACATCAAGGGTCCCGAACTGCTGAACAAGTTCGTCGGTGAAACCGAGCGTCATATCCGGATCATCTTCCAGCGGGCACGGGAGAAGGCCTCCGAGGGCACCCCGGTGATCGTGTTCTTCGACGAGATGGACTCGATCTTCCGGACTCGCGGGTCGGGTGTCTCCTCCGATGTGGAGACCACCGTGGTGCCCCAGTTGCTCAGTGAGATCGACGGTGTGGAAGGGCTGGAGAACGTCATCGTCATCGGCGCCTCCAACCGGGAGGATATGATCGATCCCGCGATCCTGCGGCCCGGCCGCCTGGACGTGAAGATCAAGATCGAGCGTCCGGATGCCGAATCCGCGCAGGACATCTTCTCGAAGTACCTCACCGAGTACCTGCCGCTGCACGCCGACGATCTGGCCGAGTTCAACGGCGACAAGGTGGCCTGCATCCGCGCGATGATCGAGCGGGTGGTCGACCGGATGTACGCCGAGAGCGAGGACAACCGCTTCCTGGAGGTCACCTACGCCAACGGTGACAAGGAAGTCCTGTACTTCAAGGACTTCAACTCCGGCGCCATGATCCAGAACATCGTGGACCGGTCCAAGAAGTACGCCATCAAATCGGTTCTGGACACCGGGAATCCGGGTCTGCGGATCCAGCATCTCTACGATTCGATCGTGGACGAGTTCTCCGAGAACGAGGACCTGCCCAACACCACGAATCCCGATGACTGGGCCCGTATCTCGGGGAAGAAGGGTGAACGGATCGTTTATATCCGCACGCTGGTCACCGGTAAGAACGCCAGCGCCAGCCGGGCGATCGATACCGAATCCAACACCGGCCAGTACCTGTAAAGGCACTGCTGTCAGGGCCGCGCTCCCCGGGGGCGCGGCCCTGATCCGTGTGCGGCCCAATCGGTCCGGTACCCCGGCCGATAGTCCTGTGGGTGGATATCGCGACTTCTGATCCCCGACCCCGGGTCGTCCGGAAGGGGGACGGCAGGGACAGTGTGACGCGGATATGTTCCGAGGGCCGGATTCACACCCCAGGAGATCCTGTGACCACCACCCGCATGGCAGATCCGTCCCGTCACGGGGCCGCGGCTCTGCCCGCATTCGCCACGGCCCCGGTGCTCGGTGTGGGCGCCGTATCGGCGCTCGTGCTGTTGTTCTCGGCGACCCGCTACGGCTATTTCGGCGACGAACTGTACTTCCTGGCGGCCGGCCGGCGATTGTCGTTCGGGTATGCCGATCAGGGCCCGGTGCTTCCCTTCCTTGCCTGGCTGATGGACGGACTCGCGCCGGGCTCGCTGGTGGCGCTGCGGTTACCGGCGATCGTGCTCGCCGTCCTCGCCGTTGTGGTGAGCGCGCAGATCGCCCGCGAATTCGGTGGCGGACGCGGCGCCCAGGTCCTCACCGCCGTCGCCTACGCCACCTCGCCGTTTCTGCTGCTGCAGGCGAAGAATCTGTCCACCAATGCCCTCGACACGGCTCTGTGGGTACTGATCACCTGGCTGGTCGTGCGCTGGGTACGGACCAGGCGTGACGGGTTGCTGCTGGCCGCTGCCGCCGTGACTGCCATCGATATGCAGGTCAAATGGCTCATCCCGTTCTTCTGGCTGGCGCTGGCCGTCGGTGTGCTCGCCGTCGGGCCCCGTGAGCTGCTCCGCCGGCCGCTGCTCTGGGTGGGCGGGGTGATGACTGTGCTCGTTTCCGTGCCGGCACTGGTGTGGCAGGCCGAGCACGGCTGGCCGCAGCTCGCCCTGACCGCCGCGGTGCGCGAGGAACAGCAGTACACGGGCGGCATGGTGGGGTTCGTTCCCTTGGCGGTGCTGATCGCGGGGGCGCTGGGCGCGGTGCTGCTGTGCTACGGGGTCTGGGCCCTGCTGCGGCACCCGGGGCTGCGGCCGTACCGCTTCCTGGGCGTCACCACGGTCCTGCTCGTCGTGATCTTCATGGTCACCGGCGGCCGGATGTACTACGTGGCCGGAATGTATGCCGCGATGTTCGCGGCGGGCGCGGTGGCGGCCACGGAGCTGGTTCGCCGGGCATCGTCGCCGCTGCGCCGGCGCCTGCTCCTCGGGTCCGGGGCAGTGCTGACCGCCGTCTCCGTGCTGGTGGTCCTGGACTCCACGCCGTGGCGGCCGGCCGCGGATATTCCGGCGCCGGAGAGCGAGGCCGCGGCCGCGATGCAGATCGGTCTCTACGGCGAGTTCGGCTGGCCGGAACTGGCCGCCGGCGTGGTCGCGGCCTACGAATCACTACCATCTCGCGAACGTGAGCAGTCCGCCGTGATCACCGGCAGCTATTGGCAGGCGGGAGCGCTCGACCAGCTGGCGGGCGACCGGCTACCGCCCGTCCACAGTCCAGCCCGCGGATTCGGCTACTTCGGCGCGCCGCCGGAAACCGCGACCACCATGGTCTGCGTGGGCGGCGATCCCGAGCGGTTGCGGGCACAGTTCGCCGTACTGGAGCCGCTGGGCTGGGTCGATACGCGGCTCGGTTTCCTCGACAACACCAAGGACGTCATGGTGTGGAAATGCGCTGAGCCGCGGGTCGCGTGGTCGCAGGTATGGCCGGAATGGATGCATATGTGACCGCCGGACACCCCGGCCTGGCCGGCGAGGGGCCGGCGGACGCACAGGTCGCGCGGTACGTGGCGGTTACGCTCGCGGTATGAGTACTCCGGAAACCGAGATCTGGCACAACCCCCGCTGCACCAAGAGCCGGGCGGCGCTCGCGCATCTGGACGCGGCCGGCACGGCGTATTCGGTGCGCCGGTACCTCGACGACCCGCCGAGCGCGGAGGAGCTGCGGGCCGTCCTGGACCGGCTCGGCGCCGAACCCTGGGAGATCACCCGGACCGGGGAGGACATCGCCAAGGAACTCGGTATGTCCGGCTGGGGACGTACCGCCGCGGACCGGGAGCGCTGGATCGCCGCCCTCGCCGAACATCCCCGGCTGATCCAGCGCCCGATCGTGGTCACCGCCGGCGGGCGTGCGGTTGTGGCCCGCGACGAGGATGCCCTGCGGTTGCTGGAGTGAGCCCACGCCGGTTTGCCGGGGTGTAACGCTGATCCGTTCCGATGTGATCTAAACCACATAGGAAAAGGGTCTTCGGGCCTGATCGGATCAGCGTGGATCGCGCGACCGCTTGCTCCACGCGGTGGGAGGTAGTCATGTCGGTCATCAAGAAAGCGTTCGTCTCGGCCTCGGCGGTGCTACTGCTCGGGGCCGGTTCGCTGCTCGGCGCAGGAACGGCCGGGGCACAGCCGGACCCGTTCTGTTCGGTCAACCCGGTGGCCGGTACCGCCGCGTACTCGCAGTGCGGCGGACCGGTCTGGCATCAGGTCAGGGTGACCTGCTGGGCCTGGTGGAACTGGTTCAGCAGCTACGAACGGTGGGGTAATCCGGCGTTCGGCGCGCAGCAGTCGTGGACGAGCTGTGATCTGCCGTTCTCCATGCAGCGCTGGGAAGTGATCGTCCACTGAGCGTCGGCGGGATCGGGCGCCGGCCTTGGTGAACGCGGCATGTGGCCGCTCGGGAGCGGTCGCGTACCGAACATCGGCCGGTGTCACACGGGAGCGGTAGTGTCGGCTCATGAAAGTTGAACTGCGGCACAACCCCTCGTCCACCGTGGCGCGTTGTGTGCTGGCGGCCGGGGAACCGGTGCGGGTGGAAAGCGGCGCCATGGTGGCGCATTCGGCCGGAGTGACGCTGGAAGCCAAGGCCGAGGGCGGCATCCTGGCCGGAATCAAACGTTCGGTGCTCTCGGGCGAATCGTTCTTCGTCTCCACCTTCACCGCACCCGCGAACGGCGGCTGGGTGGATGTCGCGCCCTCACTGCCCGGTGACATGCTCGCGCTGCCGATCACCGCAGACCGCCCGTACTTCATCAGCCGCGGCGGCTGGATCGCGCATTCGGCCGGGGTGCGGGTGGAGAGTCAGTGGGGCGGTTTCGCGAACCTCTTCGGCGGTGAAGGTGGCTTCGGGCTCCGCGCGGAGGGCCAAGGGGAGGTGGTGGTCGGCGTGTTCGGCGCCATCGACGTCTTCGATCTGGCGCCCGGCGAGCAGGTCGGCATCGACACCGGACATGTGGTGGCCTACGACCTCGCGATGCAGTTCACCATCCGCCGCGCGGTTTCCGGGCGCTCGCTGCAATCGCTGAAATCCGGGGAGGGGCTGGTCTTCGATTTCACCGGCCCCGGCCGGGTCCTGCTGCAAACCCGCAATCCGCGGGCCTTCGCCTCCTGGACGGCTTCCGTTTCCTCCGGCTAGCAGGGCGCGGCCCCCGGAATCGAGGTGTTGGAGCCCGGGAAATGCCGACGCCGGTGCGGCGACCCCACGGCAGTCGATGGATACGGGGCCTACGGGGTCTATCGGCCAGCACGCTCGCCCTTATCACCTTCTGCGCGCCCGGTTGTTTCGGTCGGTTCACGGACCACCTCGTAACGGACGCAGGCGAATTCGCCGTTGGCCGCTACCTCGGTGACCCGCAACTCCAGTTCGCGGGGCAGCAGTGGGGCGCCGGCGCCCAGGGTTACCGGGGCGATGGAGACGACGATCTCGTCCAAGAGGCCGTGGTCGGCGAAGGCGCCCGCGAGGTCGCCGCCGCCGACGACCCAGAGGTTCTTACCGTCCGCCACCTCGGTCATCACCTTGTGCAACTCGGGAATATCCGCACGGGTGAAACGGATATCGGCGTCGGTGCGGGCCGGGAAGTCACGATGGGTGCACACCCAGCACGGCACTTCGTAGGGCCACGGCTCCGCGCCCTCGTGGTCGAGGATCCACTGGTAGGTGTTGGCGCCCATAACGATCGCACCCACTCCGGCGAGGAACTCGGTGAAACCCATGGGCCCGGATTCGTCGGCTTCCCGCGACAGCAGCCAGTCCAGTGAGTGATCCGGCGTGGCGATATAGCCGTCCAGGCTGGTCGCGGTGTTGTAGACGGTGCGCGGGGAGGTCTGCGGGGTGGTCATTTCAGTCTCGCTTTCGTAGCCATTCGATCGGATCGCCCCAGCCGACGGCCTCGTCGGCGGGGGCGTCCCCGCGAATCCAGTACCGCACCTGCTGGCGGCGATACGCGGAGTAGGTGAGCACATGGGCGACGACGCTGCCGAGCACGAAACTCTCCGGCGGATCGCACAGTGCGTCGATCAGGGTGTCGCCCCAGCCGCCGCGCCGATCGATCTCGCGGACCGTGTCCAGCCAGCGCGGGCCCACATCATCGAGCCGGGCCAGCAGCGTGGGGATATCGTCGCCGCCGTGCTCGGGTGTATCGGCGCCGTCGATCGAGGCGAGCCACGATTCCTTGGTCCGGATCAGATGATCCAGTACCGCGGCGATCGACTCCTCCGGCCCGTCCCACGGCAGTACGGTCGCCGCGCCGGCGCGGGAACACCGATACTGTTCCTCGCTCAACCCGGTCGCCGCTTTCAACAGCAGCCGGGTGTCGTCGAGATCGTGGTGCAGCAGCAATGCGGTCGGATCCATATCGGACCGTCCTTTCGGTTCCCCTTCGACCCACAGCGACATGGGGGGATGGAAATGGATCCCGTTCGCCGCGGGCAGCCAGCGGGGCGCCCGGCCGGTAGGCGGCGGGGTCGCACTCGGCGGATGACCGAATGCGCGAGTGAACGCCCGGCTGAAACCCTCCACGGTGTCGTAGCCGGCGGCGAAGGCCACCTCGGTCACGGTGGCACCCGCACCGAGCTGCCAGCAGGCTCGTTCCAGCAGTACGCGACGCCGCAGGCTCACCGGTGATTCGCCGGTGCCCCGGCTGAACTGCCGGGCGAAATGGAACGGTGAGGAGTAGACGCCCGCGGCCATCCGGCCCAGGGTGGTGTTGTCCTCGTCTAGAACGGCATCCAGTAGTTCGCGCAGTCGGTCACGTCGGGTGGTCACGGATAGAGTCTGTCGGCTCGGCGCACCGATCTGCTTGACCGATATTGCGCAGTGTCGCGCGGTGTCCCGCTCAGCGCTGTGACACCGAGCCGCTCAGCGCTGTGACACCGAGCCGCTCAGCGGCTGCGCCGTTCCAGGCCCTTCCGGTCGTAGACGAAGGTGGTGACCGCGCCCAGGACGAGTCCGATCGCCAGTCCGGCCAGACTCATCCAGACGCCGCGTGCGAGGCCGTTGCCGAGGTCGAAGTACAGAATCGCCCGGACACCGAGATAGATCTGGTGCATCGGCTCGAAGGCCGCCAGCCACGCCATATACCGCGGGGTCGCCTCCAGCGGGATGGTGGCCCCGGCGGAGGGCAGGCCGAGAACGATGAACAACACCAGATTGATCAGCAGCCCGGCCGAGCCGAATGTCGCCAGCACCGAAAGCGCGGTCACCCCGACCGCCACGATCGCCAGCGTGCTGAACAGGAACAGCGCGGGGCCGTGGGTGATCGGCATATTCAGCAGATGTCCGATACCGAGGAAGACCCCGGAGACAATCGGCGCGGTCACCGCGATCACCCCCCATTTCAGCAGCAGTGTGCGGAGCCGCGAATGTGGCGCGGTGGGATGGTGGACGAACCAGGGGCCGTACTCGGTGGGGATGAAACCGAGCGCCGAATCGACCATGGTGTGCACGATCATGGCGCCGGTGAACCCGGCCAGGACTACCAGCAGCGTGTAGAAGAACGCTGACAATCCCTGCCCGGTACCGTCCGGCAGTGGGCGGTAGGGCTCGGTGATCACCTCGATCGGGTCGGCCAGGACGAGGCGGGCGGCGCCGCTGATCTCGGTGCCACCGCCCGGCGCGGAATCCAGTTCGGCTTCCACCGTCGCGGTGAGCTGCTTACCGACCTCCGCGTCGACCTGCGTCAGGGCTCGAGCGGTCACGATCTGCAGGATCTGGGTGGCGTAGGTGCCGGTGCGGGGGTTGGTGATCACGGTGATCGCCGGACGGTCGATATCGCCGGGGACCACCGAGCCGGCGCCGAGGATGGACAGCCGCTTCGACAGGTCACTGGGCAGCACGATCGCGCCGTAGACCTCACCGTTGCCGAGCAGCCGCTGGGCCTCCGCGATACCGGTCACCCGCAGGTCGATCTTGTCCGCCGGAATCTGTTCGGTGAGTGCGCCGGTGATCTGGTCACCGATATTGGTCGGTGTGCCGTCGCGTATTTCACCGTCGTCCTGATTCACCAGTGCGATCGGGAACTCGTGCAGATTCTTCTCCGGGTCGATCACATAGCCCAGGTACATGGTCGACAGCAGGCCCATCAGCGCGGTGATCACCAGAATGGGGCCCAGCCACGCCCGCACGGCGGTTCGGCGCCGGGTCGGTCCGGCGACCGCCCGCGCCGCGATCTCGGTGCCGGTCTCCGATTCGCCGGCGGTGCCGTTCGGCTGCATCCCGTACTCCCTCCGGATCAGGGCGGCCGTCCGCGGGGCGTGCGGCCGGCCGGTATCCGATCAGGATCATCGTGGCAGCCGGGCGGCAAGTACAGCCGGAACGCCGCAGTGTGTCGGACAACTCGACAGCGGTCCGGCGTGCGCGAATTCACCCCAGCGGGCCGGATGCGAGCCCGGCCACGCAGTGCAGGACAGCGGTCGGGATGCCCAGGACCGCCGCGTGGACCCCGAATACCGGTGCGCCGGCCACACCATGATCCGAGCTCGTCGCTGATGCCGAGACCCGTGCACGCGCCCGCCGGGGGAGCCGCTGACGCCCTGATCCCCCGTCCGGCTGCTTGTTGTCGGGCATCCACGCCGGCAGGTAGGCGGTGGAACCGCAACCCGCCGCCCTCCGCAGGAATTCGGCCGGCCGCGGGGTGCTCGGACCTGTTCGTGACCCGCCCGCTGGTGACCGACCGGACCCGGTGTCGTCAAGCGATGTGCTGAGGAGCCGGTCGCGTCGGACCGAGCCAGCGGTCGAGAGCCGGCCGCAGTCCCTGGGCGGAATCATCTGTGGCCCACGCGACATAGCCGTCGGGCCGGATCAGCAGCGCGGTGGCGCCGGTATCGGAGCTGGTGGCGGTGACGACCGTGAGGCCCTCGCGGTCGCCGGCCGCGGCGACCCCGGCTCCGAGATCCAGTAGCAGCGGGCGGGCGTTGTGCAGCAGATCGGCGACCCGCCGCGTGCCGTCCGCGGTCTCCAGCGCGAGATCGGGGACCAGCCGACCCGCGAGCGGGTGGTTGTCGCCTACGTCGTAGCGCACATCGGAGCCGGCGAGCAGATGCCCGATATGCCCGGCTACCTGCGGTATTTCGAGCAACTCGGCGAAAAGTTCGCGCAGCGCGGTCACTTCCGGGCCGGGTGCCAGCAGCGCTGTCTGCGAGAGGCTGTGCATGATGACGCGTTCGGCGACCGGGCGCCGTTCGCTCTCGTAGGTGTCGAGCAGCCCGTCCGGTGCGGTTCCGCGCAGGTACGCGGCCAGTTTCCAGCCCAGATTGACGGCATCCTGCAAGCCCAGGTTCAGCCCGGGACCGCCGATGGCCGAATGGACATGGGCCGCATCGCCGAGCAGCAGGACCCGGCCCTTCCGGTAGTGGTCGGCCAGACGGGTGTTCTGGTCGACGATGCGCCGCAACGCATGTGGACCCGGGCCTGCCGGCGGTCGCATCGGCAGATCCGCGCCGAGGACGCGGCGAACGCTGTCCCGCAGCTCGTCGAAGGTCATCGAGGTTTCCGGCGCGACCGGGGCGGCGTTGTGTTCGTGCACGCTCACCAGCGGTTTACCGGGGACCAATTCGGCGAAAACGAACATACCGCCGCTTTCGATCCTGTTGTGTCCGAAATGGAAGTATCCGGCGCCGGGAATCTCGAGCCCTCCGTCGGGCGTGCGGAGTTCGGCCGGGATCTCGGCGTGGCCCAGCCGGCCGATGTGGTTGCCGGCGGTGATCCCGGAGAAACCGATCCCGAGCTTCTTGCGGACCGGACTGCGACCCCCGTCCGCGGCGACCAGAATCCGCGCTGTGGCCCGGTAACTACCACCGCCGGAACGAGTTACCGTCGCTGTGATTGCCTCGGCGGACTCGGTGAAATCGCCGAGGCCGTGGCCCCACCGGATATCGGCGCCGAGTTCGCGGGCGCGGTCGGCGAGCAGCCGCACCAGAACCGGCTGCGGGACGGGTAGACCGTAGAGAGGATTGTCCGGTACCTCGGCGAGTTCCAGCGCCATCCCGGCGAAGATGTAGCGTGGCGCGGGCTCCGGAGTCCCGGGTTCCGCGGGAAAGCCGAGACGCGCGAGTTCCGCGGCGAAACCCGGGTACAGCCCGCGCATATCGAGGAGCCGTACCACCTGGCCGACGAGCCCGTTGGCCTTGGGCTCGTCGCTCGGTCCGGGCAGCGGGTCGAGGACGACGGGGCGGATCCCGCCGAGGGCGAGTTCACAGGCCAGCATCAGTCCGTTCGGGCCGGCGCCGGCGATGATCACGTCGTGCTCGGGTTCGTGGATTCTGTTTTCGGACATGCGCGGACTTCCTTTTCGGTTCGAGACTTCGCCGCTCGGTCCGAGCGTCGAAATGTGGGCAGCAGGCAACGCGCCTGCAACTCGTCGGCGTGTGCGAGGGCATGCGTGTGGGGTGAATGGGGGTGTGGGTGAGCAGGCTGTGTCGAGCGCGGCCGGCATCGACGCCGGTCTTCGCCGGTGCCGGGTACAGCCAGTGGGATCGGTCCCGGTGCGAGGGCCCGGGAAGGTCAGTCGGAAGGTGCCGGGAGCCCCTGGGACAGTTGCGCCAAGACCTCGCGCAGGACGGTCGTGACCGGGGCCGGGGGGTCGGAATGCGAGTAGGTGTCGAGCGCGACCAGGTAAGCGGCGTTGACGGTGGCCGCGACCAGTCTGGGGTACAGGTCGGTGGGTTCGGTGCCGGTGCGCTGCGCGATCGCGACGATGAGCTCGTCGCCGAGCGCTTTCGCCGCGGCGGCCTGCATATCGGGTGCAGCCCGCAGTTTCCGGGTTTCGGCGAGCATCGCGGGTGTCGGCGGACCCCCGGCGCCGTCTTCGCGCAGGGGTTCGACGAGTGCCTCGGTCAGCGCGGTCCACAGTGGTTCGCCGGCCGGGCGGGTGAGGAGCAGGGCGGCGCTGCGGCGCAGGCGCTCTATGTGCCGGTAGGCCAGTGCTTCGAATTTTCCGGCGAAGTAGTTGTTGAAGGTGCGTACGGATACTCCGGCGCGTTCGGCGATATCCTCCCGGACCACATTGTCGATGCCTCGTTCGAACATCAGCTCCAGCGCGGCATCGCTGAGTGCCTTGCGGGTATCGCGTTTCTTTCGCTCCCGCAGGCCCGGGTGTGGTTCGTCGGCCATGCCTCCAGCCTCCCATAAAATTGCCCACCAGGCAATCTTTCCTGGCGGGCAATTTTAGTTGCAGCGGTTATGCCCCGGCGAGCCGCCGGTAACCGGCATGCCAGAGCCATTCCACCGGCCCACGCTCGAACCGGCGCAGCCAGAAATGCGCGAACAGCGCGATCACCAGGACCACCACCAGATAGGTGGCCACGGTGAACGCGACCCGGGCGTCCGGCGCGAACCGCGCGGCCAGCCCGAGGCCCCAGCCGTAGCAGAGGAACGCGGCCACCAGATTCTGCAGGATGTAGCAGCTGAGCGCGGCGCGGCCGATCTCCGACAACCGCCGGCCGGTGAATCCGGTCGCGGGCCGGCGTACGTAGAACTCGGCGACCAGAGCCAGGATCGCCAGCGATACCAGCGGTGCGACCGCGTACCGGGTCACCAGCACCCAGTCTCCGCCGCCGAACACACCGAGCAGCAGGTCGACCGGCGCGGCGACCCCGAAGCCGAGCACCAGCAGCCGGCGGCGCAACCGGGCACCGCCGGGAGCGAAGACGCCGGCGTGGAACAGCCGGGCACCGAGGAGGAAGAGCGCGATCGACAGCGGCAGGATCAGCACCGCCTCGAACCGGAACAGGCCGGCGTTCTCGAGCCGGAACAGCACCAGATCCCAGAACGACCCGTCGGCGTAGGGGTTGGGGGACAGCGGTTCGGCCCCGGAAGCGTCCGTGGACCCGGCCGCGGTGAGACTCAGGGCGTACAGCGCGATCAACGTGAGGTGCAGGCACAGCATGCCGATCAGCCACCGCCCCTGGGCGCGGGGACTGCGGGCGAGCAGGAACGCGACGATCAGGGCGGTCACCGCATATCCCATCAGCACGTCGAACTCCGCGATCAGCAGGAAATTGAGCAAACCGTCGAGGAACAGCAGCGCCGCCCGCCACGGATACTTACCGGGCCAGCGCCGGCCACCCCGCCGGGCCGAGGCCTGCTGGATGGCCAGCCCGATCCCGAACATCACGGTGAGCAGCCCCAGGAACTTCCCCTGGGCGAGTTGCTGCAGCACTTTCTCCGCCCACATCCAGCCGTCCTCGGGGGCCGTGACGAGCCGGTTCAGATACCCGACCATGCCCTCCGGGTCGGTGAGAATCCAGATATTGGTGCCGAGGGTGCCGAGAATGGCGATACCGCGCAGCACATCGAGCGCCACCAGCCGGGCGGGGCGCGGCGGTGCTCCGGTCGGCACGGAATCGGCTGCGGTACTGGTCATATCCCGAGCATGGGCGCAGCGACACCATCCGGCATCCGCCATAAGTACGACTCCGGGGATGATTCGCCGGAGCGGGCCGGGCGCCGAACGCCTGCCGAACGCGCATCGTCGCCTACGCTCGATAGCATGCAGCGCATCATCGGTATCGAGGTCGAGTACGGGATTTCCACACCGACCGAACCGTCGGCCAACCCGATCCTCACCTCTACCCAGGCGGTACTGGCCTACGCCGCGGCCGAGGGGGTGCCCCGCGCCAAGCGCACCCGGTGGGACTACGAGGTGGAATCACCGCTGCGCGACGCCCGCGGTTTCGATCTGAGCCGGATGAACGGCCCCGCGCCGGTGATCGACGCCGATGAGGTCGGGGCGGCGAATATGATCCTGACCAACGGCGCCCGGCTCTACGTCGACCACGCCCATCCCGAATACTCCGCCCCCGAGGTCACCGACCCCATGGACGCGGTGATCTGGGACAAGGCCGGCGAGCGGGTGATGGAAGCCGCCGCCCGGCACGCCTCCAGCGTGCCCGGTGCGCCCCGGATGCAGTTGTACAAGAACAACGTCGACGGTAAGGGTGCCTCCTACGGCACCCACGAGAACTACCTGATGAGCCGGGAGACTCCGTTCAACGCGGTCATTCTCGGCCTGACCCCGTTCTTCGTCTCCCGTCAGGTGATCTGCGGATCCGGACGGGTCGGCATGGGGCAGTCCGGGGACAACGCCGGGTTCCAGCTATCGCAGCGGTCGGACTACATCGAGGTCGAGGTGGGCCTGGAGACCACCCTCAAACGCGGCATCATCAACACCCGCGACGAACCGCACGCCGACGCCGACAAGTACCGCCGGTTGCATGTCATCATCGGCGACGCCAATCTGGCCGAGATGTCGACATACCTGAAGGTCGGCACCACCGCACTCGTACTCGACCTGATCGAATCCGGCGCGGACCTCTCCGATATGCAACTGGCCCGCCCGGTCACTGCGGTGCACACGATCAGCCACGATCCCACGCTGCAGGCGAAGGTCGCCCTCGCCGACGGCCGCGAACTCACCGGACTGGCGATCCAGCGCCTCTACCACGAACGTGTCGCCAAATTCGTCGAGGAACAGGGCAATGACGACCCGCGCGTACGCGATATCCTCGACAACTGGTCGATGATCCTGGACAAGCTCGAACGCGATCCGATGGAATGCGCCGACCTGCTCGACTGGCCGGCCAAACTGCGCCTGCTGGAGGGGATGCGCAGCCGGGAGGGCTTGGGCTGGGCCGCCCCCAAACTGCATCTGATGGATCTGCAGTATTCCGATGTCCGCCTCGACAAGGGCCTGTACAACCGGCTCGTGGCCCGCGGCTCGATGAAACGGCTGGTCACCGAACAGCAGGTGCTCGACGCCATGACCAAGCCCCCGACCGATACCCGGGCCTATTTCCGCGGTGAATGCCTGCGTCGTTTCGGTGCCGATATCGCGGCCGCGAGCTGGGACTCGGTGATCTTCGATCTGGGCGGCGATTCGCTCGTGCGGATTCCCACCCTCGAACCCCGGCGTGGGACGAAAGCTCATGTGGGCGATCTGCTCGACGGCGTCGATACCGCCGCTGACCTGGTGCAGAAGCTCACCGCCTGACCGCCGGGCCCGGCCGGCGCGCGGGGGTTCCGGCTTCGAGGTGGGGCGTAATCCGACTACGTGTCGGCCCGGCTGGGTAGTGTTGAAGAACGAGCACACGAGGCTGCTCACGATTCGTCCGGTGCGAGCGAGCGCCGGTCGGTGGAAACAGAGGAGGTCGGCTGCGATGGCACAAGAGCAGACCAAACGCGCCGGGGGCGGCGACGATGACGAAGGCGTCGACGGCGTAGACGCCGCCGGTCAGGAACGGCGCGAGAAGCTGGCGGAGGACACCGACGACCTGCTCGACGAGATCGACGATGTGCTCGAAGAGAACGCCGAAGACTTCGTTCGCGCCTACGTGCAGAAAGGTGGCCAGTGACTGCAGGTGACCCCTCGCGTCTCCATCTGGGGTACGCCCTGTCATCCTTTTCCGAACATTTGCGCCAGCACGCGCCGGATCTGCTGCCCGGCAACAGATTCGACACGCTGGGCCAGCCCACCGCCGCCCGGGACCCCCGCGGCGGGGGCGCGGGGGATATAGCACCCCCCCGGACGACCCGGGTGGCGGGGTGCAACCGCCGCGGGGGGGTGTTAGCCCGCCCCCCGCGCGCCCCCCCCGGCCACCAGCAGGCCCGCC
>NZ_JARWNW010000019.1 GCF_029868325.1 Nocardia carnea
ACCCCCCCCCCGGGGTTTTTTTTTTTGTTCCGGGGGGGGGTGGGGGGGGCTCTACCCCCACCCCCCCCCCACCCCCCCGCCCAACTCCCGCCAAAGTCCCGCCGTAGTACCGCCCGATTCGGCGGTTCAGTCTTGCCGGGACGCGCCGTCGTTCTTCGTCAGGGCATGCCTGGGGCACCATTGGCGGGTCTCGACCCAGCCCTGCCGGTTGCCGGTCGGTATGGCGAATCGAACCCAACCGATCCAGGCTCCGGTGGTCGACCGCGCCCACGCGTGGAGCAGTCCGGGCACGGTGGCGGTGGTATCGAGGCCGGCTGCCCGGGTGCGCAGTGACACCGCGTTGCGGCGAAACGATGCGTCGGGGGCGAGCACGATGCCCAGGTCCACCAGGACCGGTATGGGCGGGTCGACGACACGCCGTAGGGGCGCGGAGAACTCATCGGACCATGATTCGAACATGCATTCGATTACGCTCGGGGCATGATCCAGGTAGGAGACGTGGTGAGGATTGGTGAGGCCGGCGGTTCCGCCTTCGTGGTGAATGAGGTCGACGAAACCGAGGGCCGCGCTGTGATCGAGGCCGTCGACGAGGCGCCCGGACGCTATCCGTTCTCGATGCCGTTGTCGGCGCTGGTTCCAGACAGCCCTGGCTGACGGCCCTATTGCCTACTTCGGATCGGAGTTGTCCGGTGCTTGGGGTTCAGCGGGTCGGTTGTGCTCGCGTGCCCATGTGGCCCACGCTTCATCGTGGTTATCGCCAGTGTCCCGGTGCGGATGGCCGGATGGTTCGTACTCGGGGATCGGTCGCAGAGTTGTCATGCAGAATTTGACGTCAGCAGCACCGGGTTGGTTCCGGCCGAACCTGACGGAACTAGAACATAGAGAACCCGCCACCGGAACGGTAGCGGGTTTCGAGACTGGTTCGGGCAAGTCAGGCAGAGATCATCGGCCGGTCTCCGCAGTCGCGAACTGGAGCTGAGTGGCGCTGTCGAGGTAGCGCCACTCGATCCGGGTGATCTCGGTGGCCGGCCCGCAACCGCGATGACTGGCGCAAAAGAAATCGACGAAATCGCTGGTCGTCATCTGCGGGAATCCCTCGGCGGTCACATCGTCGACGGTGATCGCGTCGAGGGGTTCGCGGCGGGTCGAGACGACCTCGACGTCGACGATGCGGACGAGTGGTTCGCCACGGCGGCGGCCCATGACCTTGCGGCACAGGGTGAGCCGGTCACCGGCGCGCAGCATGGTCCAGCCGACACGGCGGGTCACGGTCTTGCTGCGGTCACGGACCTGGTTCTCGGTCAGCGATACGGACATCAGGCGTGGCATGGGTTTACTCCTCGATGTAGGTGCGGGCGGCGGTCAAAGTGCGGGTGACGGTCGATGACGACAGCTCGACGTGTTCAGCGATCCGGGCGTGTGGCCAGTTCTGTTCGTGGCGCAGCCGCAGGATTTCGGCAACCTTGCCCGGGTCACGGCGGCCGGCTGGATCGGCCTCGCACAGGGCTTCGGCGACCGACTTCCACCGATCGGTGCGCACCAGTGCTGCCGGATTGCTGTCGGCGTCGAGTTCCAATGCGCTCGAATTTGGCGCCTCCGCAGCGGCGGTGCGCTGGCCGGTGTCGAGTTCCGGATGGACGGGCCCGGCGGTGAGGTGGGTGTCGGTGGTGCGGGTTTCGGTCCACTCCTCGCGCACCGCGACAGTGCGCGCCGGTGCACTGCGGTGCACAGGCTCGGGTTCGGTGCGCACCACCGGTTTGTCATCGCTGCGGGCGAGGACCAGGAGCGCGATGGTGGCTTGGCCGATGGCGCCGTCGATGATGATCGGCATCAGGAACGCCAGGTGTTCACTCATCCCGACCTGGACGCCCAACTCCTTGAGCGCGTCGAAGGAGAGCCGGAACGCGACGACCGCGATACCGGCGGTAAGTGCGACAACGGACCAGTAGGCGAACTTCGCGCCGTTCTTGGCCTTCACCAGCAGCCCCACCCCGTGGGTGGCAGCCAGGAGCGCGATGGGTGGGAAGGAGGCGAAGAATGCGGCGATTTCCTGTTTGCCTTCGGGGGCGTTGATCCAGGCGTGGATGATGTTGCCGGCGATCGACATGGCTGCGACGAGGAGGAGTTCGGCCCAGAAGAACCGGACCGCGGATGTCTCCTCTTTCGTGCGCGGGTGGGCCTGTGCACTGGCCGGTGCGGACGGTGCATAGTCGTGCGCACCGTGGTGCACGGCGTCGCGGCTGTGCAGTGAGTGTGGATTGTCGGTGCGGTGCAGGGTCCGCGCCGGTGCATGGGGATGGTGGCCGGGCAGTAGCTGGGTGGTGTCACTCATGGCTCCGGGCTCCTTTCCTTGGCCTGGTTTCGGTCGGGGTGGTCAGCGGTGAGCAAGATCTGCAGCGGGGACGCACCGAAGGGGCGGTGCGTCCCCGCGACGCATCCGGCTACTTCGCCCACGCCCCCGCGGGGGTGTAGGTGGCGGTGAACAGCCGGGCTTTCGGGAACGCCGGGTCGGGACCGGTGAAGGTGACCGACAGGGTTCCGCCGATTTCGAAGTCGGCGTCGGCGTCGGCCAGGGCGATGCCGATGGCCTGTTCCATGCGCCAGGACACGTAGAGGTTCTTGGCCCCGGATTCGGTGTCGAGGGTGATCACCAGCTGGGTGACCGGCCGGCCGTCCTGGTCGAGTTCGACCTCACCGGCGGCGCCGCCGAATTTGAGTTTCGGCTGGTCCTCGGCGGCGGCGATCCGGCCGGTGACGGTGGTTCCGGGCGGGGTGTTTTTGCCGAACGCGCTGGCCGGTCGGGCAGCGTTGCGGAATCGGGTGCTGAGGCTGTTGGTCATGACGTGGTGGTCCTTCCTGGTTGTGGTCGATATCCGGGTGGTCAGGCGAGCGATTTACGGACGGCCGTGACCCAGTTCGCGGCGTGGGCAAGGTCTTCGGCCGCGACTCGGTAGGCGTAGGCGGCGCTGTCGAGGCTGCGCATCGCGCCGGTGCGTGCCTCGTGTTTGGTGGTCTCGGCGAGGTCGGCGACAAGGCTGTCGAGAACCACAACGGCCTGGGTGGTGGAGCTGGCGAGATTGACGAGTAGGTCATCGCCGAACGCCGGGTCGTTGAGCAGGATGCGGCCGTCGACCGCACCGAGGAGGTAGCGCCACAGCTGCGCGATTGCGGAGACGGCTTCGAGCGCCTGCTCAGGGCTGCGGGGGCCGTCAGCGGGCCAATGGCGCTGGATCAGTTCGGTGCTGGGGCGGGTGTTGTCTGTACTGGTCATCGGTGGGTTCCTTCCGTGGTTGTGTAGTCAGCGGGTACGGGTGGGTCGTTTGATGCGCTCCCAGCCGTCGGGGCGCATGGCGGCCCGTTCGCGGGCGGTCATCCGCGATGCGGGTGGGGGTTGCTCGCGCTGGGTGTGAGGACGGTCCAGGTAGGGGACGGGTTCGAGGTCGTCGATGCCGTGGCCAGCGTCGAAGTGGTCGGACAGGTCTTTGCCGTCGCGGGCCTGGACCACCCGCACCTCCCCCACCAGCCCCGACAGGCTGTCGGCGACCTTGGCGGCGTGCCGGTAGCCGGGCCGGTCCCGGTCCGCGACCACGAACACCCGCGCCGCACCGTCGAGCCAGCGGGCATGCTCGGGTTTCCACGACCCGGCGCCCATCGCGTTGCAGGTCGCGACCAACCCGGCACGCTCGGCGCGGGCCACGTCCTTCTCGCCCTCGCAGACATAGATCTCACGTCCGCGTTTGATCCCATCGAGCAGTTCGGGCAGCCGGTATGGGATGGGCGCGAAGCCGGTGTTGACCCATTCGTGGCCGGTCCAGCGGCGTTGGGTGAACTCCTTGGCCCTCCCGTGTTCGTGCGGGGTTTCCCGCCGCAACACCGCACCCTCGGTCCGGCCGTCGGGCAGCTTGTACAGGTAGGCGTCGATGTTCTCCTTCGGCCCCGTGGCCACCCCGAGATCCGGTTTGGGGCCGATGATCTCGAACCGCGCCGCCCGAATCGCTTTCTCCACCGCGGGCAGCTCCACCGGCCGCACCGGCCGCTGCGCCGCGGTCGGTACCTGCCGGTGACGCTGGTTGGGGTCGCGTTCGGGCAGGTTGTCCCACAAATCCCGGACCCGCAACCCGATCCGTTCCATCACCTCGCGGTCATCGCAGCCGTTGGCGGCGAAGCAGCGAACGATGGTTTTGTGCTGGCCGGGGTCGTAGCGGACCCCAAGCGATGGGTTGTGATGCCCGCCGTCGCCCTCGTGCACCGGGCACAGGAACCTCGTCCACGCCTCCGGTGACCGATACCCCTTCCCCGGCCCGACGCGGCGTTCCAGGGCCTCGACGATCACCTGGTAGGAGGCGCCGGCGGGACGTTGGTTCTCCTGCGGGCGCGTGGGCGGAGTGTATGGGCGTTCGATCCCGGGAGCGGTGTACTCGCACACCTGGATCCCGGCCTCCCGCGCCAACCGCATCGTGTGGACTGTGCCCGCAGATTCGGCCTGGTTGAACGCCAAACAGATATCGGCGCCGGCTGCCACCATCTGTTGGTTACGCAGTGGACCGGCCTTCTTGCCGTGGCGGTCCCAATCTGCACGGTGGGTTTCGACTTTCCCGCCCCAGGACTGCCAGATCCCAGCGGCGATCCGGTCGGCACCGCGGGAATCACCATGGATCAGGACTGCTCGACTGCCTTTGTAAGCGGCCAAGGCTTCCCGGATGGTGTTACTGTCGTTCCACGACCGCGACCCGGTGACCAGAATTCGGAACTCGGGCAACATCACCGGCTCCGCTCGATGCCGTTGCGGGCCGGGCGGTGTCCGTTCGTTGCTGGTGAGGCCGGGGTGTGCTCGCGCGGCATGGCCTGGGTGTTCTCCCCACCACGCGTACGCTGTTCGGCCCTGTACTGCTCCCGACCGCCGTCCTGTGCCCACCACGTGGCGAACTGATCCCATACGGCGGGCCCGTCGGAGAGGTCTCTATCGGTCTTTGCGTGAGCAGCGATATTGCGGAGTGCCGATTCGGAGGCAGCAGATTGCTCGTCGTAGAACGCGGTCCGCATGGCCTCGTAGTCCTGTTGCTGGGCTTGCTGTTCGGGACTGAGTGCGTTATCCGGGCGTCGCGCAGTGATGCTCGCCCGGGTGCGCTGTTCGGCCTCGTACTGTTGCTGGCCGCCTTCTTTGATCCACCAGTCCTCGAACCGGCGCCCCATCGTTTCCGGGGACTCGTTGCTGGCAGAGAGTTCGCGGACCTTCGCAGTGACGACGGCAGATGTCCGGTCGTCAGCGGCGGCCTGCATCGCCTCGAAGGCCCGGTCCTGGGCTTCCTGCCACCAGCTCGGCACCTGCTTCTGTTCGGCGTCTGCCCCGGTGCTCGCCCCCCGGTTACCCCGTCCGGCGCTTTGCGTTGCCTGCCGCTCGGTGCTGCCGTACCGCTCACGCGGCTGGGTGCGCTGGGCAAGTTTCTGCACGGCCTGGTCGCGCTCGCCGCGGTACTTGTCGCGTTCGACCGAGAGTCCGCGGTTGAGGTTCTGCAACCGTTCGATGCGGGCCTCGGCGCTGTCGAGCGCGATCCGCAGGTTGTCGCGGTCGGCGGTGATCGCGTCCACACTGCGTTGCAACACCGAGATCTTGCGGTCCCGCTTTTCCTGCTCGTCGGCCAGTTTCCTGATTCGGGCCTCGATCTCGGCCAACTGCGCCGAGCTTGGTACGCCCTGGGCACGCCCCGTCTCGGCGGCAACCGTGCCGCGGTCGATCGCGGTGTGCCGGATCTCCTCATGCTGAGGCTCGTCCCGCCGCGCGCCCCTCTGCTCGATGCCCTGCGGCTGGATGTGGCGCTGCTGGCCGGATTCTGGCTGCTCAGTGGTCACGCTGAGTTCGCGCTTAGCGGTAGCGCGTTCCAACTGACGCCGCTGGATCCATTCCGTTTCGCGCGCCAGCCGAGCCCGGTACCGCAGCGCGTCCAGACCGCGGACCTTCGGGGCACGGGCCAGCATCTCCGGGGTGCGGGCCGGCTTGTAAGGCCACACTCGCGCCGATTCCAGGCAGTCCAGTGCGATCCCGCGCTCCACCTCGGTCAGCCGGGTATTGCCTGTGATCCGCTCGCGCAGATCGTCGATGTGCCGGATCGCGGCCGCATCGTCGCGGCGGCGCTGCTCGATGGTGGTGTTCGGGTCGGTCCACCGCTCATACCGGGCTTGGGCGGCGATCTGGTAGCGGTGGATCATCTGCGCGGTCCACGCCTTGTGGTGCACCCGCTCGGCCTGCTCGGTGCGGCGCTGCCGGCGCATCTCCAGGTTGATCTCGCGGCGTACCTTGCGCTTCTCCAGCCATCCGTTGGCCTGGGCGTGCATGCGCATCAGCCGCGCCATGCTGTGCCCGAAACGGCGGGCCTCGTCCATGATTTCGTCCTCCACAGGGCGATCGGACATAGTGTTTCCTCCTTCACTAGTTGTGGTGCCGCCCCGACGACGGCACCGAGTTGTGGCCTGGTCAGGCCGGGTTGGTGCGGGTGTTTTCGTGGCGGGTGCGCGCGGAGTCGGCGCGGCCGACTACCGAGCGGGCGCCGTGGGCGGTGGCACTGGTGGTGCGGGCAATGGCGGAGACAATTGCGGCGGCGACCTCGCGCAGTGGGGGCCGGTAGGCTGCGTTCCACCACAGGTAGGCCGTCCACCCCGCTCCATAAGCGGCAACGGGGACCGCTACGACCCCGGGTTGACCGGCGGCGATGGTGGCGGTGAGGGTGACCACAACCGCGGAGCCGGGCAGCGTCACCCGCACCCACCGCGGCACCCGCCCGCCCGTGGCGGCCGGGACCTCGGGGGCGGGCCGGTGGATCGGTGCGAGGTTGTCGTCCTCCACCGGCACGGCGGGTTCCGGTTTTGTGGTCTTCACCAGCCGGACAAGTGGTTTCACCGGTGTCGGCGGGCGCTGGTCCACGTCGGCGTCATCGGTGGTTTGGCCAGCGGCTGCCGCGGCGGTCAGGTACTCCTCCAGCTCGTCGGACAGCATGTCCATGAGTTCGTCGAGGTCACCGCGACGTTCGGGTTCGCGGTCATCGTCGTGGTCGAAGTTGCTCTTACGCATGGCAAATCGAGTCCTTTCGGGTCAGGCGGGCGACGGCGCCGCAGCAGTTGCGGGCGCGGTGTCGGGGTGGGCGGTGGTGCCGGGAAGGGGTTTGAGGGCGTCGATATCGACAGGGACGATGCGCCCGTACCAGGCGTGGCCGGCCTTGCCGTAGACGACGTCGCCGGTGGCCATCTGCCGGATGCGGTCCGGATCGACCAGCCACTTCTCCCCATAGGAGGTTTGGCCCTCGTCGCCGTGGCGCTGGCCCTTGATCAGATGCCGACTCGGCAGCATCCGGCGGATCGATCCGAGGTGTTTGCACAGGTCCCCGGCGTTCTCCGAATAGCCCAGCAGCAGCCCGCCGGCGCAGGAGGACAGCAACCGCGACAACGTCCATGGATCGACGGCCAGCCCTTCTTTGGACTGGGCGGAGAACGTGATCGACACGCCCTGGGAGCGTCCGCGTTCGGCGATCTCCACCAGCCCGATCGAGCCCTGCTCCGTCGCGACCGCACTGGCCTCGTCCAAAAGGAGATAGACGGCGCGGCGGTCTTCGGCTTTGGTGCGCCCGGCGCGCTGCATCACCATCCGCAGAATGGCGGCGACCTGGGCGCGGGCGGCGTCCTTGTCCATCCCGGGCACCGTCACAAACAACACATCCAGCTCGTTCAGATCCCGGCCGCCGTCGAACACCCCGTTGCCGTCCTGGTCCTTGAGCTGCGCGAACAGGTTCGACATCTTGATCAGGGCGTCGTCGAGCTGCGGAACCTTCTCCGCCTGCAGCGCCTTGACCTGCCGCACCACATCCGGCGCAGCGTGCCACGCATCGATCAGGGTCTGCTCGTTGAGCCGGGCCAAGAATTCGTCGCTGGAGCGCGGCGGCCCGGCCGGGGCGTCGACGACCAGCGAGACGATGCGTTTGCGCATTTCGTCGAAGTGCTGGCCCTCGCTGGTCGAGGCTTGGCCGGACCCCATCAGGTCCGACAGCACACCGCGCAGGTCGCGCGCGGGCATATCCCAGATGTTGAGGCGGTCCCCACCGGGCAGGACCATCGCGATCCGGTCCGGGTCGATGCCGCGTTTCAGCGAGATCCGGCGGATCTTCTCGCCGAACTTGCGGTCGTCTTCACCGCCCTTGCACGCGATCAGCACCATCAACGGCCGCGGGTGCTTGCCCTTCATCCCGGGCACATCCCGCCAGCGATGCCACGCCGTCCACGACGCTTCTTGGACGGCGACGAAATGCCGTTCCAGCCCGGTGGTTTTGCCGGAGCCGGTGGTGCCCACCCATGCGACGTGGCGGCCGACCTCGGTCATCGGGACGGTCAGCCACTGCATATGCCGGGCTGCCAGTGACCGCCACACCCCCAGCGGGGCTGCGCTCACATGCTCGGACAGCACACCCAACACCACGTTGGCCCCCGCGGTGTACGGGGCACCGTGCGCGGCGGTGCGGGCGGCGGCGCGGTCGCGACGTTTCTGCATTGCGGCGGCGATCCGCTCGGTACGAGCCAGGCTCTTCTGCCCGACGCTGGCGTTCTTGTGCAGGAACTCCGCCCAGAAATAGGTGGCGGCCAGCATCCCCGCGGGCAGGGCGATCAGCAGCATCGGCGTGATACCGGTGAAATCCGCGGCCGCGACCTCGCCGGCGCCGGACCACAACAGGACCCACGGGGTAGACCAGGATCCGCCCGCGGCCACCGACGACAGCGGCAAGAGCAGGGCGGCGGTGGCGAAGTTCCGCAACCGGTGCGGCTCCACCGGACGCTGAGCCGCCACTGCCACGGTCATGATCAGCACCGCAATCACTACCGCTGCCACCACAGCGGACCGGCCGGCGGCATCGGTGATCACCGACAGGTCCGGCAAGTCGATATCGCCGAGCTGTTCGATCGGCGGGGTGATCGGGCTGGTTTCCGGGATCGGGTCCCCCACCGGGGTGGGTGCGGGCGCGGGGGACGCTTCGGGGGCGGGTCCGCCGTAGGGGGCGCAATCGTCAGGGGTGACGATCGGCGTGCAGTCGAAATTGCTCATGACGCTTCCTTGGTGACGTGCAGCCCTTTGCGGGCTCGTGTGGCTTTCTGGTTGGCGAGCCATTCGCCCCAGCGGTCGTCGAAATCCAGGACCGAAAGTTCGAAATCGAGCGCGGACAACTCCGCCGGCAACCGCTCGGCGGCGGCGTTCACGCCGTCCATCACCGACGCGGACCGGCACAGATACAGCAGCCCGACACACGGCTCCGGCTCGGCGTGTGAGTCACGCAAGGCCCGGACCGCGCCTGCCAGGGCGGTGTCCATCGCGGTGACGGTTTTGCGGGTCAGCTCGACTTCCAGCGCCCACCACTCGAACTCACCGCGCCGGCGCCGACGCGCGAACCGGGCATCGTGGACGTGCGAGCGGCCGGCGGCGGGGGTGAGTCCTGAGGACAGCACCACCGGGCCCCGGCCTTCGGCGGCCTGCTGTTCGGCGCGGCGGCGCAGCACCCGTTCCGAGACCCACCGGTCCGGGTCCGGGCCGACGAGCATGATGCGGGCCTGTGCCACTGCCCGGTAGTGGTTGGCGTACATCAGCGGCGGGGTCCACTCCCGCGGCTTCCACCCCAGGTACTGGGCGGCGGTGTCCCGGGTCGGGTACACCCATTTCGCGCCCGGCTGCACCTGCTTGAGCGGGTGAATCAGCTTCGCCTGCGCCAACTCCGCCACCAGCACATAGGTGTGGTTCAAGCTCATCCCGAGGAACTGCGCCAGCACATCGATCTGCATGCCGCTCATATCCGAGGTCCCGGCGAGCGCCGCCGTTTTCCGGGCCGTCATCTGCACCGAGGTCTTCGACCGCAACAAGTCCCGGACCGTGGTGCGCGGCAAACCGACAATCCGGCCGATCTCGCTCTGACTGTGGCCACTGGCCCGCAGTGCGCCGATCTCACCCAGAACGGCCTCGACCTTGCGCGCGGTGATCCCCAGCCGATCGGCGATCTCGCGGTAGGACTTCCCCGCCGCCCGCATATCGGCGGCGATCTCCGCACGCTGCGACAATTCGCGCCCGGCAGCGGGCATCTCCTGGTTGTGGTTCATCGTGTTCGCTCCCTTCCCCCGCGCTCGACCTCCGGCCGGCCTCGCTCAGCGCGGCGGGAAGCCAGACTCTGGCGGGCTCGGTCGATGACTTCGCGCATCTCACTGGTGTCGATCCCCCGGCGCTCCGCAGCGTTCGACGACCGGATCCAGCGCGCGATCTGCAACGCCTCCAACTGCGCCGCAGTCGGTTCACGCTTCGGCTTGGCCTTCTCGGCGTCGTAGAGATACGCCGTGAGCGGGTCCCTGCCCCGCCGGCCACGCAGCACCTGCGCTTCCCACTCCCCGCCAGGGCGTTTGCCCTCCGCCCGCAACTGCCGGAACGTCCGCAGATGCTGCGGGCCCAAACCCCATGGGTAAGTCGGCACGCCACCATGACGGCGGCCTTGCGGATCGAGATACTTACTCACCGCGACCGCTCCCGCCGGGGCGCACGCTCGCGCAGATGTTCTTCGCGGCGCCGCTGCTGCGCTTCGGTGAACTCGCGACCGAACTGCACGTCGGTCTTGCGATCCATTGCCGCGTAGCGGTCCTCCCAGACCGAATCGATGACACCGCGGTAGTGCTCGTACTTGGCCTCCTCGGCCGAGCAATCCCGGTACCCCTTCCGGCTCTGGACCGCCGTCGCCGCGTGGAACATGTCGAACAACACGTCGTCCACCAGGTCGAGCCGATCGACCTCACGATCAGCAGCGGCCACCGCGCGGAACCATTCATCGCTGTACTTCTCGGCATTCATCGAGGCACCTCCGCGACCTGCTCACGTGGCACACACGAACCCGCGGGTTCCGCCGGCACGCCAGCGTTCGCGGTCCGGCAGATATCGGGAGACGGCACATAGGACTGCTGATCGATCCACGCCGCGGTACACCCGCCCATCCCGATCAGGATCAGCACCGCCCACGCGATCAACTGCCCACCAACCGGCAGCGCCCGGATCGGCGTGAACACCGCTCCCGTCCCGGTGAATTCCGGGCCGGCCATGCTCTGGAACGCGTGATGACCGCGCACCCGGTCGTAATGCGTGACAACCTGCCCCTGCGGCTCCCGGCCGCTGAACTGCCCGTTCACCGCCGCACCCCCGACCGAGGACGCACCCGCCACAACGCGATCGCGCCCAGCAGCATGACCGTGAACCCGACAACCTCCGGCGTCGTCAACACCAGAAAGCCGACCGAAACCGCTGCGATCGCGATACCGAATGTGCGGGTGCGCATCAGAAGTCACCGCCTTTCCGGCTCTTCTCCCGGCGGCGCCGGCGAGACTTGGCAGACTTGAGCGCCAACCGGGTGTAGTGCGCCTTGCGAGCCTGATCTGCCCGGTACGCGCGCTCTTCCGGACTCAACAGCCCATCGGGGTCGACGACCTGGTCGAACTTGCTCGCCATCGCAGCCCGGGCCTTTGCCGTACGTGCTGCACGATCGGGTGTCTTTGACCACGATTCGTGGGCGGCGATGCGGGCCTGCAATACCCGTTCCGCTGGTGTGCTCATGCGATATCACCGGCCAGATCGGCTCCGACAGGCTGGACGAGCGCGAGAAGCTCCGCGTGATTCACCCTGAGCAAGTGGCCATTGATCCGAAACCCCCGAAGGTGGCCTGCCGAGATCCAGTTGCGAATTGTCTTCGCATCAACGTCGACGAGTGCAGCGGCGGTTTTCAGGCTGATGAGCCGACGAGCGTCGCTCCCGCTGGCGTTCTCAAAGTTCTCGGGTGACATGGGCATTCACTCCCCTTGAAGTAGGAAATCCGTTGCAATTCCCTACTTTTCGGGAAATCGTCAGCCAGCTTCACCACATAGATGGACGAGTAGGGACGTCTTCGATACACTTAAGAAGTCCCTACTCGTCCCTTGGAGTGGCAATGCCGAACGACCGCCTCCGTGACGCCCTTCACCGCCACGGCCTGGATATCCCGCACGTTGCAGAGGCGGTGGGTGTCGAGGAGAAGACCGTCGAGCGATGGATCACGAAAGGGCGGACGCCCTACCCCCGACACCGGCATACGCTCGCGTCATTGGTCCGGGAAACCGAGAACTACCTGTGGCCCGACGCCGTCGCACCGGAACGGCGCAGCGAAATCAGCGAGTCGGAGGTTCTCAAGGTCTACCCACACCGGAACTCGATCCCTAACGACCTTTGGACCAGGCTCCTGTCGTCTACTGCAGAACGCCTGGATATCCTCGTTCTGGCTGGCTTGTTCATGGCGGAAGACCCGCTTTTTGCACGGACCATCCGGCAACGGACCAAGGATGGAATGCAGGTGCGGATGCTGTTCGGCGATCCCC
>NZ_JARWNW010000020.1 GCF_029868325.1 Nocardia carnea
ATTGGCGGCCCCCCGGCCTTTTCGGTAACCGCTGGGTCCCCTGGGCTGTATCTGCTTGTTACGCGCTTGGTCTAATACTAATATCGACACCAAGCCCGCCGCGACCCCGGCACGGGTACCTACCCGGAGATCGGGGCCCGGCGTTTCGTTGCCCCCCAAACCCCCCCGGGGGGGTACCCCCCTTTGGGTTTTACCCGCGCCGTTGTCTTGTCCGGGTCACGTTTGTGATCTCGGCTGGCGGTCGGTGTGGTGTGGCTCTATTGTTATCCCCGGTGTGATCCGGCGCCTGATCGTGATCCGATCGTGTACTTGTGGACGCGTAGTTGTTGTTCACCTGTTACGCATCGGCTGCCGTCGGCCGGTTGTCCACCTTGCGACGGCGGAATCGGGAGCGCCCCACGATCGGGGCCAGGGTGACTGGAGCAGTATGCAGTTCAAGAGGGTTGCCGCAGCGCTGGGCGCGTGTGCGGCTGTCGCGTCGGGTCTGGTTGCCGCGGGAGCGACGGCAACGGCCGCGCCCGGGTGCCCCAGCCTCTATGTGGTGGCGATTCCGGGAACCTGGGAGACCGGTCACGAGAAAACCCCCGGACCGGGCATGCTGGCCGATGTGACCGACGGGCTACCGAGCTCCGCGAAGGTCGATTACGTGAGCTACGCGGCCACCGCGTTTCCCTGGGAAGGCGATGTCTACGGCCGATCGAAGAACGAGGCCGTCGACAATGCGCGCGGTTTGATCGCCGATATGACCGCACGGTGCGGAAACACCGATGTCGCGCTGGTCGGCTACAGCCAAGGTGCGCACGCCGCAGGTGATCTCGCGGCCGAGATCGGTACCGGACTCGGGCCGATTCGGCCGGAACGGATTTCCGGCGTCGGGCTGATCTCCGATCCACGCCGGGCCGCCGCCGATATCCAGGTCGGCCCGCATGCGCCCGGCGCCGGTGCGGCCGGGCCCCGGGTCGGGGGCTTCGGCTGGCTCAGCGATCGCACCCGCACCGTCTGCATTCCCGACGATCTCTATTGCGCGACGGCACAGGACGATTTCGTCACCCGCTTCGCCGGTTTCCTGGCGCAGAGCTCCGATGCCAACCCGGCCAACCTCTGGCGCTACCAGCTCGAGGCCGCGGCGATCGTCAACGACCTGATGAAATACGGCGGCGTGCCCACACTGCAGGCACAGCTTTCCGAAGGCGCCAACGAGCAGCGGTTCAAGGAACTCGAAACGTTCTACCGTTCCCAATCACACCATGCCTACGGCAGCTACCGCGTCGGTGGCGGCCAGACCGCGCTGACCTGGATGCACAATTGGATCGCGGGTATGGCCTGATCAGCCGTTCGAGATATTGCGGGGGAGCAACTCCCAGACGTGGCCGTTCTCGTTCACCGTCGCCGCACTGCGGCGACCGGTGCGCGAGAACAGGACCCGGGTGATCGAGCAGTAGTCGATGGGGAAGGTCAGCGGCCGGGCCAGACCCAGGACGTCCTGGAGGGTCACGTTGATGACCCCGCCGTGGGCGAAGATCACCACGGTATCGGCCGCGGCCGTGGTGGAAGCGATATCGGTGATCGCATCGCGTACCCGGTGGCGGAACGCCTCGGCATCGATCTGCAGCGGCAGATGGCCTTCCTTGATCCGGTCGTAGGTATCGCGGAATTCCGTTTTCGCGTCTTCGATCGGGATATAGGACGGTAGTTCGCGGTCGTACTCGGCGAGACCGTCCACGATTTCCACGTCGAGGCCGAGTTTCGCGGCCGTCGGTGCCGCGGTCTCCCGGGCCCGCCGCTGTGGACTGCTGATCACCCGGACGATCCGGTGGTGATCCAGCGCGGCCGGTACCCGTTCGGCCTGCTCCACGCCGATCGGGGCCAAACCCGGATCGGCGGCTTCTCCCGCATTGTCGACCCGGAGGGGCTGGGCATGGCGAACAAGTATCAACTGCACGGGTCCACTCTGCCGTATTGCCGCTACGGCCGACCAACCGTACCGGTGGCCGGAGCTGCCGGGACGGTTACCGGCCTGCCGGATCGTCGTGCGAGCCGGAGGGCACGGCATTTCCGGCATGCTGTCGCCACGATGGCTGCACCGGCGCCGGCCCGTGCCTGAACGCGCTCGGTCCCCGACGGGGAGGACCTGTCGTGGCTGTGGGTTGTGCGATTAGAGCATTTAGAGGGCGTGCAGGTAGTCGCCGCCGGGGCGCGCGCGCCCGATCAGGCGGTGCGGCTGACCGACGCCGGGGTCGCGCCAAACCCCCGGGCGGGTG
>NZ_JARWNW010000021.1 GCF_029868325.1 Nocardia carnea
GGCGGGGCCTTGCTCTGCGAGCCCCCGTAACACCCCAACAAAACCACGGGCCCGGCCTTGTATTACGCGGCCCTTAATGTTTTGGGCCCGTCCTTGCTGTCTGTGCTGCTGCAATTGGGGCGCCGCCGCGAGCCTCGAGCACTGACAGCAGGGACGGGCCAAAACCTTTCAGGGCCTCGTAAGACTCGGCGGCGCCGTTGGTTGCGTTGGGTTGTTCCGGGGGCTCGCTGAGCTCGGCGCCGCCGTTGGTTGCGGCGGTCTTTTCCGGGGCTCGCTGGGCTGGGCGCTGCCGTTGGTTGCGGTTGCGGTTGGGGTCCGGGGGGCGTCCGGTGGGCCAGCGGTTCGGAACGGTCGAAGGGGCGCAGATTACTGGCTCTGGCCGGGTAATACGATTTGGATCAGCGCACCGCCGCGATCGGAGGTGTCGATGGCAATCGTACCGCCGTGTTTGGTGACGACCTGTTTCACGATTGCCAGGCCCAGTCCCGAACCGGGCATGGACCGAGACGCCGTTGTCCGGTAGAAGCGCTCGAAGACCAGTTCGCGTTCGGCGGGGGGAATCCCCGGGCCCGCGTCGGCGACCGATAGTTCCAGCAGTCCGCGTCCTGTTTCGGTCATCCGCACCCGGACCAGTTCACCGGGTGGGCTCCATTTCGCCGCATTGTCGAGCACATTGAGAATCGCCCGTTCCAGGGCGGCTTCGTGGCCGTAGACGAACCAGGGCCGAAGTTCGGCGTCGAAGGCCACGGCACCGCGGCGGCGGACCCGTTCCAGGGCGCGTTCGGTGACCTCACCGAGATCGACCCGCTCGTACACCGTTTCCGGTGCGTCCTCGCGGGCCAGGTCCACCAGATCGCCCACCAGGTTCGACAGTTCCTCGATCTGCGCCACCACATCCGAACGCAGTTCGGCCATATCTTCCTCGGGTATCGCCGGGGCATCGGGACGACTCGAGGCGATCAGCAATTCTGTATTGGTGCGCAACGAGGTCAACGGGGTCCGCAGTTCGTGACCGGCGTCGGCGACCAGCCGGCGCTGGCGGTCCCGGGATTCGGCGAGCGCCCGCAGCATGGTGTTGAAACTCTCGGTCAGCCGGGCGAGTTCGTCGTCGCCGGTGACCGGGATGGGGGTCAGGTCATCGGTGCGCGCGATTCGCTCGGTCGCGGCGGTGAGGCGCGCGATCGGGCGCAACCCGGTGCGGCCGACGGTGGTGCCGGCACCGGCCGCGAGCACGACCCCGCAGGCGCCGACGGCGAAGAGCAGCCAGGCCAGCCGGTCCAGTACCTCGCGGGTGGGTTCGAGCCGCTGCGAGATGACCAGGGTGACGCCGGAGTCCATCCGCTCGGCCAGCACCCGCTGGCTGTTGTAGGTGCGCAGCGAGGATTCCCGTTTGCCCTGCGCCACCGCGACTTCTTCGGTGCCGATGGGCGGTGTGGTGGGCTGCGGCGGCAGGTACACGGGGATGCTCGCCGGTTTCTCCACCTCCGACGGTGGCACCGGGTAGATCAGCGCGACCCCGATATCGTTGGAGAACAGTGTGGCGAGGCCGAGCGACTGGAACGCCATATCGTCGATATCGCCGCTGATCATGGTGGCGGCACGGGCATGCAGCTGAGCGTCGACCTGACCGTAGAGCGCCCGGGCGACCATGGCGTAGGCCGCGATCGAGGTGATCGCCACGAAGATCGCCACCAGCGATGCCGCCAGCAACGTGACGCGCCACCGCAGTGAGACGGTGCGGGTCAGCGGGGTCGGCGGGCGCATGGGCGGGGGCTCGTCCGGCCAGGGCCGGCCGAGCGTCGCCACCGTATGTTTCTTGGCCGCCGAGCGGGGGGTACGTGCCATATCGCGGGCTTACGGAGGCGTTTCGCGCAGCACGTAGCCGACGCCGCGCACGGTGTGGATGAGCCGGGGTTCCCCGTCGGCCTCGGTTTTCCGGCGCAGATAGCCGATATAGACCTCCAGCGCGTTACCGGAGGTCGGGAAGTCGTAACCCCATACCTCCTCGAGGATCCGGCCCCGGGTCAGTACCCGGCGCGGATTGGCCATCAGCATTTCCAGCAGTGAGAATTCGGTGCGGGTCAGCGATATGGACCGGTCTGCGCGCGCGACCTCCCGCGTGACCGGGTCCAGGGAGAGATCGGCGAACCGCATGGTTTCCGAGATCTCCCCGGGATCGGGCGCACGGCGGCGCAGCAGTGCCCGCAGCCGGGCGAGCAGCTCTTCGAGCGCGAACGGTTTGGGCAGATAGTCGTCGGCGCCGGCGTCCAGGCCGGCGACCCGTTCGGATACCGAATCGCGGGCGGTGAGTACCAGTATCGGCAGGTCGTCGCCGGTACTGCGTAACCGGCGGCATACTTCCAGGCCGTCCAGTCTGGGCATCATGACGTCGAGCACCAGGGCGTCGGGCCGCTCGGCGGTCGCCTTCTCCAAGGCGTCGATACCGTCCACCGCCAGATCGACCGTGTAGCCGTTGAAGGTCAGTGAACGGCGCAGCGATTCCCGCACCGCACGATCGTCGTCGACCACCAGAATGCGCATTGCACCAGTTTGACCGCAGCGACTGAGAGGCTACTGAGAGGCCCCGGCCGGCTCGCGCGCCGCGGCGCCGACCTGGGAATACATCCGATTGCCGAACCGGTCATTACCGATCTGTGATATGCGACGAAACCCGTTCGTCATCCGCTTTATTCGCGGTATAACGGGCTGAACGTCCCGATTGCCCAGGGCTAACATGCACGGTATGTTCCGAGCGGGAAAAACTAGACCTCTGGTCGGTTCGGTGTGACATTCAACCATAACTGAAACGGCCACGCACCAAATTGAGGTCGATCGTGATGCGGAGGCGACAGAGGCGGATGGAAACCCCGCGACCGTGGCAATTCAGCCTGTCCAACTGGTCGGTCACCCGCAAGGTCGGCATCGTCCTGGTGTTGCCGGTTGTCCTGGCCACCCTGTTCGCGGTGCTACGGATCAACAACGAGCTGCGCACCCTGGAGCAGCTCGAAGCCGCGACCGAACAATCCCGCGTCATCCAGCCGATCGTCGATTACAACGCCGCGGCCGAAAACCTGGCGGTGACGGCCACCGCGCGGGGTTCCGATACCGAGTCCCGGACCACGGCGGCGCTGTCCCGGTTCGATTCGGCCCACCAGGTCCTCGAACGCGCGGTGGACAGCAATGCCATCTCACCGGCGGTCTCCCGCGAACTGTCCTCGGCGCTGACCCTCGGCTCCACCATGCGCAGCGGTATCGGCAACGGCTCGCCTGCCATGCTCGGCGACCAGGCCGACGAGATCTCGGTACGGGTCGGTAATGCGCTGGCGCAATCGCCCACCGTCGACAACCTTTCCGTCCAGCGCTACTTCTTGCAGCTGAGCGCCGTCCAGGCGGCGCGGCGCTCGCTCACCGCCCAGCGCCTGGTGATCAGTTCGCCCAGCGCCGTGGACAATCCCGCGCTGCGTGCCCGCGTCCTCACCTCCGGTGGCGCGGAACTGACCATGATCCAGCAGTACGGCCAGTTCCTGCCGGATACGGCCGGCGGTATCCGGCCGCTGCTGGACGCGGTCCAGACCCGGCTGGCCATCTTCAGCCAGGGCACCCAGGGCGCACTGAACGATCCGGCCGCGCGCGATTCACTGGACGCCAGTCTGCAGGGCTACGACGCCACGGCCGAACAGCTGTCCGCGACCATCATCGGCGCGCTGCACCACGCCACCATCTCCGCCCAGAACATCGCGCTACGCGAAACCGCGCTGCTGATCGGGGCGCTGCTCGGTGGCCTGACCCTGGCGCTGGCCGTGGCCCGGACCCTGGTCATCCCGGTGCGCCGGTTGCGCCGAGACGCCCTCGAGGTGGCCCATGTCCGGCTGCCCGAGGAACTCGAACAGGTGCGCGGCGGCGCCGAGACCCCGGAGATCGAACCGGTCGGCGTCCAAGGCACCGAGGAGATCGGCCAGCTGGCCCGCGCGGTCGACGAAATGCACCAGCAGGCGCTCAACCTCGCCGCCGACCAGGCCCGTCTCCGGGTCCAGATCGGGAATATGTTCGAAACCCTGTCCCGGCGCAGCCAATCGCTGGTCGAACAGCAGCTCGGGATCATCGAGGAACTGGAACACGACGAGGACAATCCCGGACGGCTGCAGAACCTGTTCCGGCTCGACCATCTCGCCACCCGGATGCGGCGTAACGGCGACAACCTGCTCGTGCTGGCCGGCACCGCGTTGCGCCGCGGTCAGCTCGAGCCCGTCCCGCTCTCGGATATGCTGTGGAGTGCGGTATCTCAGGTCGAGGATTATCAGCGGGTCGAGATCGGTCACGTCCCCGACGGGGTCGTGGCCGGTGAGCCCGCCGTCGATATCGAACATCTGCTCGCGGAGGTCATCGATAACGCGCTGCGCTACTCGCCCCCCAATACTCCGGTGGCCGTGACGGTTTCGCGCGCGGTGGACGGCGGATACCTGATCGAGATCACCGACCGCGGTCTGGGAATGGCCACCGAGGACCTGCATGCGGCCAACGCCCGGCTGGCCTCCGGCGGTGAGATCAATGTCGAGACCGCGCGCCGGATGGGTCTGTTCGTGGTCGGCCGGCTGGCCAAACGCCATCAGATCACGGTCGGCCTGCGCCGTACGTCGACCATGGCCCAGCAGCCGGGGATCACCGCCAGCCTGCATCTACCGGGCCTGCTGGTCTCGCCCGACACCGGCCCGGACAACTCCACCACCCTCACCGCGGATTTCTCCCTCGGCTCCGCACCTCAGCTGCCACCGCAACCGCCGCAGCTGCACTCCTCCCCCGCGCTGCCGGCACAGCCCCAGCCGCGACAGCTGATGCCGGTACCCAGCCTGCCGCAGAACGAGTCCTGGCCGTCGCGGCCGGACCCGGCGCCGCCGCTGGCTCCGGTGCCCACCGCCTCGGGGGCCGCAACCAGCGCCTCGGGTTTCGGCACGACCGCCTCCGGATTGCCCCAGCGGCGACCGGCCGCGGATTTCCCGCCGATGACAGGTGCGGGCAGCGGCCGGCCCGGCGCGAACGGCACGCGGGATACATTCTCGGCGTTCGACCCTGTCGAGGAGCCCGAACCCGACGACACACCGACCGGGTTGTGGTCGGAAACCCATCAGACCCAATCGTTCCCGGCGCCGGTCGAATCCGCATACACCGGCCCGGAACCGGCGCAGGACGCTCCGGTATCGATCACCTCCCGCTCCGGGTTACCGATCCGCCGCCCGGGTATGGAACGCGAGGATCCGTTCGGCCGCGCCGAACAACGCCTCGACGAAGCATCCACCGGCCCGGCCACATCCACCCGGCTACAGCCCGTCGGCGCCGCCACACCCACCCCGATCTACCAGCGCATGGTGTCGGAGTGGCTGGTGGAACCGGCATCCACACAGGACGAGCCGCGCCAGGACTGGACGTCGCCGGCCGATGCCGGCTGGCTGGCCGCCGAGGACGCGGCCCGCCCCAGTTCGGATTCCACCACCGCCAACGGGCTCCCGATCCGCCGGCCGGGCGCGCAGCTCGTGCCCGGCGGGCTCGCCCCCGTCGAAGACGAGGCCCCGCGGAATCCGGAGGAGATCCGGAGCAATCTGACCAGACATCTGAGCGGCGTCCGCAGTGGGCGGGCCGACGCACAGCACAATGACGGAGGGCTTGCATGACCACCTCGAACGGCAGCACGGACACCGATGAGAACCTGAACTGGCTGGTCGCCAGATTCACCCGGGACGTTCCGGGTGTCTCCCACGCCGTCCTGGTCTCCGCGGACGGGCTGCTGCAGGCGGTCAGCCCACATCTGCCGGCCGACCGGGCCGAACAGCTGGCCGCGGTCACCGCCGGTCTGGCCAGCCTGTCCACCGGTGCCGCCCAGTTGTTCGACGGCGGCAAGGTGATGCAGTCGATCGTCGAGATGCAGCGCGGCTACCTGCTGGTGATGAGTGTCGGCAACGGATCCCATATCGCCGTGCTGGCCAATAAACAGCACGATATCGGCCGGATCGGCTACGAAATGGCACTACTTGTGGACCGCGTCGGCTCGGTGGTCAGCGCGACCGCCCGATCAACCGTCTGAGCACCATGTCCCAATTCGGCCAAGCATCCCCCAATTTCAATACCGGCGGGCCCGAGTACGGGCCCGGTGCCCATAATTTCGGGCCGGGAGCCCAGCAGAGCGATCCCGCATCCGCGCAGTTCAATACCGGTGCCTACCGGTTCCGCCCGGCGCCGGCCCCGAGTACCCCGCGGCGGGCCGGACGGGTCCGGCCGTATGCCCTGACCTCGGGCCGCACCCAACCGGCGGTCGATCTGCCGATGGAGGCGGTTATCGAAACCATCTCCTATCATGCACAATTCGATTGGCCGTCCGGTGATATCCGGGCCGAAATCCTTCGGCTCGGTACCCACCAGCTGTCGGTCGCCGAAATCGCCGCCCATCTCGATCGCCCGCTCGGTATGGTCCGCGTCGTCATCGGTGATCTCGTTGTGGACGGCAACCTGCGAGTGCATTCGACTTTGACCGAGCAGGCGAGCTACGACGAGCGCCGGTCGCTGATGGAGAGGACATTGCGTGGACTCCGAGCCCTATAGCAAGACCGAGGGTGGTGCCGCGGCGGGATCCGATACCCGCGTCGCGTCGACCAAGATCGTGGTCGCGGGCGGCTTCGGCGCGGGGAAGACCACATTCGTCGGCGCAGTATCGGAGATCGTGCCGCTGCGCACCGAGGCGATGGTCACCAGCTTCTCCGACGGCGTCGACAATCTGGACGATACCCCGGATAAACAGACCACCACCGTCGCCATGGACTTCGGGCGGATCATCCTGCCCGGCAACCTGACGCTGTACCTGTTCGGTACGCCGGGCCAGCGCCGGTTCTGGTTCATGTGGGACGACCTGATCCGCGGCGCGATCGGCGCGGTGGTCCTGATCGATACCCGCCGGCTGGAGGACAGTTTCGCCGCGGTCGATTTCTTCGAGGCGCGCAACCTGCCGTTCCTCATCGCGGTGAACCGTTTCCCGAACGCACCGCGGTTCGCCATGGCCGAACTTCGGGAGGCACTGTCGGTCCGCGAGGGGGTGCCGATCGTCGATATCGATGCCCGCGATGCCAAAGAGGTCCGCCAAGCGCTGGCGGCCGTCACCGAATACGCGATCAACCGGTTGAAGGCACAGGAGTACGAGGGAGTCGCCCGGCATGGTTGACCTGCTGGCCGCGGAGACGGTCGCTACCGTCGAGCTGTTCACCATGGGCTACTGGCTCACTCTGCTGACCGCACTGGTCTCCGCCGTCGGCATGTTCGTCGGATTGGCATGCGCGGTCAACGGCCGCCGTTCGGTGCGGTTCCGGCCCATCTGGATCGCCGCCGCCGCCGTCTCGATCGGCGGGGTCGGGGTATGGCTGGCCAGCACGGTGTCCCTGCTGGGTGTTTCCGTTCCCGGTACGGTCCTGCGCTACGACATCTCCGAGCTCACGCTTTCCCTGGTCTTCGCCATCGCCGCGGTATTCGCCGGATTGCTGCTGGCGGGTCGCGAATTCGATGTGAAGCGGATGGGGAACGCGGCCGGGGCCATCGGCGTCGGCTTCGGGATCATGCTGTGGTTGCAGTTGTCCTCGGCCGCTATCCAGGGTTCGGTATCGATCACCGTCTGGCTGTACGTGATCGCGGTGGTGATTGCCGTACTCGCCTCGTCGCTGTGTGTCTGGCTGTTCCAGCGTTTCCGTTTCCCGGCCGCCCGGGTGGGGTCGATCGTGATGTTCGCGGCCGGTGTGGCGGTGTTCTACTTCACCGGTATCGCGAGCCTGGAATTCCGGCCGGACCCCGAGGCGCAGCCGGCCCAGGGCATGGAGTTGTTCGGTTACGCCTTCCCGATGCTGGTCATCGGGCTGTTGTCGCTCGCCGTGCCGATCACCGCGGTTCTGGTGGCGCCGGAGCGCCGCGACGAACAATCCACCCCCGCCCGGAAGAACCCCGAGAACTCGGCCACCACACCGGATGACGGGCCCGCGGGCGGAAGCTCGGGCGATGGCACCGGACCCGACGACCCCGGTCGCGAACTGCGGCCGTCCGCGGCGGCCGCGCTCGCGCAACGCGCACGGCCGCTGCCCGAGCCCGCTCGCTGATCGCCGGTGGAAACGGAACTCGTGGCCGGGGAGCAGGACACGCTGCTGCGGGAGTTGTGGGCCCAGGTGCGGGCGCTCCGCGCGGAGGTATCGGACCTGCGGGTCGAAATCAGCGAAATGGAAGCCACCGTCGCCGATCTCGTGGAGGGTGCGGGCGAGCCCGATCGGATACAGCTGCCGTGGCCGGTGTCGCTGCTCCTGCTACCGGCCGCGTTGACGCTGGCACTGATCCGGCAGGTGGACGAGCTGGCACATGCCCTGACGACGGAATGTGAACCGGCACGAAAAGAACTGCCGGAAACTGTGCGCAAGACCCCCTGAAGTGGCGATGAGCGGGTCTCCCATTTCTGGGAGACCCGCCCTCACGCACGAGGATAACGGGAACAGGTCCCGAAATCAGCACCTCCGGCAAGTTTTTCCGCTGTTCGCGGTGTCCGGGTCCGTAATCGCGGTATCCAGCAGTCCACCGGTCGGCTATCGACCAGCAAGCGAAATTACCAGGTCGAGCATATTTCACCGCTAGCCGGTCGATTGCCCGGACCGTGCTTTTCGCCGTCGGAACGCGCCGGATGGACCTGCCGCGGAGGCGGATTCATATCTAGGGGGCATGACAGATCAGCGGCGTTTCAGCTCAGCCGGATCGATCACTCCCCGCCGCACCGCCGCAACCAACCGGCGCGGGACCCGATGGACGACACCACCCACGGTCACCGGAATCAGATCCGGTGCCGTCGCCTTCCAATTCGCCCGCCGGCTGCGCGTATTCGACCGCGACATCCGCCGCTTCGGGACCGCCATCTCAGCTCTCCTTCCGGGCCCGCGCGCCGCGCTTGCCGTACTTGCGCTCGAATTTCTCCACCCGGCCCTGGGTATCCAGCAGGCGGTTCGCCCCGGTCCAGAAGGGATGCGAATCCGCGGTGACATCGACGACCAGCAGCGGATAGGTGTTGCCATCCGACCAGATGATCGACCGGTCCGCGCCGGCCGTGGACCGGGTGAGGAACTGTGTGCCGGTACTCGCGTCCTCGAAGACGACCGGCCGGTAGTCGGGGTGGATTCCCGGTTTCATCATTTCTCCTTCCGGGCACGTTCGCCCGTCTCGGTTCCCCGCCCCTCACCGGCGGCGGTGGGGCTGGGTTCGTCCGGCGCACAGGGGTCGGTATGCCATTCACCGAACGGGTCCGGCCACTGGGCAACCAGTTGTGGGGCCCGTTCGACCTGCAAGAGTTCGGCGTCGTCCACCAGCGCCCAGTGCAGCGCCTCCCGGATCTCGTTCGGGTCGGCGTCGTGCACCAGGATGACCAGCGAGATATCGCGGTCGCCGAATCGCTCATCCCAGCGCATCCCGGCCATGGCCAGTCGTTCCGCATCGACAGTGGCGCGCTCGTCGGCCGGCATGGCCGCCAGCCACCGGCCCGCCCCACCGATCCGGAGACCACCACCGGCCGATTCCAGCCACACCACTTCATCCGGTTGTGTGGCCAGCCAGATCCGGCCGCGGGCGGTCACCACACCGTCGAAGAGCATGTCCAGGGCGCCGTGCAGCCGTTCCGGGTGGAAGGGCCGCCGCGCGGCGAACTCCACCAGCTCCACCCCGTGTTCCGGGCCCAGCGGTGGCCGGCCACGCAGCAGCGGGGCGTGCGCGTCGAAGCTCCGGCCGCGGCGCGATTCCGGCGGAACCAGGCTCAGCAGCGCGTCCATCGCGGCGGGCGTGATCGCGGCAGCCGATTCCGGCCAGAGCACCGGCGCCGAGGGGACCAGGCGCGACAGTACTGCGCTCACCCGGGCGTGTTCCGCCGGGTCCACCTCCGCACCGCCCGCCACCACGAGCGCATCGGCGAAATCGACCTGCCCCACAGCGAGCTGGGCGACGGTGCGGTCGTCCTCGGCCCAGGCCCAGCCGAGCTCCTCGAGCGTCGCGTCGCCCGTCGCGGCGGCCGGCCAGGTGCGCACGTCGATCGCGGTCACCACCGCGGCCACGCGCACATCGCGGGCCGCCGGTCCGTCCACCCGGCCGACGATTCCCGCGACCGGTATCTCGGCGATCCCGGCGCAGACCGCCTCGGCCTCGAAAGCGGGATCCAGGTCGAGCACGATGCGGTGCACCGAGTCACGCGCGGCCAAGGTGCACAGCAGCGGCAGCAGATCCGCCTTCAGCGTGCACGACACACAGCCGTGGGCGAGTTCGTGCACCGATTCGGAGGTTTTCCCGGCGGCGTGCACGGTACGACGGACCACCCCTTGGCGGAGTTCGGTGAGATCGTGCCGGACGACCACGGTGCCCTCGGCCGCGCCGAGGGCACCGGCGACGAGACCGGCGGTTGCGGCCGGGTCACCGTGCAGACCGGCGACCACCACGACCGGAGTGCGGCGATCGCGGTGGCCTGCGGATGCTTGTGCGGAGATGGACACCACGACCCTTTCGGCAATGATTTTCATTTAGGACCGGACACACGCTACAGTGTCGATTCGCCGTTGTCGAAAACGATTGTCATCATCGCTCCGACGGCGGTCGTCACCGTTCTCCGTCGAAGGGAGCCGTTATGTCGGCCCACTGCCAGGTCACCGGCCGCAAACCCGGGTTCGGCAAATCCGTCTCGCATTCCCACAAGCGCACCAACCGCCGCTGGGATCCCAACATCCAGCGCAAGACCTACTACCTGCCCAGCGAAGACCGCCGGATAACCCTGAACGTCTCGGCGAAGGGGATCAAGACGATCGACCGCGACGGTATCGAGGCCGTGGTGGCGCGCCTGCGCGCCCGCGGCCAACGGATCTGAGGAGACACCCGATGGCATCGAAATCGAACGAACTCCGGCCACTGGTCAAACTGCGCTCCACCGCCGGCACCGGATACACCTACGTCACCCGCAAGAACCGCCGTAACGACCCCGACCGGATGATCCTGAAGAAATACGACCCGGTGATCCGCAAACACGTCGACTTCCGGGAGGAACGGTAATGGCCAAGAAATCCAAGATCGCCCGCAACACCCAGCGCCGCGAGATCGTGGCGCGGTACGCCGAACGCCGGGCCGAGCTCAAAGAACTCATCCGCAAACCCAGCACCCCGGACGACGAACGCCTGGCCGCACAGGCCGCCCTGCGCCGCCTGCCACGTAACGCCAGTCCGGTACGATTGCGCAATCGGGACACCGCCGACGGGCGACCGCGCGGTTACCTCCGGAAGTTCGGCCTCTCGCGGGTGCGCGTACGCGAGATGGCCCATCGGGGCGAACTACCCGGTGTGCACAAATCGAGCTGGTAGACCCACTGATCTCGTGAGTTAGGAGCCGGTCATATGGCAATCAAACGAGGCCCGTCGAAGAAGGCACGCGCCGAGCAAGCCCGCCGGCCGAAGAAGAATCCACTCATCGCCGCGGGTATCGAAACCGTCGACTACAAAGACGTCAACCTGCTGCGCACGTTCATCTCCGATCGCGGCAAGATCCGCAGCCGCCGGGTCACCGGCTTGACCCCGCAGCAGCAGCGGCAGGTCGCGGTGGCGGTGAAGAACGCCCGCGAAATGGCCCTGCTGCCCTTCACCAACCGCTGATCGCAGACCTACGCCGGACGCCCGGTACCGCACAGCGGTACCGGGCATTCGACTGTCGGGACGCCCCGGCCACCGGACCGCGATGCCGGGCCCCGGCCACTAGAGTCGTCCGCATGATCTCAGCGCGCAGGTTCCTGACGATTCTCACAATCTGCACCGCGCTGTCGGTCACGGCTTGCGGAGGTAGCGACGACACCGGTGCGGAGCCGGGCCTGTCCCCCGGACCGTCGGCGACCCCCACCTCGGAGAACCCGCCCAGCACGCCGACCGAGAACCCAACCGCCGACCCCGGGCAGATGTTCACCGCCGACCCGTCCATCGTCGGCGCCCACCCCATTCCCTTCACCTCTTGGACCCGTGTCGCCGAAGACCGGATCGCCGTACATTTCGAATCCGGCGTCCCCGAGTGCTACGGCGTGGACGCCTCGGTCACCGAGACCGAAACCACGGTCACCGTCGAACTCCGCAGCGGCACCCGCGCCGACGCCACCGACAAGATGTGCGTGATGATGGCGGTTTTCGGCACGCTGGAGATCCAGTTGGACGCGCCGCTCGGTGAACGCCGGGTACTCAGCGCGGTCTGAGCCGGCACCCTGCTGTCCGCCCCCGGCCAGCACACCCGTTGACGACCAGAACTCCACGGACCTCGACGAATGGTGCTGCTACCAGCGGGCGGAATCCCACGGCACAGCACGAAGAGGTCTCCCCACCGACCTCCACCGTAACCAGCGGAGGCACCGAATCCGATGAGGCCCCGAAACGTTTCGCCCCGCACCACAAACGCCACCAACCGCACCGCCGAGTCCAGCGAGGCCCCGAAACGCTTCGGCCCGCACCACAAACGCAACCAACGGCACCGCCGAGTCCAGCGAGGCCCTGAAAGGTTTCGGCCCGTGACGGAGATTATGGGGAGAGGGGGTTGGGGGCAGGCGCCGGGCGCGCCGCCCCCCCCTCTCGCGCGCGCCCCCCCCCCCCCCCCCCTCGGGGCCACAACCCCCCGGGCCCCCTTGGCCCCCGCAAAAAGACACAGCTCAGTGGGCGAAGTGGCGGGCGCCGGTGAAGTACAT
>NZ_JARWNW010000022.1 GCF_029868325.1 Nocardia carnea
CGGTATATTGGTGCAGGCGCCGGGTCGGGAGGGGGGGGGCCCTTGGAGGCCCGGTTCTTCACTCCTCCGCTCCTCCGCTTCGCTCCCCCGCTCCGTCGCTCCAGAACCGGGCGGGCCCCACCCCCGGAGTAGTGAACCGTCCGGGGAGGTGTAGTGCACGGACTCGGTTCCCGGGGCGTGAACCGAGTCGCCGGCCGGGTCAGCGCAAGGACGATGGGATAAGGGGTTCGTCCAGTAGGCGGCGGAACCGGTCGGCGCGGTCGTCCGCATCGGCGGCGCGGTCCAGCCAGCCGCCGAGCAGTTTGTAGCCCTCCACGTACGTGCTGATGTAGGCGCGCCACAGCGGGGACGACAGGAAGCGCAGGGATTGGCGGGCGCGGTCGGGGTTGGTCAGCGACCAGCGTTCCAGGAAGCCGGCCACCTCGTCGGCATCCTTGCCCTGATCGTGCAGCATGAGCGCCGCGTCCTGGCGGACACCGAGCAGCTGCGCCGAGGCCTCGGACAGGCGTTCGGCGCGTTCACCGTCGAACCGCAGGCCCAGGTCCGCGTAGATCTCCTGCGCCCATTTCCCCCAGCCCGGGCCGATGATCGAGCGCAGCGCCAGATCGGCGAGACCCTCGGCCATCAGGCACTGCGGCGTGTTCACCAGGAAAATGGTCTGTTCGCCGTGGCCGGCGGCCACCAGCCCGGCTTCCTTGCGGCAGTGCTCGGTGTGATGACCCGGGTACGCCTCGTGGGCGATGAGCTTGGGCAGTACCGCCATGTGCTGGCGCAGATCGGAGTTGATCGCGACCGTCGAGCGGTAGTTACCCAGGTAGTAGTTGAACCCGGACCACGGCTTATCGCCCACCACCTCGTAGGTGACGTGTTCGTGATCGGGTAGCGGGTACCGCGCCCGCACGAGCTCGCGCAGCGCCCCGGAGAACGCGTGCACACAGTCTTCGAGCCGGTCCGGTGGGATCTCGTCGGCCTTGCGGTGGGCGGCCATCCGTTCGGCGAGCGGTCCCTCTCCCTCCAGCACTTCGTCGATCTTCTGGTGTGCCTCCCGGTATTCGGCCGGATCGCCGGGGGCGATATCCACATCGAAGTACCTGCTGACCTCGTCCACGAAGCCGATCTCTTCGCCGGCGAACTTGCGCGCGGAACACTCCAGCGCCCGCAGGTGCGCGTCGAGGAACGCGGTGCGTTGCGGCCCCAGCCCGGCGGCCGGTAGTTCGGCGCGCAGCCGCGTGGCGGTAATGGCCAGCTCACGGGGTTCGGGCCGGGGCCCGTTCTCGATATCACGCCGCCACTGAGGGGCGCCGGTGTAGGCGTCGACGAATCCCTCTTCGAGCCGGTCGAATGCCAATCCGAGCCGCAGGTATTCCGTTACCACAGGATGGGCTTGCATCCATCCGACGATAGCCGCGAATTCGGGCTCTCGCGGTCCGGCCCGGCGCATACCTCCTCACCTGTCCGAATGACCCCGGTGTGCTGTGGTTATACCGACTCGTAATGGACCCCCTCGTCGGTCCGCCCGTGCCCGAGGGGCAGAATTCAGCCATGAGGGCACAGCCAGAGCGCCGGACCGACCGCACCAGAGGTCACCGAGAGCACGGCATCTCACAGGTACGGCACCGTGAATACGAGTGTCCGGCAGAGTGGAGCGCTGAGTAGATGGCCAAGGCGAGCGAGCCCAGTCCGTATGTGGAATTCGATCGGAAGCAGTGGCGCGAACTGCGCAAATCGACTCCGCTGGTGCTCACCGAAGAAGAACTGATCGGGCTGCGGGGCCTGGGCGAGCAGATCGACCTGGAAGAGGTCGCGGAGGTCTATCTGCCGCTCGCGCGACTCATCCACCTGCAGGTCGCCGCGAAACAACGGCTGTTCGCCGCCACCGCCACCTTCCTCGGCGAAGCGCATCCCGATAAACAGGTGCCGTTCGTGATCGGGGTCGCCGGTAGTGTCGCCGTCGGGAAATCCACCACCGCTCGTGTTCTGCAGGCGCTGCTGGCCCGCTGGGACCACCATCCGCGGGTCGATCTGGTGACCACCGACGGATTCCTCTATCCCACGGCCGAACTCACCCGCCGCGGCGTCATGCATCGCAAAGGTTTCCCGGAAAGCTATGACCGGCGCAAACTGCTGCGTTTCGTCACCGAGGTGAAATCGGGCGCCGAAGAGGTATGCGCACCGGTGTATTCACATATTTCCTACGATATCGTTCCCGGCGAATTCCATTGTGTCCGCCAGCCCGACATCCTGATCGTCGAGGGCCTGAACGTCCTGCAAACCGGCCCGCGCCTGATGGTTTCGGATCTGTTCGATTTCTCGATCTACGTGGACGCCCGGATCGAGGATATCGAAGCCTGGTACGTGCGCCGATTCCTGAGCCTGCGCGCCACCGGATTCGCCGATCCCAAGGCCCATTTCCACCATTACGCGAGACTCACCGATTCCGAGGCGACCGCAGCCGCCACGGATATCTGGAATTCCACCAACCGTCCGAACCTGGTGGACAACATCCTGCCCACCCGTCCCCGGGCAACCCTGGTCCTGCGTAAGGATTCCGACCACAGCATCAACCGCCTACGCCTACGAAAGCTGTGAAACGCGCCGCCCGACAACCAGTGGCCTCCCCGTGCCAACGACCCCAACGCCGACACCATCCGAACGTAACCAGCAGCGGCGCCGAGTCTTACGAGGCCCTGAAAGGTTTCGGCCCGTCCCAGTTGTACGTGCTCGATGCAAATCGGCGCAGCCGCGAGCACCCAGTGCGGACAACAAGGACCAAAGGGGGCCCAAAAC
>NZ_JARWNW010000023.1 GCF_029868325.1 Nocardia carnea
CGAGGCGCTGCGCGCGTCCAGGACGGCGCTGTAGAGATGCCGGTGGCGGTCCCAGAAATCCACCAGCCCGCGGATCGTGCGTTCGATACGGTCCGCCGGCTCCCCCGCGCCGACGAGAATATCGTTGACCGCGAACACTTCCTGGTAGATGTCCTCGAGGGCGGCCCCCACGGCGGCGGCCTTGTTCTCGAAGTAGAAGTAGAAGGCCGAGCGGGTCAGTCCGGCCCGGCGGGAGATCTCGGCGATATCGACGGCCTCGAGCCGGCCCCCGTTATCGCGCAGCAGTTCGTCCAGCGCGACCAGCAGTGCTTCGCGGCGCTGTTCGCCGCGCGGGGGTCCGCGCCGGTCGGTACGCGAGCGGACCATCAGCCGGCCTGCCCGGCCGGGTGCCCCGCGTGCTCGCGGGCGCGGCGCAGACCGGCGGGTATTTCGGCCAGCCGCAGATCGCGTTCGTAGACGAAGTAATCCAGCTGCTGGGTATGCCGGGGGCGGTCCACGATATGCCCGGTGAAGCGCTGCCGGTCCTCCTCGATGACCCGCAGCATCGTATCTTCCGGCGGCGGCCGGTAGTACCCGGCCGCGTAGGCGGCGATCAGCCGGGCCTGGCATTCCACGAACGGGAACAGGGTGGGGAACGGCTGCGCGAAACCGGCGAACGCGAGCCGGTCCACACCGGGTTTGAATATGCGTTTGTACAGGTCGATCCGGTTGTCCGGAGCGCTGATGAATCCGGGGTCGAAGAACGGGAAGGTGATGTTGTAGCCGGTGCAGTAGATGATGACGTCGAAATCCTTGTGCGTCCCGTCGGCGAAATGCACGGTGTCACCGTCGAGCAGGCGCACATCGGGTTTGGCCACCACATCGCCGGAGCCCAGCCGCAGCGGCAGCTCCACGGATTGGGTGGGGTGGGCCTCGAAGAACTTGTGGTTCGGTGCGGGCAATCCGTATTTCACCGGGTCACCCGAGATATAGGGCGTGAACGTCTGGACGAGTTTGCGCTGCCAGGACAGCGGAACATAGGGCACGGTGCGGAAATAACGATCCGCCGGGGTGCCGGCGAAATACTTCGGTACCACCCACGCGCTCGACCGGGTGGACAGCCAGACGTCGTTGTCCATCGCACGGGAGGACAGTTCGACGGCGATATCGGCGGCGCTGTTACCGATACCGACGATCAGGATGCGCTTACCGTAGAGGTCCAGCGGGGTCCGCGGATCGATATAGGCGTGGGAGTGGATGGCCTGCCCGGTGAATTCGCCCGGGAAATCGGGAAACCGTGGATCCCAGTGGTGGCCGTTCGCGACGACCAGAAGGTCGAACTCCCGGTTCTCGCCGCGCTCGGTCACGATTTCCCAGCGTTCGCCGACGGGGCGCGCGTGCCGGATACCGTTGCCGAATTCGATGGACCGCTTCAGGTCGAAGGCGGCGGCGTAACCCTCGAGGTATTCCTTGATCAGGCTGTGGTGCGGGAAATCGGGATAGGAATCCGGCATCGGATAGTCCCGGAACGACAGCTGATACTTCGAGGTATCGATATGCAGCGATCGGTACGCGCTGGAATGCCCGTTCGGATTCCCGAAGGCCCAGTTACCGCCGATCCGGTCCGAGGATTCGAAACAGGTATAGGCGATCCCGTAGTCGCCGAGCATCTTCCCGGTGGTCAAACCGCTGATTCCGGCCCCGATGACCGCGACGGTGGGGTTCGGCATAGGACCTCCTGCGTGTTCCGCCGCCCGACGGAGACCGGCCGGCAGTGATGCCGGTCACCCGAACCGTAGGGTCACATTTGACGCATGTCAAGAAATATCGACCCTTGTCAGCGACCGGCCGGCGGGCCTACTTTGTGAGACACGTCATAACGGCCGGATCCGAAGGAAACCCCATGCGCGCATTGCAACTCACCGAACCCGGCCGGCTGGAGATACGTGATGTACCGATCCCCGAACCCGGCCCGGGTGAACTACTGATACAGGTGGGCGCCTCCGGAATCTGTCACTCCGACCTGCACGTCCTGCACCTGCCGTTCAAGGTCCGCGACGAACCGCTGATCCTCGGACACGAAATCGCGGGCACGATCGCGGCACTGGGCGACCGGGTCGAGGGGTATATGACCGGGGAACGCGGGATTGTGTATCTGTGCTGGTCGTGCGGGAACTGCCCGGAATGCGCGAGCGGGAACGAGAACGTATGCCGCGCGGCGGGCCGGGTCGCCATGCCGCCGTGCCCCGGCCTGGGCCCCGACGGCGGTATGGCCGAATACGTGGCCGTCCCCGCGAGTTCGTTCGTGCCCATCGGCGATATGGATTTCGTGGCCGCAGCACCGCTGGCCGATGCCGCCCTCACCAGCTATCACGCTATCCGCGGCGCCCGCGATCAGCTGTATCCGGGGTCGACCGCGGTGGTGATCGGCGCCGGGGGCCTGGGCCATGTGGGGATCCAGATCCTGCGCGCCCTCACCGCGACCCGGATCGTCGCGGTGGATACCGACCCCGCCAAACGGGAGCTGGCCGTCGAATGCGGGGCACACGAGGTGCTGGCGGCGGGGGACGATACCGCCGACCGGATCCTGGAGCTGACCGGCGGCCGCGGCGCGGAGGCGGTATTCGATTTCGTCGGGGTGGACGCCACCGCCCAGCTCTCTGTGCGCAGCGTCGGCCCCAACGGCGCGTACCGGATGATCGGACTGGGCGACGGAGATCCCGGAATCACCGCCGGTCCCGCGGGCGGCCCCGGGCTGCCGTGGGGGGCGACCGTCCGCAAATCCTACGGCGGTACCAAACGCGATCTCATCGACAGCATCGCCCTCGCCCGGGCCGGCAGGATCGAGGCCCGTACCCAACAGTTCCCGCTGGAGGACGGCGCCCACGCCTACGCACTGCTGGAACAGGGGCGTATCCGCGGACGCGCGGTCCTCGTACCGTGAGCCCTACTTGTCGCCGGCCGGCGCCCACATATTGCTGATCAGGGTATGACTGGGCGTATCGGCCAGCGATTGCGAGGATTCGTAGATCCGGACGTAGGACGTGGCGGCGATCCGCCAGATACCATCCGCACCTTTGCGATACCGGTCGCTGTAGTACCCGGAGCCCCGGATCAGGACATTGAACTCGGTGGCGATCACCGTATCCTCGAACAGCCAGCTGCCGGTCGCGGTGTCACCGTCGACGACGATCTCCGGATGGTTGGCGACATGGGTGGTCACAATGCTCGGCCCGGTGTTGTTGCGCATGAACTCGACCACCGCCTCGCGGCTGTCGAACACCAGTTCCTTGCCCATCACATGCGTGCCGTAGCGGGCCTCGATCTCCGGGTCCAGGGTGGCGGCGAAATCGTCCCACTGTTTCAGGTCCAGAGTCCGGAAGTACCGATACTTGAGAGTGCGGATTTCTTCGAGTGCCTGCAGATCCATGAGGTCACCTTGGCACGAACGGTCGTCCACAACAAGAACACGTTCCACTTTTACGGCGCCGCGGCGACCGGGCGTACGTCGCCTCGACGCACACCCGGAATCGGATCCGGTCTCAGCCCGCCACCGATTGGAGACCATCGGCGCTTCCCGGGCCATCGGCCGAGGTCCCCCGCCCGCTCGGCAGAACCGCCCAGCGCCGCAAACCGGGCGGAGCCCACCAGTTCGCCGGCCCTGCCAGCCGCATGAACGCCGGCACCAGCACCGCCCGGATCACGGTCGCATCCACCACGATCGCGATCGCGATCCCCACGCCGAGCATCTGCAGATACATCACCTGACCGGTGGCGTAGAGCGAGAAGGACACGGCCAGCACCAGCGCGGCCGCGGTGACGAGCGGAGCCCCGCGCTGCAGCCCTTCCAATACCGCCCGGCGATTGTCCCCGGTGGCCCGGTAACGCTCGATGATCCGCGACAGCAGAAAGACCTCGTAATCCATGGACAACCCGTAGGCGACACAGAACAGCAGAATCGGGAAGGCCGGGTCGAGCGTGCCGATCGGCGTGAACCCCAGTACCTCGGCGAAAGCACCGTTCTGGAAAACGAAGACCAGGACACCGAACATCACCGCCAGGCTGAACAGGTTCAGCGCGATCGCCTTCGCAGCGAGCACGACACTGCCCGACATCGCCAGCAGCACCGCAAAGGTCACCACCGCGATCAGCACGGCAACCGCCGGAATGCGCTCGGTGAGCACGGCCCGGAAATCGGTGAGTTCGGCCGGATAGCCGCCCACCAGCACCTCGCCGAAGGGCCGGGGCACCGCCCGTAGTTCGCCGACGAAGGCGGGAACCTCGGTACCGGCCAATATCCGCCGGGTGGGGATCGCCTCGAGGCGGGTTCCGGTCTCGCTGACCAGCCGGCCGGGGTCCGGCGCCGGACCGGCGACCACACCACCGACGAAAACGCCCGCGGTCGAATTCACCCGAGCCACTCCGTCCACCCTGGACAGCGCCGCCGCATACCGTCCGACGGCATCCGGCGATACGGCCCGGCCGCCGGGCGCCACGAAATGCACGGCGTCATTGGCCTCGACGTCGAAGGTGGCCCGCAGATCGTCGTAGGCCTGGCGAGTGGAGGCAGTCGACGGCAACACGCGGTCGTCGGGCAGGCCGATCCGCAACCCGGCGGCCGGCGCGGCGAGCACGGCCAGCAACAGGATCGCGGCGGTCGCGGAACGCGCCGGATTCCGCATCACCACATCACCGAACCGGTACCAGAATCCTTGCTCGGTACTGGTCACCGGGCGGCTCCGGCGGGGCAGCGCCGCGTGGCCGGTGACGGCCAGCGCCGCGGGCAGCAGTACCAGCGCCCCGGCCACCGCCATCACCACGACGAGCACGCCGGCGTAGGCGAACGACCGCAGGAACGAATACGGGAAGACCAGCAACACCGACAGCGCCGCGGCCACCGTGAGACCGCTGAAGATCACCGTCCGGCCCGCGGTCGCCACGGCGGTGCGGACCGCGAGGGGTACTGCCGCGCCGGACCGCAGTTCCTCCTGGAACCGGGAGATGATGAAGAGGCTGTAGTCGACGCCCAGCCCGATCCCCATCACCAAGGTGATATTGGCGGCGAACGTCGAGACCTCGGTGAAGGAGGCGACCACCCGCAGGGCCGCCAGCGTGGCGAAGACAGCGAACAGACCGACCGCCAAGGTGTACAGCGCCAACCGCAGCCGCCGGTACAGCATGAGCAGCAACAGCAGCATCAGGGGAATGATGATCAGCTCGGCGCGCAGGAAATCCCGCGTGGCCTGGGCGCTGATCTGACCTGATACGGCCTCTGCGCCCGCGACTCGAACCTGCACAGTGTCATCGGCACGGGTGAACTCGGGCAGTAGTCGATCGATGATCTGCGCCCGTGCCGTCGTCGCGTCACCGGACACATGGGCGAGCACGACCGCGTGCCGTCCGTCGGCGCTGCGCAGCGTGGGGTCGCCGTGCGCCGACCAGTACGACCAGGCGTCGGCAACGGCTCGGTCGGCACGGAGTTCCGTGGTCAGCGCGGCACCCGCGGCCGCGACCTCGGCCGAATCGACGGTCCCGCCGGCCGCGGTGACGAGCAGGATCAGATTCGCGTTGCCGGTGTGGAATTCGCGCTGCAGCACCTCGTGTGCGCGCACCGATTCGGTACCCGGCGCCTCCCAGCGACTGAGGATCATCTCCCCCATCGCACCGGCCCCGATCACCCCCGAGATGAGGACGAGCAGGATTGCGGCCACCAGCACAGGTCTGGGTCGAGCAGCGAGCAGCGCGCCCAGCCGACTCAATGGGGACATGAGAACTCCGCAATCTTCGCTAGCATGAATTTACGAGCGACTGCTCGTAAATTGATAATACGAGCGGTAGCTCGCATTTGTCAACGGTGTTCCAGGGGCGCGATCCTGGAATATCAGTGGACTTTGTTCGCACCAGATGGAGGAGCCGTGGCCGACACCCGATCCGTTCGCCGCCAGGAACGGGGCAAACAGCGCATGGCACAGATCCTCGACGCCGCGCTGGAGCTGTTCGGCGAAATGGGATACCGAGCGGTATCCACCAATGCCATCGCGGCCCGCGCGGGTATCTCCCCCGGCTCGCTGTACCAGTTCTTCCCGAACAAGGAGGCGATCGCCGAGGCCCTGTCGGTGCGGCTGGTGGAATCCTTCCGCGCCGCGCACGCGTCGGCCTTCGAACGTAGCGACCTCGCCGATATCGGCCTGGACGAACTGGTCGACGCCGTGATCGACCCGCTCGTGGCCTTCAACGTGACCCATCCCGGCGCCAAAGCGCTCTTCGCCGACACCGATATGCCCGCCGGGCTCGCTGAGGGCACCCGGCCGTTACAGGAGGCACTACTCGGCCGGGTGGATTCCGTGATCGGGATCCGGGCACCGCAGCTCTGCGCCACCGACCGCGCCCGCAGCGCGCTCGTCGCGGTACAGATCGTACGGGCGATGACAGGGGCCATCGTCGCCGCGAACGGGCAGGACCGGGCGGCCCTGGTCGCCGAGACGAAACGCGCCCTGCGCGGCTATCTCGCCGAACTGGAATCCGGCTGACGCCGCGTCCCTCCGGTTTGCCGGCGCCGGGCAGTGGTATTGCTTTCGGAAACGAAAGCAGAGCCGACCGCGGGAAGCGGCCCGTCGCAGCGCAGCGCCGCTCCCCCACCGAGCGACGGAGAATCCATGAACAGCGCCGATATGCTCACCGATGCCATCGAACGGATCCGCGAGGTCGTGCACGAGGCGGTCGACGGACTCGACGACGAGGCCCTGAACTACCGGCCAGCCCCGGAAGCCAATTCGATCGCCTGGCTGATCTGGCATCTCACCCGGGTCCAGGACGAACACCTCTCGGAACTGACCGGCGGCGAATCCTTCTGGACCGGGCGCGGCTGGTTCGAACGTTTCGACCTCCCCATCGACCGCACCGCGACCGGTTACGGGGACACCCCGGCCGATGTCTCCAGGATCCAGGCCCCGGCGGAGCTGCTCACCGGCTACTACGACGCCGTCCACGCCCACACCTTGCGATTCGTCGGCAACCTCACCGACAACGACCTGGACGAAATCGTGGACGAGACCTGGAATCCGCCCGTGACCATGGGGGTGCGACTGATCAGCGTGATCGCCGACGACCTGCAGCACGCGGGGCAGGCGGCCTACCTGCGCGGTGTGTATGCCCGCACGACGGATTCCGCAGCGGTACGGCACTGATCCGCCGCTGACGCCAGAGCGCGGCGAGAGGGGCCCGTCGCCGGCGCACCGAGGCGGGTCAATCGCGCAGCGCTTCCTCCCGCAACCACCCCAGGGTCCGCGACAGTATCCGGGAGATATGCATCTGCGAGACGCCGAGCCGCTCGGCGATCTGGGACTGCGTCTTGGATTCGAAAAACCGCATCCGCAGCACCTGGCGTTCCCGATCGGAGAGCTCGTCCAGCAGCGGTTCGACAGCCAGATAGTCCTCCAGCCAGCCGTACGAGGCTTCGTCGCTTCCCAGCGAATCCACCAGCGCCGGTGCGGCGGATTCGCCGTCCTCACCGGCCGGGGCGTCCAGCGAGGAGGTCTGGTAGGCGTTGCCCGCGATCAGCGCCTGGGTCACCTCCACCAGATCGATCTCGAGTTCGTCGGCGATCTCCCGGGCCCGCGGCACCCGGCCGAGCCGCTGGGACAGGATCTCGATCGTGGGCCCCAGGCTCAGCTGGATCTCCTTGACCCGCCGGGGCACCCGCACCGACCAGGTGTTGTCCCGGAAATGGCGGCGCACCTCGCCCATGATCGTCGGCACGGCGAACGACAGGAACGACGAGCCCCGGGTGACATCGAATCGTTCGACGGCGTTCAGCAGACCCAGCCGGGCCACCTGCAGCAGATCGTCGTAGGCCTCGCCGCGACCGGAGAACTTCCGGGCGATATGTTCGGCCAGCGGCAGGCACCGGTCGAGTATTTCCGCGCGCAGCGCCGCCCGCTGCGCCGAATTCTCGGGCGCGGCGGCCATTTCGCCGAACAACGGCTCGATATCGTCGTAGCTGTCGGTGCCACGATGGCGACGTGAAGGCCCCGGATCGATACGCGGTGCCTCATGCGCCATCGGCGCCCCCTCGGTACCAGCTGAATTCGACATCGGTCGGGTATCCACCCCTCGCCACGTCGTAGGGATGCTGCACGACGCCGACCCCACGCGTGAGGGTCCGCACTATATGCCAGCCGAACCCTTCCTGATCGAGGAGCGATTCGGTCGCCGCTGTCGAGGTTACGCGCACAGTCATCCGGTGCTCGTCATAATCGAAGTCGCAGCTCAGTGTCGACTCGGCAACGGCTCCCGCGATCAACGAGGTGGCCACCTCGTCCAGGGCCAATCGGATATCGGTCACCTCGTCCAAACCGAAATCGGCTATCAGCGCCACCGTCTCGGCCAGCGCGCGCAGCATCACCAACTGCTCGTGCTCGGCCGGTACCCGCACGCCGACGGTCGTCGTATCCCGTGAAGTCGTTTCCACAGAGTCGGAGACGCTGTCCACCATGCGCACCACCACCACCTCGTTCCTACGGCCCACCCGCGGGCCGGGGGCGCCTCCGGGGCCATAGTGGCATTGACCCAGCGGCGACGCCGCGGCATCTGTCTCGGCCTGATTGTCACATGCGCTGGTACCCCGCATCAGGGGGCCGAAACCGCGAGCCTGCGCTGGATCCGATCCATGCGCTCGTGCACGATCGGCACAATATTGCCGAATTCAGTGCGCAGAGCCGATATGACGGGGGCGAGCGTGCACAGTGCGGAGCGCAGTGCGGAGATCTCGCTCGGTTTCCGGCTCCAGCGGATCGGGCGGGGAGCCGGACGTCCGGGCGCGCCCCTGATTCCCATCGTTGTTCCGCGAACCGGAAACGGATGGCAACCTGCTGCGGGCATCACTCCCGACCGCGGATCGAGCCCTATGGTCTGGCCGCCGGAATCCGCTTTCGCGGTGCATCACACCTTGCCGCGTTCCGGCCGGGCGAGCTCCGCATATACGCCGACCACCGCCGGTCCCTCCGGCGGTGGTCGGTATCCCGATTTCAGTCTGTCAGCGCCGTGCGCAGTGTCGGAAAATAGCGGAATTGGTGGCGGACGCCCGTGATCTGGAGCGCTCGCTCGATATCGCGGCGGCCGCTGACCAGCCGTAATTCGACCCCGTGGCGCCAGGCGTCGCTCTTCGCACCGGACAGCGCCGATGCGGCACGGATACACAGAAACGTCGTAGCGCGCAGATCCAGCACGACCACCCGGCAACCGTCGCGTTGACAGTGCCCGAGCAGCGCACGGAAGTCGTCGAGCCCGACCGCGTCGAGTTCACCCTCGACCCGGGCGATCAGGCAGTCGGGATATTCGGTACTGCGGCGCGACCACATGCGGCCGGCGGCTGCGGTGCGCGGATCGTTTCCCCGGTGTTGCTCGATCTGGTGCAGGGCGGTGGTTACCGACATATGAATCCCGTCCGTTGCGTAGGGGATTTCCGGTTGGCATACCCGGTCGGGACCAGCGACCGGACGAGCGGAGCGCCCATCCGGGGAGCCCGACTGCCGACATACGCCGCACCGGGTTCGGCTGTGTGTTTCAACCGCCCTCATTCTGGCACGAGTCGCCGACCCTGTACACCGGGCGCGGTCACGGTCGCGACAGGAGACGTTTACCGCGCGCCGGGGCGGCTATTGCGGGGGCAACGGGAGCCGGCCCCGGCTCGGGCACCACGGCAGGAGCGGAGGTTCATACGACGATGGCTTCTCTGAGCGCAGTCGCGCTGGTGTGCACGCTGAAGAAATCACCGGCCGAATCCAGTAGCGACCGGATCGCGCGGCAACTGCTCGACGAGCTCACCGCGCATGAGGTGAGCGGCGAGGTGATCCGGCTGGTCGACCACGATATCCGGCCGGGTGTGAGCGCCGACGAGGGCGACGGCGACCAGTGGCCGGATATCCGCGCGCGGGTCGCGGGCGCCGATATCCTGCTGTTCTGCACCCCCACCTGGCTCGGGCACATGTCCTCGGTGGCACAGCGGGCGTTGGAACGGCTCGACGCCGAACTCTCCGAAATCGACGATGCGGGGCGGCCCGCGATGTTCGGCAAGGTCGCGGTGGCGGCCGTGGTGGGGAACGAGGACGGCGCGCACAAGATCGTCGCCGACGTCTTCCAGGGGCTCAACGATATCGGCTTCACCGTCCCCGCCCAGGGCGCGACCTACTGGAACGGCGAGGCGATGAGCGGGGTGGACTATCTGGACCTCGAACGCACGCCCGACGCCGTCGCATCGACGAATTCCACGGCAGCGCGTAACGCCGCCCATCTGGCCCGGTTGCTGCGCACCACGCAGTACCCGGCCGGTTGATACACCGCTGATCCCCGCGGTGCGCACGGACGACGACATCGTCGCCACGAAAGGTGAATCCATGGTCGAAACACTCGCCGCCCCGGGCACCCTCGCCCGGGGAATACGCCTGCCCGCACCCCGGGGGCCGCTGTCCGCCGATCTGGTGGCGCTGCTGCCGGCCGCACCCGGCAGCCCCGTACCCCAGGCGCCACCGGAGCTGGACCCCTTCGGCGACGATCTCCAGCTGGCCCTGCACACCTGCTACGAACTGCACTATCAGGGTTTCCGCGAGGTGGACCCCGAGTGGGAGTGGGACAGCGGCCTGCTCGGTTTGCGACGGGACCTGGAACGCCGGTTCTCCGACGCGTTACGCGCCGCGGTCCCCGGCGGCCACGATGTGGCCGCGGAACTGGATCGGCTGCTGACCGCGCCCGCGGCCGGCGGTACCCCCGCCTGGCTGCGTGACGAGGGCACCTGGGAACAGGCGCGCGAATATTTCGTCCAGCGCTCGATCTACCACCACAAGGAAGCCGATCCGGTCGCCTGGGTGATTCCGCGGCTGCGCGGCCGCGCGAAGGCCGCGCTGGTGGCGGTCGAATTCGACGAATTCGGCGGCGGACACGGCGACCGGATCCACGCCCGCCTCTACGCCGACCTGCTGCGCGGCGCCGGCCTGGACGACGGCTACCTGCATTATCTCGACGTCGTCCCGGCTCCCATGCTGACACTGGTCGATATGATGTCGCTGTTCGGGCTGCACCGGTCGTTGCGTGGCGCCCTGGTGGGGCATTTCGCGGCCGTGGAGATCAGCTCCTCCCCCGCCTCACGGGTCATGGTCGAGGCACTCCAGCGGTTCTCGGCGCATCCGGACTGCGTGCGGTTCTACGCCGAGCACGTCACCGCGGATGCCGTGCACGAACAGGTCGTCCGGCGCGATGTACTCGCCGATCTGCTCGCCCGCGAACCCGAACTCGCCGAATCGGTGGTTTTCGGTATCCAGGCCACCGAACTGCTCGAAACCCGCTGCACCGAGGCGATGCTGGGCTGCTGGCGGAGGGGGGACAGTTCGCTGCGCCCCGAGGCCGGGTGAGCCCGATGCTGGTTCGTGCGCCAGGGGTGTACCGGCCGCAGCCCGATACCTGGCTGCTGGCCCGTGCCATGACCGAAGCGGCGCTACCGGACGGTGCCAGGGTGCTCGACGCCTGCACCGGCACCGGGGCGCTGGCCATCCACGCCGCCCGGACGGGTGCGGCGGCGGTGACCGCGGTGGACCTGTCCCGGGCCGCGGTGACCTCGGCCTGGCTGAACAGCCGGCTGCACGGGGTGCGGCTGGAGCTGTTGTGCGGGGATGTCACCGAGGTGGTCTCGGGCCGGACATTCGATGTCATCGTCGCCAACCCGCCGTATGTGCCGAGCGACGAACCGCGGCCCGCCGGCCGGGCCGCCCGCGCCTGGGACGCCGGCCGGCACGGGCGCTCCCTGCTCGACCCGCTGTGCGCGATGATGCCGCGCCTGCTGACCACGGGCGGCACGGCCCTCATGGTCCATTCGGCCCTCTCCGGGACCGCGACCAGCCTGCGCCAGCTCCGCAGTGGCGGCCTGAAGGCGACCGTGGTCGCGCGGACGGTGATCCCCTTCGGCCCGGTACTGGCCCGCCGCAGCAGCTGGCTCCGCGACCACGGCCTGATCCGGCCCGGGCAGCAGCACGAGGAGTTGGTGGTGATCCGTGCCGACCGAACACGATGAGAAACCGATCGGCCCCACGGAGCAGGCGGTCGGCGATCGTCCCGCTCCCCCGGCGCCGGCCGATCCGCGCCCGGCCTCTTCCCGTGCGGCCGAGTGCCGGGTCGGCCCGGTCGCGACGATACGCGGCGCGGGCGCGCCTGCCGATACTCCTGCACCGGCCGGCGACCCACGGTCGCGGGACACAGCTACCCGGCCCGAGGTGCCGTCCACACAACCGGAGGCCGATTCCGGCACGGCGCCCACGGCGGGAGCCGAACCGACCCGGATCGTTTTCACCGAGGACGGGCCTGCGCTGGTCGACGGCCCCGTCGAACTGGTGACCGCAGACGGCGCGGTGATCCACGCGGACCGTTTTCTCGTCGCGCTCT
>NZ_JARWNW010000024.1 GCF_029868325.1 Nocardia carnea
ACAGATCGATCATCTGCTGGACCGCCTCGGTGGCCGAGGCCGGCGCGGGCGCGGGGACCGGATCGGCGCCGGCGGGGCCACCACCGTAGAGCGCCGCCGCCAGCAGCCCCGCTGCCAGGACGGTGCGGGCGGGCCGGCGGGATAGCGCGGGTTCGCGGTGACTCCGATGATGTGTTGCCACGGCCTGCCGTGCCCCGCTCTCCCTGTGACGCTGTGCGATGAACCGGTGAAGGTCTCGATTAGATTACGGAACGGGCCCGCGGGGTGTCCAGTACGACACGGAACGGTCACGTCGTCGGATGAAAGTACCGCGTCATGTGGACCCCCGCGGGACCGCGGCCGGCTCAGTAGCGGCGCGCCCCGGCGAACGGCATCGACGAGATGGGCGCCAGCTGAACCGGGGTACCGGAGGTGGACGCGTGGACCACATTGCCGTCGCCGGCGTACAGGCCCGAGTGGCCGCCGCCGTAGAACGAGACCACATCGCCGGGGCGGAGGTCGTTGAGCGAGATGGGGGAGCCGGCGGACAGCTGGGCGCCGCTCGTGCGAGGTAGCTCCAGCCCCGCCTGTCTGTACGACCACTGCACCAGGCCGGAGCAGTCGAAGGCGTCAGGGCCGGCGGCGCCGTAGACGTACGGTGCGCCGACCTTCGACAGTGCGGCGTCGAGGGCCAGATCGCCGGCGGTCTTGGTGGGGGTCACGAAAGGCGGCGGGGTGGCGGAATTGGGGGCCTCGACGCCGGGGATGCCCGCGGGGATCGGGATCTCGTTGGGTACCTCGAAGGTTCCCACGCCGTGGATGGTCACCGGCTGGGCGGCTGCCGGGGCGGCGGGCAGCAGGAACGCGCCCAGGGTGGCAGCGCCGACGGCTCCGGTTACGGCAGCCCGCCGCGCCTGTCGCTTGACGGTGTTGAACGCCATGATGCGGTCCTTCCGATCTCCCCGCCGGCGGTACCGGGTTGGTGCGCCGAACTCCGCGAGGTCTCGAAAAGATTACGAACAGATCACGGTGATTTGTAAAGCCTGAGACGGTGATAAGTGTGGGGCGCTCAGCTTTCCGTCGGCAAATTGTGCGAGTTGGGTCACACTCGCCGATTGGGTTGCGTCGCGGTTACGTCCGGCCGGCTCGCGGTGTGGCGATCGGCTGCGTTACATCGGATTCGATACGGAATATCGTGCTATTTCCTCGATTCGAGCGGGCGGATGGCGTATTGGTGACATCGACCTGATGGGGACGTGCCCGAATATTTGCCCGGGATGGTGGAACTGGTTTTGGGCCGACCGACCATTTTTCGTATGAACAGGCAATTGGATAGCAAATAAACATCGACTGTGAGCTGACGCACATATATGTGGTGAACGGGCTCTATCCGGGGAACAGGAACAGGTTCCGGTATCCCGTCGCAGCGATCGTCACGGCCCGGTATCGCCGAACCTGTCGGACCCCGTCAGTACTCTGCTCGCCGTGTCCGAACCGATGCCGCTGCATGCCCGGCAGCTGGCGTTCGATCAGCTCGACACCCCGCTCTACGACACCACCTTCGTGGTCGTCGACCTGGAAACCACCGGCACCAGCCCGGCCGAGGACGCCATCACCGAGATCGGCGCCGTCAAGGTGCGCGGCGGCGAGGTCCTCGGTGAATTCGCCACACTGGTGGATCCGGGGCGGTCCATCCCGCCCGCGGTCGTCCAGATCACCGGTATCACCATGGCGATGGTGCGGGCGGCGCCCACCATCGAAGCGGTCCTGCCCGGTTTCCTGGAGTTCGCGGCCGGGGCGGTGCTCGTCGCCCACAATGCCCGCTTCGATATCGGCTTCCTGAAGGCCGCGGCGGCCCGCTGCGAAACACCGTGGCCCCGGCCGCAGGTGGTGTGCACGGTCCGTCTCGCCCGCCGGGTACTCGGCCGCGACGAGGCACCCTCGGTGCGGCTCGGCTACCTGGCGCAGCTGCTCGGGTCGGATACGACCCCCACCCACCGGGCGCTCGACGATGCCCGCGCCACCGTGGATGTGCTGCACGCGCTCATCGGCCGGGTCGGCAATCAAGGAGTGCACAGCCTCCCCGAACTGATCGACTACCTGCCCGATGTGACCGCGGGCCAACGCGCCAAACGCGCCCTCGCCGTCGACCTGCCCGCCGCGCCCGGTGTCTACCTGTTCCGCGGACCGTCGGACGAAGTCCTCTATATAGGGACCGCGGTGAATCTGCGGCGGCGGGTCCGTAGCTACTTCACCGGTTCGGAAACGCGCGGCCGGATCAAGGAGATGGTCCGGCTGGCGACCAGGGTCGACCATGTCGTGTGTGCGCACGGACTGGAGGCCGGCGTCCGCGAACTGCGGTTGCTGGCCGCGCACGCGCCGCCCTACAACCGCCGATCCAAATTCCCGAAACGGGCCTGGTGGGTCGCGCTCAGCGCGGAGGCCTTCCCCCGGCTCACCGTGGTCCGCGACCCGGCCGGCCCGGCGGTCGGCCCCTTCCACGCGCGGGCTGCCGCCGCAGATATCGCCGCCACCCTCGCCGAATACTGCGGGCTGCGCACCTGCACCGCCAAGCTGTCGCGCACCGCACTGCACACCTGCACGCCGGAAGCGGTCGGTGGCTGCCCCGCGGCGGCCGAGGCGCCGCGCACCGCCGCCGACTACGCCCCGGCACCCGCAGCCGGGCGAGCATTGTTCGCGGGCACCGATGATGCGGTGATCCGCCACATGCTGGCCCGGATCGAGAAATACGCGATCTCCGAACAGTACGAATCCGCCGCCCGCCTGCGCGACCGTGCGGCCGCCGTGATCCGCGCCCTGTACCGCACCCAGCGCCTGGCCGCGCTGGCCCGGCTACCGGAACTGATCACCGCCCACCCCGACGGCGCCGGCGGCTGGGAATTCGCGGTGATCCGCTACGGCCGCCTCGCCGGCGCCGGAACCGCCCGCCGCGGAACGCCACCGATGCCGGTGGTCGAACAGATCGTGGCCGCCGCCCAGACGATACGGCCGACCGGCGGGGCCGCGGAGCACGCGGAACTACCCCTGGCCGATCCAGGCCCGCAGCACCCGCCCCTGCGCGGCGCCCCGCCGGAGGAGGTCGGGGTGGTCGCGCGCTGGCTGGAACGCCCCGGCGTGCGAATCGTGCGGACGACCGAGGGCTACGCGGAACCCGCCCGTGGCGCTGCCCGCTGGCTCGCGTGGGCCGACGCCGCCGATGCCGCAGCAGGCGCGGCGCAAGACGGCCGGTCCTACGCTGAGGAGCGCAGTTGACCGGCCGAAGCTCCGGGCGCGGGTCCTGCTTCGCCGCCGGCGGGGTCGTATGGGCGGACGCGGCACGGGTGAGTAGTCCTACGCCCAGGAGCGGGGGCCGGGCAGGCCGAAGCTCCGGATGGACGCAGCTGCTCCCGCAGCGCGGGATGGGCGAAGTGAGTTCACCGCCGTCTCGTGGGCACCGGCGGCCCCGAGAGTGCGCCGCCGACCGAATGTGCGCCGGATCCGGCGGATCAGAGGCCGCAACGCGCACCATGCTTCCTCGAGGCTCAGGAATCACCCGACTCGGTCTCCGCCCGGTACGTTCGCACATGAGTGGGTCGGCGCACCCCGACGATTGTTCGTCGTTCGGGCGACATGCTGTAGGCCCGATGGTTCGCGAAATTCTCCGAACCGCTGCCGTGGGGCCACCTTGCGTGGTCCGAAGCATTGCGGCCGGACCTGGCACCGTTCCTGTTCGGCCTGGCGGCGGACCGGCCGGCGGGCGCAGACTCGCGTGAGCCGGCGCACCACGGGGTGCTCGCGAACTGCCTGCGGTCCGTCGCGCGGCTACGCGCAGCGCGGGGGCAGATTCCGGATTCCGCCCGCACCGGAAACCCGGCCGCCATCGCACCGTGAGTAGTGCAGCGGGGCGGAACCCGTTCCTGCGGCCCGCCGTGAGGGGCGGTCAACCGCGCCGGGCTTCCCGGGCGGTCGGCGGCGCTGCCGCACTCGGCGTAGGCGGGGGGTGCTTAGGCTGTTGGCATGATTACCGCGATCGTTCTGATCCAGGCCGACAATGGGCGTATCCCGGAGACCGCGCAGGCGGTGGCCGATACCGAGGGCGTTGCCGAGGTGTACTCGTGTGCGGGCGATGTCGACCTGATCGCGCTGGTGCGGGTGCGCGACCACGAACAGGTCGCCGAGGTGGTCACCGGGCGGATCGACAAGGTGGCCGGGGTGCAGCGCACCGTCACTCATATCGCGTTCAAATCGTATTCGAGCGCGGATGTCGAGGCCGGGTTCTCCATCGGCGAGTAATTCTCGCCGGCCACCCGTGGGCTCGGCCCGTTCGCGAAGTATCGAAGAAGCTCCTTGCCCACTTCCGGTGGGGCAGCAGTAATCGCGATCTGCGGAGCCGGGAGATACATTTCGGGATTACTGCGCCATAGGCCGCGCGGCCGCGGCACGGATCGGTGGTCTCCTGCGGCCGGTGCGCTGCCGCGCCGGGCGCTCGTCCCGCCGGCGGGCCTGCCGTCCCACGCGGGCCGAGGTGATCGCCGGCGACGAGGAAGCGCGGCTGTCGTTCGCGGGCACCGGAGGTGAGTTGCTCGGATGACGTGCTCGTGCGCCGGTGACATCGATTATCTGCGCGCCGCAGCCTGGTCCTGGACGGTCGTAGGGCGGCACCCGGCCGATGAGGCCGGCCCGGTGGTGACGTTGCCATGCTCGATTCGAGGTGCCGCGGGCCGGTTCCGCCGATCGGGCGCGGTACCGGTCCGGGGTTCAGGCCTCGCCGAGGGTTCGGGTGAGCGCGGCCCAGCGGTCCAGCAGGTCTGCGGCTGCGCCGTTGTCGATGGCGGCGGCGGCGCGTTCGATCCCGGCGATCAGGTGATCGTCGAGGTCACCGTCGAGTTCCGCGCCGCGGGACAGATCGTAGGCGGTGATCGCGGCCGCCGAGTTGACCAGGACGGCATCGCGGACCGCACCCGGATCGCCCGCGAAGACATCCCGGGCGACCTGTGCGTTCACCTGGGCGTCGCCGCCGCGCAGCGCGTCGAGATCAACCCGCGGGATACCGAGCCGTACCGGGTCGATCACCGTTTTCCGGACCCGGCCGCCGGCCACCACGTAGGCGTCGGTGGTATCGGAGGTGGTGATCTCGTCCAGGCCGTCGTGGCCGCGTACCACCAGCGCCCCGGCCCCGCGGTCGGCGAAAACGCCGGCGATGGTTTCCAGCAGATCGGGGAACGCGCAGCCGACCAGTCCGGCGCGCGGCTGGGCCGGGTTGGTGAGCGGGCCCAGCACGTTGAAAACCGTCGGGATCCCGATTTCCTTACGGGCCGGGCCGGCGAACCGCAGTCCCGAATGGAACAGGGAGGCGAAGCAGAACCCGATCCCCACCTCGCGCACACACCGGGCCACCGATTCCGGGCCGAGGGCGAGTTTCACGCCGAGTGCCTCCAGCACATCGGCGCCGCCGCTCTTGGAGGACGCGGCCCGGTTACCGTGCTTGACCACCGGCACGCCGGCCGCGGCGACCACGACCGCGGACATGGTGGAAATATTCACCGATCCCGACCGGTCGCCGCCGGTGCCGACGATATCGACCGCGTCGCCGTCGATCTTCACCAGGCGCGCGTGGCCGAGCATGCCGCGCGCCATACCCGACAGTTCGGCGGGAGTGGGGCCCTTGATCTTCATGGCCACCCCGAACGCGGCGATCTGCGCGGAGGTGGAGTTGTCGGTGAAGATTTCGTCGATCACCCAGGTCGTATCGTCCGCGGTGAGGTCGTGTCCGTCGGCGAGGGCCCCGAGCATCTGGGGCCAGCTGCGCACGCTCATCTCAATCTCCTCGTCGCGCCGATTACCGGTGACCGAATGGTCATGGAACACCCTAATGCGCGCAGCGTCCGGTAGCGCAGCGCTGTCCGCGGTGGACCGGGATCTCGAACGGCAGGGTTCCCCACCGGGGGCGCACGGGAACCGGGATCGGTTCGGCTGTGCGTGGCGGTTGCTGTCGACCGCAGCGCGTCCGATCCGGTCGGAGGATGCGTACAGGAGACGGCTGCCGCGTGACCGGGTGCCGGGCTGCCCCGACCCCGGGAGAAGACGATAGGGGCGCGGAGGCGGAACCCCACGGCCGATCACGATCGGATGACGGCTGCCGGTGCGAGCGGCGTTCGGCTCCCGATCGGCCGGTTACCGGCATCTGCGCAGGTTCGCGAGCCGGTCCGGCGCCGGAGCGTCCGACACGCCGAGCCGCTTCGAGAGATGCGCTGAGCCGGTGAATCCCGACACAAAAGATCAAGATGGGAACCCGACTTCGACTGTCGTACTACGAAGAGTCATACTTACCCCGTGACGACCGCAGTAGGTACCTCAGGATCGGCCATAACCCAGCGTGTGCATTCGCTGAACCGGCCCAACATGGTCAGCGTCGGTACCATCATCTGGCTGTCCAGCGAGCTGATGTTCTTCGCCGGCCTCTTCGCGATGTACTTCGTCGCGCGCAGTCAGGCGCCCGAGTGGCCCATGCCGCCGACCGAGCTGAACCTCGGCTTGGCCATACCGGTCACCGCCGTGCTGATCGCCTCGTCGTTCACCTGTCAGATGGGTGTGTTCGCGGCCGAGCGCGGTGACGTGTTCGGGCTGCGCCGCTGGTATGTCCTGACCTTCTTCATGGGTCTGTTCTTCGTGCTCGGCCAGGGATACGAGTACATCCACCTGGTGGACCACGGCACCTCGATCTCGGGCAGCTCCTACGGATCGGTGTTCTACATCACCACCGGTTTCCACGGCCTGCACGTCATCGGCGGCCTGATCGCCTTCCTGTTCCTGCTCGCGCGTACCAAGATGAGCAAGTTCACGCCCGCGCAGGCGACCGCCGCGATCGTCGTCTCGTACTACTGGCACTTCGTCGACATCGTCTGGATCGGGCTGTTCGCCGTGATCTATTTCATCCAGTGACGTCGATGCCGGCCTGCGCGCGAGCGCCCAAGTCAACACAGCCCGCCACGGTTCCGTCTACTCCAAAGGGACACAGATGAGTTCATCGCCCCCGACAGCGCCAGCGCCCGCCAGCGGTGGGCACGGCGAGGCCAGCAAGAAGCGCAGGCAGCGCCGCATCCGCCGACGGATCGCGGGTGGCCTCGCGCTCATGGTGGGCCTCGTCGGAGCCGGTTTCCTCGCCTCTGCGCTCACCCCCGAGCCCCAGGTCGCCACGGCGAACGAGGATTCGGTGGCGCTTATCCGCGAGGGTCAGCAGCTGTACGAGACCTCCTGCATCACCTGTCACGGCGCCAACCTGCAGGGTGTGCCCGACCGTGGCCCCAGCCTGATCGGCGTGGGCGAAGCGGCCGTGTACTTCCAGGTGTCCTCCGGGCGTATGCCGATGGTCCGCAACGAAGCGCAGGCCGAACGTAAACCGCCGAAGTTCGACGCCCACCAGACCGATGCGATCGGCGCCTATGTCGCCGCCAACGGCGGTGGCCCGACCGTGATCCGCGACGCCAACGGTGAGATCGCCCAGGAATCGCTGCGCGGCGGCGATATCGGCCGCGGTAGCGAACTGTTCCGGATGAACTGCGCGTCCTGCCACAACTTCACCGGCCGCGGCGGCGCGCTGTCCTCGGGTAAGTTCGCTCCGCCGCTGGACCCGGCCTCCGAGCAGCAGATCTACGCCGCGATGCTCACCGGCCCGCAGAATATGCCGAAGTTCTCCGACCGGCAGCTCACGCCGGAAGAGAAGCGCGACATCATCGCCTACGTCAAGGATGCCGCCGAAGCGAAGGATCCCGGCGGCTGGGGCCTGGGTGGGTTCGGTCCCGCCACCGAGGGCCTCGCCATCTGGGTGATCGGCATCGTGGCGGTCGTCGGTGCCGCGATCTGGATCGGATCCCGGACATGATCGGGCCGGTATCCGGAGCCGTCCGCCGCATCGGCGGTGCACGGCCGGGCATGCCCCAGTGGAAGGGCCTCAGCCATGAGTGAAGAACAGGAGCGAAACGAGATGGGTCGCCTGGACAAAGATTCCGCGGCCGCGACCCCGGCGGAACCGACCGAGGCCGAACTGGACGCGATGTCGCGTGACGAGCTGGTCGAGCTCGGCACCCGGCGGGACGGCGTCGAGGTCGCCTACCGGCGGGAACGCTGGCCGGTGCCGGGTACCCGCGCGGAGAAACGCGCCGAACGGCAGGTCGCGATGTGGTTCGCGATCTCCGGTCTGGCCGCGGCCGCCCTGGTGGGTGTGTTCCTGTTCTGGCCCTGGGAGTACAAGGGCAAGGACGACTCCGGTCACGGCATCTACTCGCTCACCACGCCGCTGTACGGTCTGACCTTCGGTATCTCGATCCTGGCCGTCGGTATCGCGGTGGTGCTGATCCGCAAGAAGTTCATTCCCGCCGAGCTTTCGGTCCAGGACCGGCACGACGGTACGTCCAGTGAGGTCGACCGGCGCACGCTGGCCGCCCAGCTGTCCGACGCCGCCGAGACCTCCACCCTCGGCCGCCGCAAGCTGATCACCCGCACCGCCGGCGCCGGCGTCGGTGTGCTGGGTATCGGCGCACTGCTGGTGTTCGTCGGCGGCATGGTGAAGAACCCGTGGGCCAAGGGCGATAAATCGCCGCTGTGGGTGTCCGGCTGGACCCCCGACTACGAGGGCGAAACCATCTACATCCGCCGCGATACCGGCCGTCCGCAGGACATCGTGCTGGTACGCCCGGAGGATCTCGACGCGGGCGCCATGGAGACCGTGTTCCCGTGGAAGGAATCCTGGCGTGGTGACGAGCATGCGACCCTGCAGTCGCTGCGCGGTATCCGTAATTCCGTGATGCTCATCCGCCTGCGGCCCGAGGACGCGAAGAACGCGATCAAACGTAAGGGTCAGGAGAGCTTCAACTTCGGCGATTACTTCGCCTACTCGAAGATCTGCACCCACCTCGGCTGCCCGACCTCGCTGTTCGAGCAGCAGACCAACCGGATTCTGTGCCCGTGCCATCAGTCGCAGTTCTCCGCGACCGAATGGGGCAAGCCGATCTTCGGTCCGGCCGCCCGGGCGCTGCCGCAGCTGCCGATCACCGTAAACTCAGAGGGGTACCTGGTCGCCAACGGTGACTTCATCGAACCCCTCGGCCCGGCCTTCTGGGAGCGTCGATCATGAGTGCTGGAACGGCTACCGGCCGCAAGCTCGCGGCACAAGCCAACGAAATCGACGAGCGGTATCGTGCCGCCGCCTTCGTGAAGCGATCGATCAACAAGGTGTTCCCCACCCATTGGTCGTTCCTGCTGGGTGAGATCGCGCTGTACGCGTTCATCATCCTGCTGCTGTCGGGTGTGTACCTGACGCTGTACTTCGACCCGTCGATGGCGCATGTCACCTACGACGGCGCCTACCAGCCGCTGCGCGGTGTCGGGATGTCGCGGGCGTACGAGACCGCGCTGAACATCTCCTTCGAGGTGCGCGGCGGCCTGTTCGTCCGGCAGGTGCATCACTGGGCGGCGCTGCTGTTCGCGGCGTCGATCATCATCCACCTGTTCCGCATCTTCTTCACCGGCGCGTTCCGCAAACCGCGTGAAGCGAACTGGGTGATCGGGTCGCTGCTGCTGATCCTGGCCATGTTCGAGGGCTTCTTCGGCTACTCCCTGCCCGACGACCTGCTCTCCGGTACCGGGCTGCGCGCCGCGTTCTCCGGTATCACCATCGGCGTTCCGGTGGTCGGGACCTGGCTGCACTGGCTGATGTTCGGTGGCGATTTCCCCGGCGACATCATCGTGCCGCGTCTCTACATCGCGCACGTGCTGTTGTTGCCGGGCATCATGCTGGCGCTCATCGCGGCGCACGTGGCGATCGTCTGGTATCAGAAGCACACCCAGTTCCCCGGCCCGGGCCGCACCGAGAAGAATGTGGTCGGTTCCCGGATCGTCCCGGTGTTCGCCGCCGACCAGGGTGCGTTCTTTGCGTTCACCCTCGGCTTCGTGGCCCTCATGGGCGGGTTGCTGCAGATCAACCCGATCTGGAACCTGGGTCCGTACAACCCGTCACAGGTGTCGGCCGGTTCGCAGCCGGACTTCTACATGATGTGGACCGACGGTATGGCCCGTCTGATGCCACCCTGGGAGCTGTATCTGGGCCGATACACCGTGCCCGCGGCCTTCTGGGTGGCGCTGGTCATGGGGCTCGTGTTCGTGGTCCTCATCGCCTACCCGTGGATCGAGAAGAAGCTCACGGGGGACACCGCCCGGCACAATCTGCTGCAGCGGCCGCGTGACGTTCCGGTCCGCACGGCGATCGGCGCCATGGCGATCACCTTCTACGTGGTGCTCACCTTGTCCTGCGTCAACGACATCATCGCGCTCAAATTCGATATCTCGTTGAACGCGACCACCTGGATCGGTCGTATCGGTCTGCTGCTCGGACCGCCGATCGCGTACTTCCTGGCCTACCGGTTCTGCATCGGCCTGCAGCGCAGCGACCGGGCGGTGCTGGAACACGGCATCGAAACCGGCGTGATCAAGCGCCTGCCGCACGGTGAGTACATCGAGGTGCACCAGCCGCTGGGCCCGGTCGACGACCACGGCCACCCGCTCCCGCTGGAGTACCAGGGCGCGGTGGTGCCCAAGAAGATGAACAAGCTGGGTTCGGCCGGTCAGCCGGGCACCGGTAGCTTCCTGCGCCCCGATCCCCGTGCGGAGAGCGAACAGCATTTCGCCACCGAACTGGAAGAGGAGCACCGGCAGCTCGCCATCCTCCAACGAGTGCAGGACGAAGCGCGCTCGAACGGCGACCACGGGCACTGACCCGTACGCCGGGCGGCGAGACCCGCGGGGGGGGGCGGGCCCGCCCCCCCCGCCCCCCGCACCGC
>NZ_JARWNW010000025.1 GCF_029868325.1 Nocardia carnea
GCAACGGTTCACGCGAAACCGGCCCCGCCCCGGCCACGGACGCCACCGACCCCCCGGCCTCGCAAGAGCCCGGGCACTGACGATCCGGCGGCGGGCCGCGATGCGGGCGGCCGGTCGCCTGTGTTCATCGAGAGGACCGAAGATGAAGCGGCCGGACAGATCCTGGCTCTCGCGGCTCGGGCAGTACGCCGTAGTGCTGTGGGTCGCCGTCACCCTCAACTTCGCGCTGCCGCGGCTGGCTCCGGGCGACCCCGCCCTGGTCATGTTCACCGGCGAGGGTGATCCCAGCCCAGAAGAGCTCGCCGAGCTCGGCGCACTGTACGGGCTCGACGATCCGGTTCTCGTCCAGTACCAGCGGTTCTGGACGGATCTGCTGCACGGCGATCTCGGTCTGTCGACCGTCCACAACCGGCCGGTGGCCGATGTCCTCATGGAACGACTGCCCTGGTCGCTGACGCTGGTCGGGCTGGGGCTCATCGGCGCCGTCGTCATAGGCTCGCTGCTCGGGGCGTGGTCGGCGTGGCGGCGCGGAGCCGGACGGCCCGGACAGGACAAGAGCACACTCGTCGGCGTCCTGACCGTCGACTCGATGCCCGGGTTCTGGATCGGGATGCTGCTGATCACGGTCTTCTCCGCGCAACTCGGCTGGCTGCCCTCGTACGCGTCGGCGGAGCTACCCGACGAAACCTTCGCCTGGCTGATCGAATCCGGCCGCCGGCTGATCATGCCGCTGCTGACGATGATCATCACCTCGATCGGCACCTACTATCTGCTCGCCCGGGCATCGATGACCACCGTCCTGGGGGGCGCCCGGATACCGCGCCCCCCCCCCCCAACGCAGCCCCCACCCCCCCCACCCCCCCCCACCACAATCACACCCCCCCCCCCCCCGTCATTTTAAAAAAACCCCGCCGCGGCGGCCGCCCTGACCGGCGCCCTCATCCTGGCGCCCGCCAACCGGCGGATTTCGGCGCGCAGCGCGTCACTGTCACGGGGGCGGAGCAGCGCGGGGTCCGCGGTCATGGAGGTTCACCCCTTTTCGGGGGTAGTGCC
>NZ_JARWNW010000026.1 GCF_029868325.1 Nocardia carnea
CGGTCAGGCAGTGGAACTTCTGCTCGATGCAGGCCGCGCGGCCGGTACCGTCCGGGCCGATGCGGAGGCCCGCGATGTCATCGTGCTCATCAGCTGGTTGTCCCGGCTCGATGATGCCGAACTCGACGCGCGCATCGAACCGGAACTCCACGCCGTGCTCCCGGTGCAGATCGGCGAATACCTCGCCCATCTCTGGGCCCAGCGCGCCCAGCAGGGGCGCGGACGTCTCTTCGATCACGGTCACCGCCACCCCCGCCGCCCCCCCCCCCCTCCGGGGCGGCCCCCCGGATGGGGTGTTTTTTTTTTGGGGCCCGGGGGGCGCCGCGGGTTTCGGCCCCCTCGGCCCCTGCTTTCCGCACTCGACACTCGCGGCTGCGCCGCATCGCATCGAGCACGGAAAGCTGGGGCGGGCCGAAACCTAGCAGGGCCTCGCTGAACTCGGCGCCGCCGGTCTCGTGTGGGTGGGCCGACCTCCGTACGGGGTAATGAACTCCGCAACGGCGGGACGTCGTGTGACAACTACTCGAACGGGCCGATGCCGGTGAGCGGGTTGCCGTCCTGGAGGTACCAGTAGGTGAAGATGGCGGCGGCGAAGGCGAGAACCAGGACCACGAAGGACCCGGAGCCGGGGCGGGTGGCCCAGCTACGGCCGCGGTCCAGAGCCCAGCGGCCGGGGCCGGTGAATATCACGGCGATCGCGGCGCCGGCGAGAATGGTGTCCAACTCGACCGCGCCCGGCCCCTGGCTGTACTGGAAGTCCGGGTGCATTCCCTGTTTGAACATCCAGGCGTTCAGGATCACCGCGAGCACCGCACCGGCGGCAAGCGGTGTGGCCAGACCCAGAATCAGCAGGATGCCACCGCCCACCTCACCGGCGGTGACCAGTGCGGCGGCGATGGACGGGTGATCCCAGCCGCCCTGTTCCATCATCTCTTTGGTGCCGTCGAGGCCCGGCCCGTCGAACCAGCCCGCCAGTTTCTGCAGGCCGTGGTACAGGAAAGTGCCGCCGACCACGAGACGCAGGATGAACAGGCCCAGATCGAGGGTGCCGCGGCGACCGTCCCCGTTGCGGCGGCGCAAGCCCCCGTTGGGCTGGGTGCCCGCCGGGGGGATGCTCGCGTAGGAATAGGTCCGGTCGTCCTCGACTCCGGCCGGCCCGCTCGGGCCGGGGGTATCGGTCGGCTTATCGCCCGGGGACACAGAAGCCATCGCCGGTATCTCCTTGGTCATGGCCACCTTGGGGAACTGGCCGGTGGGGAAATCGTAGGGACTGCCGACCCCGCCCGCCGTCGTCGATACCGCGCGCTGTTCGGCGGTGGACGGGTTACCGGGCCGCGCGGAGTCGGACGGCGCGGAGCCGTTTCTCGGCTTGGCACTCACCCTTCAACAGTAGGCCGATCCAGCGCCGCGGGCGCTCTGAATGCGCGGCGTGTCCGCGCCACTCGGCCACCTCTGGCAGCACCCGGGCCACCTGCGGCTGTCCACTGCGGGCGGGGGCGTGGGGGCGCGACCGGAGGGATTTCCACTACGTTGGGGGGTTATGAGGTCGGTTGGCGCGCGGCGCGTGACGGTGGGGCTGGTATGCGGGGCGTTGTTGCTCAGCGGGTGCGCACGTTTCGACGATTCCGCGTCCAGCCCGTTCACCGAGGAACCGACTCTGGACGCCGCGGAGCTCGAACCCCCGAAACAGCAGGGTCCCGAATCCTCGACCACGCGGCCGAGCGGTCCGTGTATCGACCCCGACCCGGCCGTGGTGGTCAGCTGCCTGGACACCACCGGCGGGCTGATCGAGCTGGGCGGCTACGCGCTGGTGACCGAACGCCGCACCGGACGCATCCTGAAGGTGGCACCGGAGGCGCCGCCGGTCGAGGTCGCCCGCGTCGACGTGGACCCCGCCGGCGACGGCGGGCTGAGTGATATCGCCATCTCCCCCACCTACCACGAAGACGGGCTGCTCTACGCCTACGTCACCACCGCGAGCGATAACCGGGTGGTCCGCATCGCCGAGGGCGGCGGCCCGCCGAAACCGGTCCTGACGGGAATCCCGAAGGGCACCACCGGGAATCGCGGCGCCATCGAATGGACGTCACCGGACCAGATGCTGGTGCTCACCGGTAATGCCGGTGATCCGGCGGCCGCGGCGGATCCGGCCAGTACGGCGGGCAAACTGCTGCGGGTGAAGAACCCCACCTCGAACGGGAACGCACCCACCGAGGTCGCGATATCGGGTATCGGTTCGGCCGGGGATATCTGCCTGGGCGGCGATCAGATCTGGGTCACCGACCGCACCCCCGCCCTGGACCGCCTGCAGCGCATCGGCCCCGACGGTGTCGCCACCACCGCGTGGACCTGGCCGGACCGTCCGGGAGTCGCCGGCTGCGCCGTCACCCCCGAAGGCATCGCCATCGCCCTGACCGACGCGAAAGCCCTCGCCATGGCGGCACCGGACCCCACGACCTACGCCGTGACCGCACCCCCGAGCGTTTTCTTCGCCAACAAGTACGGCCGCATGCTCGGCGCCAGCCCGGCCATGGACGGCACCATCTGGGTCTCCACCGCGAACAAATCCGACGGCGGCCAGCCCACTCCGAACGACGACCGCGTCGTCCGCATCCCGCCGCCCACGGCCGGCGGTGGTGGCGGCCCGGACTAACCGTCCGCCGCCTTGGTGAAGAGGCGGCCGATCAGCGCCAGTTCGCGCACGATCCGGGCGCTGACCGCCCAATCGTGGGCGCGGCCGGTACCGCCGAGTTTCCGGCCCCTTCGCTACTGTTCCGCCCTCGACACGCGCTGCTCCGCCTGCTCGCGTGCGGCGACAACGACCGTTGGGCGCGACCACTTCCGGGCTGTTGGTGGATGCGCTCGCACAGTGTGTACTGCTGCTGGTGGGTGGCACATTGCCCGGTACGGATCTCGCTGCCGCGCTGGGAGTGTTCATCGCGGGCTCGGCCGTGCCGTTCCCTCTGCCTGCGGCTACTTGCCCGGTTCCGGCGGTGGAACACGACTGCGGCCACTGTCCCAGTTCCGGCAGTCGAACACGCAGGCCCAGCCGATACCACCGCCACTGGGCTCGCTCGGGCCGGCTCGTAGTGTCCAGGGGCGACACGCCCACGGTCCACCGGCCGCGATCCCTGTCGAAACCCTCGAACGCCGCTCGCCGCCCCCCCCCCGCCCCCCCCCGCCGGCCCCCACACCCCGCCCGCCCCCCACCCGCCCCGGGTTAATCTGCCGGGGGGGGGGCAGGGGGCCCGCCCGGGCCGGTGAGGGCGCAGACGCAACTCGTTCCGGCGGCGAGGTCGGCGTTGATGGAGGAGCGCACCCCACCATCGATGTAATGGCGTCCGGCGATCTCGATCGGCGGAAAAACCCCGGGGACAGCGGTGCTGGCGGCCAGCGCCTGCACGAGCGTGGCGGCATCGTCGCGGGTCCAGGC
>NZ_JARWNW010000027.1 GCF_029868325.1 Nocardia carnea
CGCGCCCCCCCCCCCCCGCCCCGCCCCCCCCCCCCCCCCGCCCCGGGGTCACCCCACTCACCCACCTCCTCCACCCTTAGCCCGCCCCCCACCCCCTGGGCCCCGCCGGCGGGGCCGTCCACCCCCCCGCCCGCGGCAGTCTGCTCCTGCTGCCCTGGAAGACGGTGTCCGCCGGACCCGACGGCATCGTGATGAAGGGCGTGTTCCGCCGATTCCACCTCGGCGGGAACTCCGCCGCGCACGGTGGTGTCCTGCCGCTGCTGTTCGACGACCTCTTCGGGATGACCGTCCACTACGCCGGGCGGCCGATCAGCCGGACCGCCTTCCTGCACGTGAACTACCGCAAGGTCACCCCGCTCGACACCCCGCTGACAGTGCGCGGCCGGGTCGAGCGCATCGAGGGGCGCAAAACCTTCATCAGCGCCGAACTGGTGGACGAGGAGGGGACCGTCCTGGCCGACAGCGAAGGTCTCATGGTGCAGCTCCTGCCCTGGCAGCCCTGACCCGGCCGGTTCGGACCCGGCCGGCCGCGGTGCTCGGATCGCTTGCCGCTGCGCCTGGTTCGGTCGATTGTCCAGTATTCCTCCGCGCTCCGTAGACAGTTATGGGCGGAAATGCATTCGTGTGGGCGATGCGTATAGTTGCGTTGCCCGTCCATACGAGTACTGATCCGGAGGATCCTTAAATTGGTTGCAGCACTGTCTGAATCACTGCTTGACGAGGCTACGCGCCCGGCCTTCCTCGCCGACGCCGTCCAGGTCCTGGACGCCGAGGTCTCCGATAAGGGTGGTGCCTCGGGTCTGGCCGTGAAGGGTGGGTACGCGGCGGTCAAGAAGATCAGCCCGTCCATCGTTCCCGACGCCCTGGAATCGCTGGCCCCCAAACTGCTCGAGCAGCTGGAGCCGTACTGGAGCGAGTACAAGGCCGGCGCAGCGGGCAGCTTCGGCGAACTGCTCGCCGCCAAGGGCGACGAGGTCGCCGAGGCCCTGCTGACCGTCACCGATGCGCGTGCCGCGGCCTCCAGCCGCCCCGCCCTGCAGAAGGTGTACAACTCGATGCGTTCCTCGGCCAAGAAGAATGTCATCGAGGCGCTGCCGCGCGTCGGCGACCTGGTGCAGAAGCACGCCGGATAACTTTCCGCGCGTAGCGATCCGGCCGCGCGTCAGCGCGGCCCGTGGGGGCTGGGGGACTCCGCGTGTTGCGGGCGCGGGGCGCTTCGCTCCTTGTGGCTTTACAGCTGGGACGGGCCAAAACCTTTCAGGGCCTCGTAAGACTCGGCGCCGCCGTTGGTCGGTTTGGGGCTCGGTATGAGCCTGGCTGAACCCGGCGCCCCGTTGGTTGCGTTGGGTCTGGCTGACCCCGGCGCAGCCGATGGTTGCGTTGGAGCTGGGGAGGGGTCTGGCTGAACCTGAAGCAGCAGAGGGTTGTGGGGGTTCGGGAGGGGTCCCGCAGACTCGGCGCTGCGGTTGGTGGCTGAGGCTAGAGGTCCGGGGTGACCTTCGCGATCAGGGGGCGGACCTGGTCGAGGGGGATGTCCGGGATCGAATAGACCTTCTTGCCGGCGGCGGTGGCCGCCGAGAGGGTGGCCAGGCCGGCGCGGCGTTGCCAGAAGGTCTGCCGGACCGTCCAGCCGATGATTCCGGGGGCTTCCAGGCAGGAACGTTCCCGGTCCAGGGAGCCGGAGCGGACGACCAGCCAGGTCGGTGCGCCGGCTTCGGCGGGCACGACGGCGTGGCCGAGGCCGCGGTAACGGTCCTCGGCGAGCAGCGCGCAGATCGGGACGAAGGCGATCGGGATCAGCCACCACCACACCACGACCTCCCAGCCGGCGGCCGTGGGAATTGCCAACGCCGCCACGGCCAGTGGCACCGGCCAGCCTGCGCGGATATAGCGGCGGCGCCGAGCGGCCGGTCCGTGGGGGGTGAGCGGGACCCGGGCCGGCGCCCGCAGATGCGCTAGCGCTGCGGAATCCGGAACGGGCTGGTCGCGCCGGGGACGGAGTAGGTCGGCGAGGGTGCGTTCGACGGCCTGTCGCGGCGATTGCGGCAGGATTTTCTGCCTCGGGTTCTCGCCGGTCATGATCGCTTCGAGCTGGGCGGCGCCGGCCGAGCGCAACAGCAGGGGTTCGATAATCGTGGCACCGCGCAACCGGGCCGTATCGAGGGTGATCTGCCGCAGCGTGAACAGGCCGCGCCGGACCTGCAGTGTGCTGCCGTAATCGGTGACGCGCAGCCCGAAATACGTGATCAGGTAGTGCGCACAGGCCGCGATGCTGACTACCACCACGAGGGCGGCCAGGAACAGTACGCCGAGGATGATCAGTGCCGCGATGCCGACACCGCGCACCGTATCCACGGTTTCCCGGTCGACCTGGATTTCGGTGGAACCCAAGCCGAACTGGGCGGCGATACCGAGGGCGGAAGCGGCGAGGGCGAACCCGGTCAGCGACAGCGGCGCGTAGCGCACCCACTCCGCCCGCCAATGCCCGATTTCGCGGCCCGATGCGGTATCGCTTTCGTGCTTTGCCACGGAATCGGTGCCGTCACCCACCGCCGCGCCCGTGTGGCTACGATCCGCGCCGGCGGGTGCGGTGGTGTCATCCGGATCGAGTGCGGAGGTTCCGGGGCCGTCGGCGGAGATATGGGGCCGCCGGGTGTGGGCCAGCAGTTCGGTACGCAGCGGGCGGACCTGATCGGTGGCCAGCGCGTCGAGAGTGAACCGATCGTCGGCGCCGGCTTCCTGTCCGGTACCGATCACCACCGCGGCCAGCCCCAGGATCCGGTGCAGCGGGTCGGCCTCGATATCCACCGAACGAATCCGGGCCCGCGGCACCGATAACCGTTTCCGCTGGATCACGCCGGTACGGAGTTCGACGTGGGTGGGACTCATCCGGTAGGTGGTGGTGAACCAGAGTGCGAGGCCGTACGGCACGACGATGATCGGTCCCAGCAGCACCCACAGCGGATTCCCGGAGCTGATACCGAGCACCGCGCCACCGATCACCGCCGGCAGGAACTTCATGACCGCCTGCACCGGATGCACCAGCAGCATGCGGCGGTCGAGACGCTGCCACGGTCCGTCGCCGGTGGTCACGCCCGGCGGCATGCCGGTACCGGCGGCCGGCCGCTCGCCGGCCGCGCCGTTCATGTCGCGTCCCCACGGTGCCGGGCCGCGATCTCGGTCAACTGCGCCACCGTCTCGTCGGCGAGCGAGGTGTCGAGCAACCCGATCCGGACGGCGCCCGCCGAGGAAGCCGTGGTGACGGTGATCGTCGACAGGCCGAGCAAACGCTCCAGCGGGCCGCGTTCGGTATCCACGGTCTGCACCCGGGAAATCGGCGCGACCCGGCTCTCCAGGGACAACCAGCCCACCCGGGTGTACACCGCCTCGTCGGTCACCTCCCAGCGGTGCACCCGATACCGCCAGCGGGGCACTACGATCGTCGCCAGCACGGCAACGGGAACGACGACCACCGCCGCGGCCACCTGCCAGGGGCGGCGGTCGGGATCGGCAACCACCCAGGCCACCAGCGCGGCGATGAGAACCAACCAGGTCAGGGCGATTTCCACCGTCCACAACGTTTTCGCGCGGGGACTGGGCCGCCGAGCGGGATCGAGCAGCGGATCGGTGGACCGAGGCGGGCTGTCCGGCGACATGTATTCATGGTCGCACGCCTGTTCGGCGTTTCGGCCCGGACAAGATCGAACGGCGGCCCGGCGGTTCCCGCGCACAGCCCGTGACCTGCACGGAATAGCCCGCGATACAGCGGGGTTGTGAACGCTCGACGACCTGGGAGGAGACAGTTCCGGATGTGTACCGCATGATCGAGGGCGTGACCGAACTACCCGAACCGACCGTCCCGACCCCCGTGCCCACGCCGTCCGCCATGCGACGGGCGTTGCGCCGGGCGCGCGACGGGGTCACGTTGAACGCCGATGAAGCCACCGTGCTGCTGCACGCCCGCGACGACGATCTGGCCGATCTCTGCCACAGTGCCGCCCGGGTGCGCGACGCCGGTCTCGAATCGGCCGGGCGACCGGCCACCATCACCTACTCGCGCAATGTCTTCATCCCGCTCACCCACCTGTGCCGGGACACCTGTCACTACTGCACCTTCGTCACCGTGCCCGGCAAATTGCGTGCCCAGGGTCGCGGGATGTTCCTCGAACCCGACGAGGTGCTCGAGATCGCCCGGCGCGGCGCCGAACTGGGTTGTAAAGAAGCACTGTTCACCCTGGGTGACCGGCCCGAGGCACGCTGGCCCGAGGCCGCGCAGTGGCTCGACGAGCGCGGTTACGATTCCACGCTGGACTATTTGCGCGCGGTCTCCATCCTGGTGCTCGAGGAAACCGGTCTGCTGCCGCATCTGAATCCCGGGGTGATGTCCTGGGAGGAGATCTCCCGGTTGAAACCGGTCGCGCAGTCGATGGGGATGATGCTGGAGACCACCTCGACCCGGCTGTTCACCGAGAAGGGCAACTGCCACTACGGCAGCCCCGACAAGGATCCCGCGGTGCGGTTGCGTGCCATCACCGACGCCGGCCGGCTCTCGGTTCCCTACACCACCGGGATCCTGGTGGGTATCGGGGAGACCATGGCCGAGCGGGCGGATACGATCCTGGCGATCCGCAAACAGCACAAGGCTTTCGGTCATATCCAGGAAGTCATCGTGCAGAACTTCCGGGCCAAGGACGATACCGCGATGCGGAACGCCCCCGACGCCGATATGTCCGAATTCCTGGCCACCATCGCGGTCACGCGGCTGCTGCTCGGCCCGGATATCGCGGTGCAGGCGCCGCCGAACCTGGTGTCCGGTGCGGAGTGCCGGGCGCTGCTCGCGGCCGGAATCGATGATTGGGGCGGCGTCTCGCCGGTGACGCCCGACCATGTCAACCCGGAACGGCCGTGGCCCAACCTCGATACGCTCGCCGAACTCACCGCGAGCGCCGGATTCGAACTGGTGGAGCGCACGTCCGCGCATCCGAAGTACGTCCGCGCCGGCAACCCGTGGATCGACCCGCGGATCGGCGTCCACGTCGCCGCGCTCACCGATCCGGAGACGGGGCTGGCGAAAGCCGGCGCGCTCCCCGAGGGCCTGCCCTGGCAGGAGCCCGACGAATCCTGGGAATCCGCGGGCCGCACGGATCTGAACACCGCCATCGACACCGCCGGGCGCAATACCGACACCCGCAGCGATATCGACAATGCGTTCGGCGACTGGGACACCATCCGCGAACAGGTCCGCGATCTCGCCGCCGCGCCGCAGCGGCTGGACGCCGATGTCCTGGCCGCGCTGCGTGCCGCCGAGAAGGATCCGGCCGGCCTCACCGACGCCCAGTACCTGGCGTTGGCGACCGCGGACGGGGCCGATCTGGAAGCCGTCGCCGGTCTCGCGGACCAGTTGCGCCGCGATGTCTGCGGCGACGACGTGACCTATGTGGTGAACCGGAATATCAACTTCACCAATATCTGCTACACGGGCTGCCGGTTCTGTGCGTTCGCGCAGCGCAAGGGCGACGCCGACGCGTTCACCCTCAGCACCGACGAGGTCGCCGACCGCGCCTGGGAGGCGTATGTGGACGGCGCCACCGAGGTCTGTATGCAGGGCGGTATCGACCCCGATCTGCCCGTGACCGGCTACGCGGATCTGGTGCGGGCGGTGAAGGCCCGCGTGCCGTCGATGCATGTGCACGCGTTCAGTCCGATGGAAATCGTCAACGGCGCATCCCGCGGCGGCGAAAGCGTCCGCGATTGGCTGACGGCCCTGCGCGAAGCCGGGCTCGGCACTATTCCCGGTACGGCCGCCGAAATCCTCGACGACGAGGTCCGCTGGGTGCTCACCAAGGGCAAACTGCCGGCGTCGGCGTGGATCGATGTCGTCACCACCGCGCATCAGGTCGGGATCCGGTCGAGTTCGACCATGATGTACGGGCACGTCGACAATCCGAGCCATTGGGTCGGGCATCTGCGCGTACTGCGCGGTATCCAGGACGAAACCGGCGGTTTCACCGAATTCGTGCTGCTGCCGTTCGTGCACCAGAGCGCCCCCCTCTACCTGGCCGGCGCCTCCCGCCCGGGCCCCACCAACCGCGACAACCGCGCCGCGCACGCCCTGGCCCGGATCATGCTGCACGGCCGGATCGACAACATCCAGACCAGCTGGGTGAAACTCGGCACCACCGGAACCCAGGTGATGCTGCGCAGCGGCGCAAACGATCTCGGTGGCACCCTGATGGAGGAAACGATTTCCCGGATGGCCGGCTCCCAGCACGGGTCGGCGAAAACGGTGGCCGAACTCACAGAAATAGCCGAAGGGATCGGTCGCCCCGTCCGCGAACGCACCACCACCTACGGAATCCCCCCGAGCCGCGGCCCGGTCCCCGGCCTGGAACTGGTCTGAAATACCGAACCCCCGGCGCAAACCCGCCGATGGACCACATCCGTGGTTCGGGGCCCGTCTAGTTCTGGAGCGACAGAGCGGGGGAGCGAAGCGGAGGAGCGGCGGAGTGGAGAACGAGACCAATGGGGCCCCGAACCCGCGACGCCGGAGGCGGCGCCAATAATTAGGACAGGCTCACCGGGGGTAGCGTTTGTGGCGCCAGGGATACTTGTGCGCGGGCGCAGTTACCCGGAGAAGAAGGAAGACTAGGAGAGCGGGAGTGACCTACATCATCGCCGAACCGTGCGTTGACGTGTTGGACAAGGCGTGCATCGAAGAATGCCCCGTGGATTGCATCTACGAGGGTGGCCGCATGCTCTACATCCATCCCGACGAATGCGTTGACTGTGGTGCGTGTGAACCGGTCTGCCCGGTGGAGGCGATCTTCTACGAGGATGACACCCCCGATCAGTGGAGCGGCTACGTGAACGCGAATGTCGATTTCTTCGACGAACTGGGTTCGCCCGGTGGCGCGACCAAGCTGGGCAAGGTTGATTACGATCCGCCGTTCATCAAGGAACTGCCGCCGATGGCCGAGGAATAAGAGCGGTCGGTAGATGAGCACTGAGGTAACGCATCGCCGGCGGGTAAGCGCGGCACTGCCCGATTTCCCGTGGGACACCCTCGCCGAGGTGAAGGCGAAGGCGAAGGCATATCCCGGCGGGCTGGTCGATCTGTCGGTCGGTACCCCGGTGGATCCGGTGGATCCGCTGATCCGGGCGGCGTTGAGTTCGGTCGCCGAGGTGCCGGGTTATCCGACCACCCACGGCACACCCGAGTTGCGCGCGCATGCGGTGGCCGCACTGACCCGGCGGTTCGGGATCACAGGTGTGGCCGAGGCGGCCGTCCTGCCGGTGATCGGGACCAAGGAGCTGATCGCGGGTCTGCCGCGGCTGCTGGGGCTGGGTGCCGGAGATCTGGTGGTGATTCCCGAGGTCGCGTATCCGACCTACGAGGTCGCCGGCCTGCTCGCCGGCACCCGGATTCTGCGTGCCGACGGGCTCACCCGGCTGGGGCCGGAGAAGCCCGCGCTGATCTATCTCAATTCCCCGTCCAACCCGACCGGCAAAGTGCTGGGTGTGGAGCATCTGCGCAAGGTGGTGGCCTTCGCCCGGGAACGCGGCGCGATCGTAGCCTCCGACGAGTGCTATCTGGGCCTGGCCTGGGACGAACCGGCGGTATCGATCCTCGATCCCCGCGTCTGCGACGGCGACCACACCGGTCTGCTGGCGGTGCATTCGCTGTCGAAGACATCGAATCTGGCCAGTTACCGGGCCGGTTTCGTCACCGGCGACCCGGATCTGGTGGCCGAATTGCTGGAGGTGCGTAAACACTCCGGCATGATGGTGCCGTTCCCGATCCAGGCGGCCATGTCGGCGGCACTGGCCGACGACGAGCACGAATCCGTTCAGCGGGAGCGCTACCGTGCGCGGCGCGACATCATGCGTTCCGCCCTGCTGGGCGCGGGTTTCCGGATCGACCACTCCGAAGCCGGCCTGTACCTGTGGTCCACCCGCGACGAACCCTGTCGCGACACCTTGGACTGGCTCGCCGGCCGCGGCATCCTCGCCGCCCCCGGCGATTTCTACGGCCCGGCGGGCTCGCGGCACGTCCGCATAGCCCTCACCGCCACCGACGAACGAATCGCCGCCGCCGCCGACCGTTTGTGAGCCCGGCCCATCCTGCCGAAGCCGAACCCTCCCGAGTTGGTACCGATCCTCGGGTGACCAGCGGCAGTGCCGAGTCTTACGAGGCCCTGCGGGGTTTTCGCCCACGACCGAATCAACGCAACCAAAGGCGCAGCCGAGTTCAGCGAGGCCCTGAGAGGTTTTGGCCCGTCCCAGCTTTCAGCGCTCGATGCGATGCGGCGCAGCCGCGAGCATCGAGTGCTGACAGCAGGGACCAAAGGGGGCCAAAACCCCGCGCCGCCGGAGGCGGCGCAGAAAACTCAAGCCCAGAGCTGGCCTTCGAGGCGTTCCTCGGCCTCTTCGAGGGTGCCGTCGTAGGCGCCGGTGGACAGGTATTTCCAGCCGCCGTCGGCGACGACGAAGGCGATATCTGCTCGTTTACCTGCCGCGACGACTTTGCGGGCCACGCCCAGCGCCGCGTGCAGGATGGCGCCGGTGGAGATTCCGGCGAAGATGCCCTCTTCCAGCACCAGCTCGCGGGTCCGGCGGACCGCGTCGTACGGGCCGACGGAGAACCGGCTGGTGAGTACCGATTCGTCGTACAGTTCCGGGATGAAACCCTCGTCGATATTGCGTAGCCCGTAGACCAGTTCCCCGTACCGGGGTTCGGCGGCGACGATTTCGATACCCGGAACCTTCTCTCGCAGGAAACGCCCGGTGCCCATCAGCGTGCCGGTGGTGCCCAGACCGGCCACGAAATGGGTGATCTCCGGTAGGTCGGCGAGGATTTCCGGGCCCGTGGTTTCGTAATGGGCGAGCGCGTTCGCGGGGTTGCCGTACTGGTAGAGCATCACCCAGTCAGGGTTCGCCGCGGCGATCTCCTTGGCCTTGGCCACGGCCTGGTTCGAACCGCCGGCGGCGGGCGAATCGATGATCTCGGCGCCGAACATGGTGAGCAGCTGGCGCCGCTCCACCGAGGTGTTCTCCGGCATCACACACACCAGGCGATAACCCTTGAGTTTCGCCGCCATGGCCAACGAGATCCCGGTGTTGCCGCTGGTCGGTTCGAGGATGGTGCAGCCGGGGGAGAGCCGGCCGTCGGCTTCGGCCTGTTCGATCATGCGTAGCGCCGGGCGGTCCTTGATGGATCCGGTGGGGTTGCGGTCCTCGAGTTTGGCCCACAACCGCACCGGCAACTCACCCTCCCACTGCGGGGAGAGAGTGCGCAGACCGACCAGCGGCGTGTTGCCGAGCGTCGCGATCAGGGATTCGTAGCGTGCCACCGGACCGTCAGGCCCCGCCCGCGACGGCCGGCAGGATCGTCACCGTCGCACCCTCGCCCACGGCGGTCTCGAGGCCGCCGGAGAACCGGACATCCTCGTCGTCGACATAGATATTGACGTAGCGGTTCAGCTTGCCCTCGTTGAGCAGGCGCTCAGCCAGACCCGGATGGTTGGCCTCCAGGTCCTCGATCACCGCGGCGAGCGTGGACCCCTTGGCTTCGACACGTTTCTCACCCCCGGTGTGGGTGCGCATGATCGTCGGGATGGACACGATGACCGGCATGGGTGCTCCTCGCTTGTTGTCTTCTCGGAAGTCGGTCGGAAGTTGCAGGGGTCAGGCGGATTCGTAGGCGGCGACGATCCGCACCGGTTCCTCGGTGACCTCGCCGTCGAGGATCCGGTAGCTACGCAGCTCGTGCTGCTCCGGGTCACGGGTCGAGACCAGCACGTAATGCGCGCCGGGCTCGGACGCGTAAGAGATATCGGTGCGGCTCGGGTAGGCCTCGGTGGCGGTGTGTGAGTGATAGATCACCACCGGCTCCTCGTCGGCATCGTCCATCGCCCGCCACACCTTCAACTGTTCACCGGAATCGAACCGATAGAACGTCGGAGAGCGCTCGGCGTTGATCATCGCCACGAACCGCTCAGGACGATCGGACCCCTCGGGCCCCGCGATGATGCCGCAGGCCTCATCGGGATGGTCGGCGCGGGCATGCGCGACCATCGCATCCACCAGGTCGGCCCTGATCACGAGCACAATCGAACCTCTCCACACATCGTCTCGGCTCTCGCCGACCCATCACAGCCGACAACCGTCGAGGATATTCGGGTATTCCCGGGTTGTTGGCGCCGCCTCCGGCGGCGCGGGGTTTTGGCCCCCGGAAGTCCCTGCTTTCAGCACTCGACACTGGCGGCTGCGCCGCATCGCATCGAGTGCTTAAAGCTGGGACGGGCCAAAACCTTCGAGGGCCTCGTAAGGCTCGGCGGCGCCTGGGGTGCGTTCTCGAGGCGCGGTCCTGTGGGGGCGTTCTCGGGGCGCGGTCCTGTGGGGGCGTTCTCGGGGCGCGGTGCGCTGCTCTTGCCGCGTTCTCGATCGGGCTGCGTTCGGCGTTTTCCTCGAGGTCTGGGCTGCGTTCGGCGTGTTGGTGCTGCTGTGGGCGTGTTCAGGTGGGCTGGTGCTGCGGTGGGCGTGTTCGGGTGGGCTGGTGCTGCTGCTGTGGGTGCGGTCGGGAGGGGTGCTGATTTCGGCACGATCGGATCGCATGCGGGTGGTTCGGAGCCTGCTCACGGGCGGCTGAGCTAGGTAGTCAACCGGGGTTGTCCACGTCGAACGGCTGGGGTTCAGCTTCCGAACAGTTCGCTGTAGGAGGGGATACCCGCGACCGGTACTGCCGACCGGATCGCGTCGACCACCGCCCGCTCCACGCAGACCGCGGCGGCAGTGCAGAGCTCGTCGAGGAGCGGGAGGTCGGCGGGGAAGGTCGGCGGGAGGGCCGGGAGGCCGGGTGGTGTTGCGGTGCCGGTGGCCAGGGCGAAGAACGTATCGCCGTCGAGGGGGGAATGCGCGGGGCGCACGGCCCGGGCCAGCCCGTCGTGCGCGGTGGTGGCGAGGCGGCGGCAGCCGAGGGTGTCCAGCGGCGCGTCGGTGGCGACGACGCCGATGGTGGTGTTCAGGGCGGTGCTCTTGACCGGGAGCGCGTTGGCCGTGGCCAGTTGTTCCGGTGTGGCGGGGCGCAACCCGGCGAACTCCGGGCCGTCGGTACCGACGCCCCACGGCAGCCCGGTGCGCGGGTCGAAAACCGATCCGACCGGGTTCGCGACCACCAGCGCGCCGATGGTGACCCCGGCGGCGATACCGTCGGTGAAACGGATACTCGCGGTGCCGATACCGCCCTTGAGCGCGCCTGCTTGCGCGCCGACTCCGGCGCCGACGCAACCGCGCAGGAAGTCGGGTCCGGCCGCGTCCGCGGCGTGGTAGCCGAACTCGGCGGTGGGGCGGGTGGACCAATCGCCGACGGGTAGATCGAAGATCACCGCGCCGGGCACGATCGGCACCACGCGGGTGGGGTCGGCCGGGTCCATGGGGATGCCCTCGCCGTGTTCCTCGAGCCAGCGCATCACGCCGTCCGCGGCCGCCAGGCCGTAGGCGCTGCCGCCGGTGAGCAGGATCGCGTGCGCCTGCCGCACCGTATTGGCGGGGTCGAGCAGATCGGTTTCCCGGGTGCCGGGGCCGCCGCCGCGCACATCCACGGCGGCGACCGCGCCGCCCGGCGCGCGGACCACCGTGCTGCCGGTGGCGGCGCCGGAGCCGCGGGTGGCGTCGGGGTCGAGGACGTGGTGGTGGCCGACCAGCAGGCCGGCGATATCGGTGAGCGCGTTACGCGGTCCGGGTGCGCCGGTCACGGGGCCATCGCCTGCAGTAGGGAATCCTGCATCCAGGTGAGCCAGTGATAGACGTCCAGATGGGGGGCGCGGGGGTCGTCCGGCGGGAACTGCTCGGGGGTATCGGCGTCGATTTCCAGGACCACGCCCAGGGCCAGCCGGATATCGGTGAGGGCGGCGAGCCAGGCGTCGGCTTCCTCGGGCGTCAGCGCGACCTTGCCGCCGTCCTCCGGCACGGTGCGCAGCACGACCGCGGCGGCCGCCAGTTTCTCGTCGATGATCTCCGGTTCGTGCAATCCGCGTAGCGCGCTGTTGAGATCGGCGCGATCGGCGTCGGGGGAGCCGGGTTCGGCGCGATGGAAATCGGGGAGCAACCGGGCCAGCCGGGGATCATCCGGCGGGAGGGTGTTACCGCTGCGCAGACCGGTGAGGGCGGCGAGTTCGTCCTCGGGTGCAGACGCCGCGCGCTCACCCAGCAACCCGGAGACCGCGCCGACCAGCGAGCGCAGCACGCTCGCTTCGCGCGCGTCGAGCTCCGACCGCAGCTTGAGACCGCTCAATGAGTTCTTCCGGCTCCATTTACGCACGTCGCTACGGTAACCGTCCGATCAGTCGTCTCGTTGCATGGTCGCCCACAGGCCGGCCGCGTGCAGCCGGCGGACATCCTGTTCCATTTTGTCCCGCGAACCGGACGATACGACGGCTTTACCCTCGTTGTGCACTTTGAGCATCAGCTCGGTCGCCTTGGCTTTGCTGTAGCCGAACAGCTTCTGGAAGATGTAGGCGACGTAGTGCATCAGGTTGACCGGATCGTCCCACACCACGGTGACCCAGGGGCGGTCTTCGGCCTCCAGGATCTCGGTGGCTTCCACGGCCTCGGGGGTCGCCTGTGCCGCCGACAACGTAGCGCCGGCGGCGCCTACGCGGACCTCGATCGTCCGGGAGCGGGGTGCTGTGTTGCACAAGGCCATGAAACCAAGGGTACGACGCGCGGAGTAATTCACAACACCCGGAGCAGGAACAATACGGCTGCCTCTGGCCTGACCGGAGCCCGCGCGCAGCCCGGGCGGTGCGGCCGGGAAAGCGGGTGCCGGATTGCCCGTCGTCCCGGGCGTAGCGGGTGGTTCACCCGAGCGGAGGCCCGGCCTGTTTACAGTGACAACCGTGGACCCGCGCGATACCGCCGCCAGCACCGCCCTGCTGACCGACCAATACGAGCTCACCATGCTGGCGGCCGCGCTGGCCGATGGTTCCGCGGCGCGGCGCTGCACCTTCGAGGTGTTCGCCCGGCGTTTGCCGCACGGCCGCCGGTACGGTGTGGTGGCCGGGACCGGCCGCCTCCTCGACGCCCTGACCCACTTCCGGTTCGGCGAGGCGGAGCTGGATGTCGCCGCCGGGTTCCTGGACACCGAGACCATCGATTGGCTACGGGATTACCGCTTCACCGGCGATATCGACGGCTACCGCGAGGGTGAACTGTATTTCCCGGGATCGCCGATCCTGTCGGTGACCGGGACCTTCGCCGAATGCGTGGTTCTGGAGACCCTGGTGTTGTCGGTCCTCAACCACGACAGCGCGGTCGCGTCCGCGGCCGCCCGGATGGTGAGCGCCGCGGCCGGGCGCCGCATGATCGAGATGGGGTCGCGCCGCACGCACGAACTGGCCGCACCGGCCAGTGCGCGCGCGGCCTATCTGGCCGGTTTCCACGCGACCTCGAATCTGGAGGCCGTAAGCCGGTACGGAGTACCGGGCGCCGGTACCAGCGCGCATGCGTTCACTCTGGTGCACAGCGGACCCGACGGTGAACACGAGGTGGAGGCGTTCCGTAGCCAGGTGGCAGCGTTCGGCCCGGGAACGACACTGCTGGTCGACACCTTCGACATCACCCGCGGCGTCGACCTCGCGGTGCAGGTGGCGGGGCCGGAGCTGGGGGCGGTGCGCATCGATTCCGGTGATCTGGGCGTGCTGGCCCGCCAGGTCCGGCAGCAACTGGACGGACTGGGGGCCGTGAACACCCGCATCGTGGTCTCCGGCGATCTGGACGAATACGCGATCGCAGCGCTGCGCGCCGAACCCGTCGATGCCTATGGGGTCGGTACGCAGCTGGTCACCGGTTCGGGTGCCCCGACCGCGGGCATGGTGTACAAGCTGGTCGAGGTCGAGGGTTTACCGGTGGCCAAGAGGTCCAGTCACAAGGAGTCGCGGGGCGGGGCGAAACGAGCGGTGCGCCTGGCCCGGTCCACCGGGACGATAGTCGAGGAGATCGTGTATCCGGCGGCCGGCCGATTCCCGGACCCGGGCGACCTCGAGGTACGCGAGCTGCTGGTTCCGCTGGTCCGTGGTGGTGAACTGCGCGACCCGCCGCCGCTCGCCGAATCCCGTGAGCTCGTGGCGCGCGGCCTGGTGAGCCTGCCCTGGGAGGGCATCAAACTGTCCGGCGGTGACCCGGCGGTCTCCACCACTTTTGTGGCCTGACCGGCCGGGGAGGGGGAAAATGGGGGTATGGAACGCGCGTTGATCGTGGTGGATGTGCAGAACGATTTCTGTGAGGGCGGTTCGCTGGCCGTCGCCGGGGGCGCCCGGGTCGCCGGGCTGATCAGCGAATATCTGCGCGACGCCGAGTACGACGCGGTGGTGGCTACACGGGATTTCCATATCGATCCGGGTGGCCACTTCTCCGCAACCCCGGACTATGTCGACAGCTGGCCGCCGCATTGCCGGGTCGGTACTCCCGGCGCGGAGTTCCATCCGGCTTTCGACACCGCCACGGTGCAGGAGATCTTCTCGAAGGGTGAGTACTCGGCCGCCTACTCGGGTTTCGAAGGTGCCGCGTCCGACGGCACACCCCTCGCCGTCTGGTTGCGCACCCGGGGGATCTCCTCGGTGGATATCGTCGGTATCGCTACCGACCACTGTGTCCGGGCCACCGCCCTGGATGCGGCCGGGGCCGGGTTCAACACCCGTGTCCTGCTCGAACTGACCGCGGGTGTCGCGCCGGCGACGGTGGAATCGGCCCTGCACCAGCTCGGTCGGGCCGGGGTCGAGCTCGCGGGTACGGTGGGCGGCGCGTGAATCCGCGTTCGGCGCGATCACGTCTGTCGGTCCGCCGGGGCACAATCCGTCCATGACTGCTTCCGGGGATGACGCACGCGCTTATGCTCTTTCGCTGCCGGGGACGAGCGAGGAGTTCGCCTGGGGAATGCCGATCTTCCGCGTCGAGCGCCGGTTGTTCCTCACTCTGCCCGAAGACGAGACGTCGATGGCTGTGCGCTGCCCGATCGTCGACCGCGACGAGTTGGTGGTCGCCGAACCCGCCAAGTTCTGGATTGCGGGGCACGAAGCGGCGAATGCGTGGGTCCGGGTGCGGCTGTCCGCCCTCGACGACCATGATGAATTGCGGGCAATAATCCGCGATTCGTGGCGTCAGGCAGCCCCGCCTCATCTCGCCGAGGGTGTTTGACCGGTGCCTGCGGGCGGTTGCACACTGGGCTTCTGTATCTCCGGCCCCTTGCTGTGCGCTCCGGCGCTGGGTGGTCCGGCAGGCGCCGATCGATATCCGGCGGGAGAATGACCGCCATGTCGGGGATCAACAAGATCACGTCGAGCATGGAACATGCACGAAGCCTCCTGTTGAAGATCGGTTCCGGTGTCGGCCGATTTCTGCACGGCCACACCGAGAACGCCGGGAAAGGTGTACGGAAGACCGCCGATACCGTCGAGACGGCCGACCGGAAACGACTTCCCGACGATGACGGGTACGAGAATCTGGAGCAGGCCCGGCTCACGCTCGGTGAAGGGGCGCTGCGACCGCATCGGCTGGTGATCGCGGATAACAATGTGTTCGCCGCGACCGTGCACAACAAGGATTGGGACCTTCGGCAATCGAAGGAATTGATCGGACGCCTGGACGACTGGCTCGCGGCGACCGACAAGACGAAGCGCATCATCATCGTCGAAGGACGGGTGCCCGATGTGCCGGCCGGTTTCCGGAAGGTGACCGAGCACCTGCTCCGGAGCACGTTCGCGTCCGAACGCGGCGAGGGCGCGGCTATCGTCCTGAAAGGGAAAGTGGCGGGCGTCGATGTCATCTCGGGGGAGGAGAATGAGGGCCACCAGTTCGCCGAGCTGCTGCGCAACAATCGACCCGAACATGTTCTCGGCTACTACGTGCTGCGCCAGATGCCACAGGCGCTCGCGGCGCAGGAGAAGAACGGGATCGATATGGCAGCGTATCTGAACGACACGATCGACAGATTCGCCCCGCATATGCCCGAGGGTGTCGATGCCCGGCAGGCGTTCACCGAATTGATGGCCCGCGAGTACAGCCAAGTCGGCTTCACCGGGGTTTTCCGCACCGCTGATGAACCCTGGCTGATGCACCAGACGAACGATCCCGGTGTGAACGGGGTGGCGGATACCCCGGTGCAGCAAGTCGCCCTGGAATGTAATCAGCGGCGGGACGCCCACTTCGCGCAGTTGTTTCAAGAAAAGGTGGACGAGGGCTACGCCGTGTTCGGCCAATACGGCGTGATTCATTACCGCGACATCAGACCCAACATTGCAGCGCTGGACAACGGGGTGGAAATACGCCTGAACCCCTGAGGCCGCGGCGAGCCGGCCTACCGGTGTCTTGCGGGCGCGGGTAGCTCATCGATCAATCGAGCGGCAGCGGCGGCCGCGGAGAGGGCCGTTGCGCCGAGCTACTCGTAGACGTATATTCGTGTACGAATAAGGAGGTCGCGATGGCGAAGAAGCGCACGGTGAACAACCTGCTGGCGCTGGCCGTGCTCGCGGTCATGCAGGACGAGGCCATGCACCGGTACCAGATCGCGGCGCGGCTGCGTGAGTACGGCAAAGACCAGGACATGGACATCAAATGGGGGTCGCTGTACACGGTGGTGCAGAACCTGGCGAAGGCCGGGTTTCTCGAGGTGGTGGGCAGTGAACGTGCCGGGTCGCGGCCCGAGCGGGTGATCTACCGGATCACCGCCGCCGGCCGGGCCGAACTCGTGGACTGGACGCGGGAACTGATCGCCGAACCGGAGCCCGAACGCGGTCGCTATATCGCCGGCCTGTCGATCCTTGCCGTGCTGCCGCCGGATGAGGTGGCGGAACTACTGGGCCGCCGGCTCGCGGTGCTGGAGGAGCAGGTCGCGCGGGTGAAGGAGGACCTCGCCGATCTCTCCACCAAATTACCGCGGCTGTTTCTCATCGAATCGGAGTACGGGCTGGCGGTACTGGAGGCCGAGGCCGAATGGACCCGCGCCCTGCGCGCCGAACTTCTCGACGGAACCTTCCCCGGCCAGGCGGAATGGCAGTCATGGCACGGCCGCGGCGGTGTGGATACCGCGCGTGCCCGCGAATACGTGGAAGGAGCTGATACCGGCCACTGATTCAGCACACCGGCCCCATTGTGGGGGGGCGACACCCCCCAACGGGCCCGGTCACCCTAGAGGGCCGAGGCCCCCCCAACCCCCACCCGCC
>NZ_JARWNW010000028.1 GCF_029868325.1 Nocardia carnea
GTGAAGGGGCGGGCTGTAATTTTGGAGGCGCTCCGCGCCTCGAGGGTGGGGCCCTTGCGGGGCCCGGGGTTTAAGGACCGGGGGGGGGGGGGGGGGGGGGGGGGGGGGGCGCGGGCGGGGCCGCCGCGGGGGGGGCGGCCCCCCCCCCCCCCCCCCCCCCGGTTGTTAACAACCGGGCCCGCAAGGGCCCCACCCTCGAGGCGCGGAGCGCCTCCAAAATTACAGCCCGCCCCTTCACCGATCGTCCACCCCGATAGCAGGGTCACCAGACCCCCAACCCGTCGCCGCGGGGCTGCCTCCAAAATTGCAACCCCGCCCTTCACGGATGGTCTCCGCGGACCGACATATCCAGAGCCCCGAGACTTCACACCACCCGAGACAGCGCAACAACGACCACACCGCGCTTCACGGAAGATCTACCGCGAGACCAGGGACCACGGGCCCAACCCCCGCCAGCGAAAGACCCGGCCATGCACACGATTCACCCGAAGCGGCCCGAGATGTAATCCTCGGTGGCTTTCTCGCCCGGGTTTGAGAAGATTTTCTCCGTATCGTCGATCTCGACCAGCCGGCCCGGTTTGCCCTGGGCTTCCAGGTTGAAGAATCCGGTCTTATCGCTCACCCGCGCCGCCTGTTGCATGTTGTGGGTGACGATGACGATCGTGTATTCCTTCTTCAGCTCGGTGATCAGATCCTCGATCGCCAGCGTGGAGATCGGGTCCAGCGCCGAACAGGGCTCGTCCATCAGCAGTACATCCGGGGAGACCGCGATCGCGCGGGCGATACACAGACGCTGCTGCTGGCCACCGGACAGGCCGCCGCCCGGCTTGTCGAGCCGGTCCTTCACCTCGTTCCACAGGTTCGCGCCGCGCAGCGAGCGTTCCGCGACCTCGTCCAGTTCGGACTTGTTGCGCATGCCCTGCAGTTTCAGGCCCGCCACCACATTGTCGCGAATGGACATGGTGGGAAACGGGTTCGGGCGCTGGAACACCATGCCGATGGTGCGGCGCACGCCCACCGGGTCCACCTGGGAGCCGTAGATGTCCTCGCCGTCGAGCATGACCGCACCCGAGACGCTGGCGTTCGGGGTCACCTCGTGCATCCGGTTCAGCGACCGCAGCACGGTGGATTTACCGCATCCGGAGGGGCCGATGAAAGCGGTCACGCTGCGCGGCAAGACGTTCAGCGAGACATCCGCGACGGCATGGAATTTGCCGTAGTAGATGTTCAGGTCTTTGATATCGATGCGCTTGGCCATCTATTTTTCCGTTTCCGCCTTATCGGTTCCGCATCAGGAACTTGTTGACACCCGCGGCCGCCAGGTAGAGCAATGCGATCAGCAGGATGAGCGTCAGCGCCGCACCCCATACGCGCTGGCGTCCCGCGTCTTCCGCGTTCGCCAGTTCCTGGTAGATCAGCAGCGGCAGCGAGGCCATATTGCCGTCGAAGATATTCATATTGATCGACTTGCTGTAGCCGACCAGCACCAGCACCGGCGCGGTCTCGCCCATGACGCGGGCCAGCGCGAGCAGGATGCCGGATATCATGCCCGGCAGGGCGGTCGGGATGACGACCTTGACGATCGTCTTCCATTTCGGGATACCGAGCGCATAGGAGGCTTCGCGCAGTTCGTCGGGGACGAGTTTGAGCATTTCCTCGGTGTTGCGCACCACCACCGGCAGCATCAGCAACACCAGGGCCAGGGCGACCGCGAAGGAGCTCTGCGGGAAGCCCAGGGTCGCGATCCACAGGGCGAAGACGAACAGCGCGGCGACGATCGAGGGAATACCGGCCAGGATATCGACCATGAAGGTGGTCACCTTGGCGAAGCGGCCGGTGCCGTATTCGATCAGGTAGATCGCGGCCATGATGCCCAGCGGTACCGCGATCACGGCCGCAACCGCCGATTGCACGATGGTGCCGTAGATCGCGTGGTAGACACCGCCACCACTCTGGTCGGGCAGAATGCCCTTCTGCGAGTTCTGCCACCAGTCCAGCGAGAGGATCGCCTCGAAACCGTTGGCTATCACCATCCCCAGTACCCAGCCGAGTGGGATGAGGGCGATGAGGAAGCACAGTGTGAACAGCCCGGTGGCGACATTGTTCTTGATCTTCCGCGCGGTGCTCACATCGCGGAAGGTCGGCGCCTTGATCGGCTGATCGAATTTGGTCATGGTGGTCATCAGCCGTTCACCTTTCCACCGGCCACGAACCGGGCCAGCGCGTTGACCACGAACGTCAGTACGAAGAGCACGAAGCCCGCCGCGATATAGGCACCCGTCGGCAGCGGCGCGCTGAACTCGGCGGCGGCCGATGCGATTTTGGAGGCGAAGGTGAAACCGCCGTCGAACAGCGACCAGCCGCCCGCGTCCGCCGATGTTTTCAGGATGAGGAGCACGGCGATCGTCTCGCCGAGGGCCCGGCCCAGTCCGAGCATGGAGCCGGCGATGACACCGCTACGCCCGTAGGGCAGCACGGTCATCCGCACGACTTCCCATTTGGTGGCGCCGAGCGCCTGGGCCGCCTCGATATGCGCGGTGGGTGTCAGCGCGAACACTTCCCGGGCGACCGAGGTGATGATCGGCAGGATCATCACGGCCAGGACGATTCCGGCGGTGAAGATCGTGCCGCCGCCGGCGATGGAGACATTGCCGTCGGCGAACAGGAATAACCAGCCCAGGTTGTCGTTGAGGAAATGCTGGATCGGTTTCAGGTAGGGCGCCAGCACCAGCAGCCCCCACAGGCCGTACACGATCGAGGGCACCGCGGCCAGCAGATCGGTCAGCATCGAGAACGGGCGGGCCAGCTGTTTCGGTGCGTAGCGAGTAAGGAACAGCGCGATACCGACCCCGATCGGCACCGCGATGATGAGCGCGAACGCGGAGCTCAACACCGTCACCATGAACAGATCGCGGATACCGAAGCGGAGGTTGTCCGCATCGCCGGTGTTGAACTCCGTGCTGGTGAAGAAGTTCACCTGGTCAGCCCCGAGCGAAGGCACCGCGCGGATGAGCAGGAACAACGCGATCAATGCGATCGAGCCCACGATGATCGCGGCGGCGGCTACGGCCAGCGATTTGAAGACCTGTTCGGCCCGCCGGCCGTGCCCGCCGCCCTGCGGGCTCAGCGGCGATTTGTTCGGTTCGCTCGACATGGATGCGGTGTCTCCGGCCTTACGCAGGCTCGCCCCGGTGGACGAGCCCGCGGAGGCTACCTCTGGGTTGACTGTCATATTCGCACTATCAGGAGATGGCGTTGATCGCCGTGGTCAGCTTGGTTTTGAACTGCTCCGGGATCGGTACGTAGCCGTTGTCCTCCAGGCCTTCCTGGCCGTTGGTGACGGCCGAGGTCAGGAACCCCTTGACCGCGGCGGCGACCTCACCGTCGGCGTACTTCGAGCAGACGATCTCGTAGGTCGGCAGGATGATCGGGTAGGAACCGGCTTCGGTGGGCTTGTAGAACGACGAGGTGTCGAGCACCAGATCGTTGCCCTCGCCCTTGATCTTCACGCCGTCGATCGCCTTGCCCGCGGTCTCCGAGGTGAGTTCGACCGGCTCCGGCCCGGCAGAGGTGATGACCCGCACCTGGGAGAGGTTCTGCGCCTTGGCGAAGGACCACTCGTTGTAGGAGATCGAGTTCGGGGTCGACTTCACCGCGGCCGAGGTGCCCTCGTTGCCCTTGGCACCTTCACCGACGCCGCCGTTGAAGACCTTGCCCGCATCCTTGCCCCAGGCGCCGTCGGAGGCCGCGTCGAGGTAGAGCTGGAAGTTGTCGGTGGTACCGGACTCGTCGGACCGGTAGATGACCTTGATGGGCTGGGCCGGCAGCTGGGCGTCCGGGTTGAGCGCCTTGATCTCGGGCGCGTCCCAGGTCTTGACGGTGCCGTTGAAGATCTTGGCCATGGTCGGGCCGTCGAGCGCCAGATCGGCGACGCCGGCGACGTTGTAGGTGATGGCGATCGGGCCGAATACGGTCGGCAGGTTCCAGGCCGGCGAGGCGCAGCGCTCGGCGGCCTTCGCCACCTCGCCCTTGGATTCGCTCAGCGGCGAGTCGGAACCGGCGAAATCGGTCTGGCCGCCGAGGAATTCCTTCACACCCGCACCCGAACCGCTCGAGGTGTAGTTGAGGGTCTGGCCGTCGCAGTTGGTTTCGTAGGCGGCGGTGAAACGCTCCACGGCGTTCTTCTGCGCCGACGAACCGCTGGCCTTGAGTGCTTCCGTGCCACCGCACTGGACGTCGGCGTTGGCCTCGACACCGGTTGCGCCGGTGTTGTCGTCGCTGCCGCAGGCAGCCAACGGCAGGATCGCGGCGGCGAGAACGCCGACGATGGCGCTGCTGCGCTTGAACTTCACTCCAGTCCTCCGGATACATCCTGCTCGCCCGGTCCCTCACCGGCCCGGACGGGCCTCATGATGTGACTGTTCGCGGGGGAACTTGCACACCAGGCGGCCCACGACCGCCCAGAATCAACCTAGGGGCCGTCGGTAGACAGCCGGACCAGGGCGAGTGAACGGAAAGTGAACACCGGCGGAGTGATGGCGCCCGATATGTGTGATATTTGCCGCGCTGTTACTCAGCGCACTCTCGGACGCCCCCGGACGGTCGCTTTTATCCGTCGCCGTCCGGCGCCGCGTAGGCGATATCGATATGCGCGGGACCGAAACCGAGACGGCTGTAGGTCCGGACGGCGGCGGTGTTGTCGGCCTCGGTGTACAGCAGCACCTCGCCCAGGCCGGCGTCCCGCAGGTGGTGCAGGCCGATCAGCGTGAGCAACCGGCCGAGCCCGCGGCCCTGCGCGGCGGGATCGATACCCACCACATAGACCTCACCGGCCGGCGGATCCTCGTCGTGGTGGACCTTGGTCCAGTGGAAACCGAGCAACCGGCCGGGATCGTCGGCGGCGAAGGCCAGAAACAGCCCCGCCGGGTCGAACCAGGATTCGGCGCGACGCTGCGCCAGTTCGGACTCGGTCCATCCCCCCTGCTCAGGGTGCCAATCGAAGGCTGCGTTGTTGACCCGCAGCAGTTCGGCATCATCGGCCGGGCCGGCGTAGTGACGAACCACGATATCCGCCGGGACCTCCACCTCCGGTAGCTGTGGAGTTGCCAACGGCCGGCGCATCTGCCACAGCTCACGCGCCGCGACCAGCCCCAGCCGGGCCGCGACCGCTTCCGCCGCGGGCAGCTTCCCGTGCGCCCATACCCGGGCCCCGCTACCGCCGGCGGCGAGCACGGCGCCCACCAGTTCCCGGCCGATGCCCCGGCCGCGATGCTCGGGCGCCACGGCGGCCTCGGCCATGGCAGGGTGCTCGTCGTGCGCCGGAGTGAGACCCGCGTATCCGGCCACCGCACCGTCACTCAGAGCGAGCAGATGCCGGACCGGCGAATCCCCTCGCAACGCCAGCAGCCCCTGTTCGGAGACCGGTGCGACACCGTCGGCCGCAGCGGCGGCAGCCAGCAGGGCACTCACCTCGTCACCGTTGCCGAGCGCACCGTCCACCCAGCGCAATTCGATATCGGGCACCGCTTCCACACTCACTGGACCGTACCGTTCACCGGGGCCATCGAATCCTCTTCCGCACCCTCGCGGTCACCGTTACCCGCGCGGGATTCGGCATCGCCCTTGTTCTGCGACCGCGCCGGTCGCACAGCCTTGTAACCCACATTGCGGACCGTACCGATCAGCGATTCGTATTCGCTGCCCAGCTTCGCCCGCAACCGCCGCACATGCACATCGACCGTGCGGGTGCCGCCGAAGAAGTCGTACCCCCACACCTCC
>NZ_JARWNW010000029.1 GCF_029868325.1 Nocardia carnea
CACAGCGATACCGGCCGCGCTCAACGGTGAGCTTCCGGTTACCGAACACGATATTCCGCAGGCCCCCACCCCGGCCGCCGCGGAGCCCGCCGCCGCCACCGCGGCATGCGATTCGAAAGGTCCCACCGCATGACCTCCGCCCAAGCCCCCGCCGGCCGTAAACTGCTGCGTATCGAGGCCCGTAACGCCGAGACCCCGATCGAACGCAAACCCGGCTGGATCCGCACCCGCGCCACCATGGGTCCCGAATACACCGAGCTCAAAGGGCTGGTGAAACGGGAGGGCCTGCACACCGTGTGCGAAGAAGCGGGCTGCCCCAATATCTTCGAATGCTGGGAGGACCGCGAGGCCACCTTCCTCATCGGCGGCGAACAGTGCACCCGGCGCTGCGATTTCTGCCAGATCGACACCGGTAAACCGTCCCCGCTGGACCGTGACGAACCGCGCCGGGTCGCCGAAAGCGTGCAGGCCATGGGCCTGCGCTACTCCACCATCACCGGTGTCGCCCGCGACGATCTGGACGACGGCGGCGCCTGGTTGTACGCGGAAACCGTGCGCGCCATCAAGAAGCTCAACCCGAACACCGGTGTGGAACTGCTGATCCCGGATTTCAATGCGAAACCGGATCAGCTCGCCGAAGTGTTCTCCACGCGTCCGGAGGTGCTGGCGCACAATCTGGAAACCGTGCCCCGCGTCTTCAAGCGGATCCGCCCGGCGTTCCGCTACGAACGCTCGCTCGCGGTGCTCACCGCGGCCCGCGCCGAAGGCCTGGTCACCAAGTCCAACCTGATCCTCGGTATGGGCGAGACCCCCGAGGAAGTCACCCAGGCCATGCGTGACCTGCACGAAGCCGGTTGCGATATCCTCACCATCACCCAGTACCTGCGCCCCTCACCGCGGCATCACCCGGTGGATCGCTGGGTGAAACCCGAAGAGTTCGTGGAACATTCGAAGGCCGCCGAGGAGATCGGTTTCGCCGGTGTGATGGCGGGCCCGCTGGTCCGGTCCTCCTACCGCGCCGGTCGGCTCTACGCCCAGGCCATGGCCCACCACGGCCGCCCCATCCCCGAGGCCATGGCACATCTCGCCGACGGGGGCACCGCTTCCCAAGAGGCCAGTGCCGTCCTGGAACGGTTCGGGTCGCGGGCCTGAGCGCGGCCGCAGTTTCCAACGCTCAGGGACCGATGACCTGACCGTTACCGGTCCCTGAGCGTATAAATCTCCTGGCCTGCCGGAGTTCGACAGCGAAAGTTCCGCCGCGCCGCGCGATCGGTGCCCGAATCACGACAACAGCCGGCCGACCCCGCCGTTCGGACTGCTGAACCGGATGGACACCGCACCGATGAATTGGTTGTCGCGGTTCGGTCTGTATCGGTGAACCGACCGAACAGGAGCGCAGTATGGTCATCGTCGCCGGGCACCTTCTCGTCGCACCGGACGCCCGCGAGGCGTATCTCGCCGGCTGCGTCACCGTCGTCGAACAGGCTCGGTCCGCGCCCGGCTGCCTCGATTTCGCGATCAGCCCGGATCTCATCGATCCCGCCCGGATCAACATCTTCGAGCGCTGGGAAACCCGGGCGGCGGTAGATGCTTTCCGCGGGAAAGGTACCGGTGACGAACAGAACGCGGCGATCCGCGGCGCCACGGTGGCGGAATACGAGATCGCAGAGGTCAGGTCGCTCACCTGAGCGCGCCACCTGCCGAAGTGCGGTGACACATCGACGCGCACCCACCGCCGACCGTAGCCGCCGGGACACCGGCGTCGTGGGCGCGGACGGCCGATCGCTTCGATCCGGACTGCCTCGCGCTGTCAGAAGTCGTCCGAGTAGTCCTGCGTGATCCAGCGGTCGGGACGGATCGTGAACAGGACCGATTCGCGGCCGTCCATCTGTTCGGCGAACGCGCGCCCGGCCTCGGGACCGAGGTAACGCGTGGCGATGGCTTCCCGGATGTCCAACGGGGAGGGATTCGCGGCATCGATGACAGTGCCTTCGACGATGATGTACTGGTATGGCAGTTCTTCGCGTTGCACGACCAACGTCACCACACCGGCTTCCCGGATGAGCCTGGCCTTGCGCCGGTTCACGCCGGTGTTGATCCTGATCTCACCGCCGGGCGTGTAGTCGTACCAAATCGGGACGGACGCCGGCGGACGACCATCGGACGCCGCGACCGACAGCACCGCAATATGCTTGCCCGCGAGGAACTTCTGGCGTTCGGTTTCCGTGAAGGGTTTCGGCATACACGATGCAACCGCCAGGCGCGGAGTCCTCTTCCCGTCTTCGCCGGCGAAGAGCCACCGTTTCCGGCAGCTCATACGAACTCGGACCCCGCCGACTGATCCGAAGTCTTGGTGCCGGGAAATGGCCGAGGCCGAAACGGTGGAACCCGTTCCGGCCTCGGTCGTTGGTAGCGGGGACAGGATTTGAACCTGCGACCTCTGGGTTATGAGCCCAGCGAGCTACCGAACTGCTCCACCCCGCGTTGCATCGACAACCGTAGCCTACGGATGGCTGCGGGACCAAAACGCCCTCCGGACGCTCGCCGGGGATCGGTCTGCCGACGCCCGCTCGCTCGCCGGTACGCCGCTCGGACCGAGTGAGGTGACGCACATTCCCACCCGGAATGTCCGGCCCGGAAATTCCGGGTGTTACCGTGACCGCGCGCTGGTTACCACCCGTCGCCGACGGGTGGTTCGTAAGAGGGAATCCGGTGGGAATCCGGAACTGCCCCGCAGCGGTGAGTGGAAACGACCGCGGTCATCAGCACTGGGCCTGGCGCCTGGGAAGCGACCGTCAGTAGGCGATCCCGGTCCCGGGAGCACGTCCACGAGTCCGAAGACCTGCCCGCGTGGCCATACCGCCGGTGTGGTCGCTGTCGACTCCGAGGGAGCGGTTGACAAGATATGGGTCTTCGTCGCGCACGCATGCCTGCACACGGTCACTTCGGGGACGGGCGGCCGGTTCCGCCTCGATGAATTCGCATGGGCTGCGGCGGCTCCCGGTGGCGGTGTTGATTGCCGGTCTCGCCGTGGCGTTGGTGATCGTCTCCCTTCTCGGATTGATGCTCGGCGCGGTGCATATCCCGTGGCGGGCCGCTCTCGGGTTCCTGTGGGCCGAACTCACCGGTGGCGTGGTGGTGGCGGCGGATATCGCCGAGTACCGGATCGTTGTGGATTCGCGGTTGCCGCGGGTCGTGCTGGCCGCCACCGTCGGTGCGGGGCTGGGTGCCGTCGGGTTGCTGGTGCAGGCCATGGTGCGTAACGCCCTCGCCGATCCGTATGTGCTGGGTATTTCGTCGGGTGCGTCGGTGGGTGCCACCGCGGTCGTACTTTTCGGCGCCTTCGGTGCGCTAGGGGTCTACGCACTGTCGTCCGCGGCGTTCGCCGGGGCGCTCGGCGCCACCGTCCTCGTCTACCTGATGGCCCGGTCGAGTGCCGGGCTGGTGCCGTTGCGGCTGGTGCTCACGGGTACCGCTGTCGGTTACGGTTTTTCCGCGGCGACAACGGTGCTGGTGTTCATGGCGCCGCACGGTGATGCCGCCCGTTCGGTGATGTTCTGGTTGCTCGGCAGTCTGGCCGGTGCGGCCTGGCAGATGGTTCCGCTGGTGGTCGCCGTCGCCGTGGCGGGCCTGGCGATCATCGCGGCGTTCGCCCGGCAGCTGAACGCCCTGTCGATGGGCGATGAGGTCAGCGCCGCGCTCGGCCTGAACGCTTCCCGGTTCCGCGTGCTGCTGTTCGTGGTTTCCGCCGCGATGACAGGCTGTTTCGTCGCGGTCTGCGGGGCCATCGGTTTCGTCGGCCTGGTGGTGCCGCATATCGCCAGGCTGCTGGTCGGCGCCGACCACCGGCGGCTGATCCTGGTGACCCCACTGCTGGGCGCGGTGTTCCTGGTGACCGCCGACCTGGTGGCCCGTATCCTCCTGCCGCCGCAGGAGTTACCGCTGGGAGCAGTGACGGCCGCGGTGGGTGTGCCCGTGTTCGTTGTGCTGATGCGGCGCCGCGGCGCCTTGAGCGGAGGCGGCTGATGCGTATCGACTACGACAACGTCACCGTGCAGATCGGCGGTACGACGATCCTCGAGGCGGTGACACCGGCCGCCGAATCCGGGGAGTTCATCGGCATCGTGGGACCGAACGGCAGCGGTAAATCCACCCTGCTGCGTTGTCTGTACCGCGCCGTATCCCCCAGCTCGGGACGAGTTCTGGTGGACGATACGGATATCGCGGCGATCGGTATGCGCGCCAACGCCCGCCAGGTGGCGGCGCTGACCCAGGACACCACCACACCGTTCGATTTCACCGCCGCCGAGGTCGTGGCCACCGGGCGGTTACCGCATACGGCACTGCTGCGCGGCACCCACCGGCGCGATGCCGAGATCTGCGCGGCGGCGATGGCGACGGCCGATATCGCCCACCTCGCCGACCGCGGTTTCCTGTCGCTGTCGGGCGGGGAACGCCAGCGCGTCCTGATCGCCCGTGCCCTGGCTCAGCAGCCGAAGGTGCTGGTATTGGACGAACCGACCAATCACCTCGATGTACACCACCAATACAGCGTCCTGTCCGCGGCGCGAGAGCTGGGGATCACGGTGGTCGCGGCCCTGCACGACCTCAATCTGGCCGCCCAGTACTGCGATCGGCTCTTCGTGCTGCACGGCGGCCGGATCGTCTGCTCGGGCACACCGCACGAGGTGATCACCGCGGAGGTGATCGCCCGCTGGTTCTCGATCGGCGGCCATATCGTCACCCACCCCCGGCTGGGTGTTCCGCAGATCATCTTCGACGAGAAGGGCTGTTAGATGAGGTCTCCCCGATTGCTCGTGGCACTGGCCGTCGTGGCCGCGGTCGTATCGACAGCGTGTGGCGCCGAGGTGCAGCAGCCCGCCCAGGCCGCCGGTAAGGCGGTGACGGTCACCAATTGCGGTGCGCCGCTGACGGTCCACGGCATCCCGGAGCGGGTCGTCACCAACGACACCGGGATCACCGAGATGATGTTCGCGCTCGGATTGGCCGACCGGCTGGTGGGGCACAGCAGTTATCGCGGGAAGGAACGCGATATCGCGTCCTCGCCGTGGCAGGCGGAATTCGAGCGCACACCGCTGCTCGGCTACGCGTTCACCCGCGAGATAGTGCAGGCGGCCGATCCCGATTTCGTCTTCGCCGGATGGAACTACGGGTTCAAGGAGTCCACCGGTCTCACCCCGGAGTGGGTGCGATCGATCGGCGCGGTGCCGTACCAGTTGACCGAGGCGTGCCGGCAACCCGGAACGGATCGCCGCGGCGTGATGGAACCGCTCGATGCGCTCTACGCGGATCTGGCCAATCTCGGGGAGATCTTCGGTGTGCGCGCGAAGGCCGATCAACTCATCGCGCAGTATCGGGACCAGGTCGCGAAGGCCGCCGACAGTGCCCCCGCCGGGCGGGAACCGGCGCGGGTGTTCCTGTTCGACAGCGCAACCCCCGAACCGTTCACCTCCGGCCGGACCGCGGCGCCGTCGCAGATCATCCGCAAGGCGGGTGGTAGCAATATCTTCGACGATCTGAACGATTCCTGGACCAGTACGTCGTGGGAAGCGGCGGCGCACCGCGATCCGCAGGTGATCCTGATCGTGGACTACGGTGCCGGTCCGGAGAATTCGGTACCGGCGAAGATCGAGCAGCTCCGCAGGCACCCGCTGATGGCGGGCAGCACGGCCGTTCGCGAGAACAATATCCTCGCCTTGCCCTACGCCGCGCTGGTGGAGGGGCCGCGCAATCCGCACACCGTTGTCACCGTGGCGGATTTCCTGCGATCGAAGGGTTACTAGCGGGCACCCGCTACAACCCGAACCGATGCAGTAGCGCCGGGATCTTCGACGCCGACATCAGGGCCTTGAACTGCCAGCTGTCGTCGCGCGGGAGGATCCCGCCGCGCTGCGTGACATCGAAGGCGTCGTAGAGGGTTTCGCCTTCCTCCATGAGTCCGTCGGCGTTGAAGTGGTAGCGGTCGACCGCAGGACACTGGATGAAACGGCCGGTGCCGTACAGGACGGGGGCGTTGTCGTCGTAAGGGTAGAGCCGCAGCGGGCCGTCCCAGTGGCCGCTGCCGATATAGCGGATGACGACCCGGACCTTCTCGTCGGGCATGACGTCGAGATAGACCTGGTCGGGCAGCGGATCGTAGCGCCAGTCCGGGATGGCGTCGAAGAAGGCGAAGTTGTACTTCACGAATTCGTCGATACCGGTGATGGTGCGGCCGAAGGTGGTGACATCGGTGTAGCGGATATCCGGGGCGTACAGCTCGTGGTTGAGGCTCATATCGCGGGCGAGGAAACTCCACCAGTATTTCTTCGCCCATTCCATCAGCCAGGACAGGTCGAGACCGAGTTTTCCGTAGTACTCCAGTTTCCGGTCGAACTGGACGAACCACTGCTCGGTAGTGGCCTGCAGTTCGGGTTCGGGGATCACCCGGATCGGTACCGCGCGATTACCGTCGAGGAACTCGGGCGCGGGCCGGGCGAGGCGGGGGCGGCGCAGGGCCTGCTGGAACTTTTCCTCACTGAACACAGCGGCAACCTTTCGACGGGCGCGGGCCGGCCGCACCCGGTAGAAACATGAATCGTATGATTCATGTTGAATCACCTGATGTCAATGGTGGCGGTCGATGCGAGGATTGGCCGATGAGCGCACCCAAGCTGTGGCGCGGCCGGACTCTGGACGACAGGTCCGCGGAGCGCCGCGAACAACTCGTGGACGTCGGATTCGACCTGCTGGGCACCGACGGACCGGCGGCGGTCACCATGCGGGCGGTCACGCGCCTGGCGAACCTGAGCCCGCGCTATTTCTACGAAAGCTTCCCCGACCGCACCGCGCTGCTCACCGCCGTCTACGACCGCCTGGAAACCGAACTCCTGACCAGGCTCGGCGCGACCGCCGCGGCCGCGGATACGCACACCACCGTCCGCTCGGCACTCGAAATCTGCGCCGCCTACTTCGAAGAGGACCCGCGCCGGGCCCGGGTTCTGCTGCGCGAACCACTCACCGACGACACCCTGCGCCGCCACAGCGCAGACCGCCTCCCGGCCTTCCTCCGCACCATGCTCCCCGCGCTGGGCGACGAGGTGAACGCACTCCTGCCCGATAGCGAAGAAGCGCTGATCATCAGCGCGACCGCACTCAGCGGCGCCCTGGTCGCGCTCTACGTCGACTGGATCGACGGCCGGCTCCCGGTCCCACGCGAGCGCCTGGTCGACGCGGCCACCGAGATCGTCCTCGCCCTCGCCCGGACAACCGTCTAGAGCCATCCCCGGCAGCAGTGGGCCGCACAGACGCGGCAGCCCCGGTTCGGCTGCCCCCGCAAAACGGTCGGAACCGGCGGGGCCCGGGCCTGATTCTGCCCATGCACCGACCGCGGGTGCACCGCCCTCGCCGAACCGGCCGAACGCACCGAAACCGGAATCGCACCGGGCAGGTCACCACCGAACCCACCGCAGCGAGCGCCCGCCCGGACCGCAGGGTTGCCCGTCAGGGCAGCCAATTAGCCACACCCCGTGGTCGATATTCGGTGGCACGAAGGGTCTGTGCCACAGCCGGTTCGGCGGGAGCGACCTCCGGGCTGCGGCCGGTACGCCGCCGCCCGGCTGCCGGACGCATACCGAGTAGCGGGCGTAACACGCGGCGAATTACGACTGGACTCGATCATGGCCGGTCCCCTGCCGCGGTCCGCGTGGCGGGAACACTCCCCCTGCGCCCGGAGCTAGTGTGTAGCCGCGCCCGGCAGACCTCGGGCACGGGTCCGTTCATCTGGTTCTCCTCGTTGTCGTGCACGCCCACTTGATCGTCGAATGAAGGTGGTGTGACCATGTCCAGCGCAAACCCGGGCCATCGGCGTCGTCTCGGCCGCACCGCCTTGGTCTTCGTGTTCGCCGTGGCCGGCCTGCTGGTCCCACCGCGCGCCGGCGCCGTCGTCGCCGAAAGCGCCTGTGGCGCGCCGCTGGCACCCGCTGCTGTCGCCGAGATCGTCGAACTCTCCGATACCTCCGAACTGCTGGACGAGAGCACCGGCTCCTCGCTGGACCGGCTCGAACGTGCGGTGGAGCAGCATCGGCGGATCACCGAGATCCTGGTGGCACATCGGGACCGGCGAGGCCTGCTGGCACTGGGGCTCGATGCCGTGGAGCGGGCCGCCGTCATGCCGTTGCAGCGCAACCCCCGCGCGTTCGACGATCCCGAATGGGCGCATCGCATCAGCCTCGAGCTGCTGGCCCGGTTCCTGCGCAATGTGCACGCCGAGTTCACCGGCGCACCGGCCGAGCCGCAGTGGGCCAACTATTTCGCGCTCACCCGGCAGTGCGACCTGTCGGGGGCCCGGGTCGCGATGGCGGGCTACAACGCCCATCTCACCGTCGATCTCGCCTATTCCGTCGCCGCGACCCGGGCGACACCCGCCCAGGCACGCGACCACTTCACCATCGTCGATGCGATCGCCCGCCACGGTTTCCTCATCGTCGATCTCACGAAAGCCGTCTACGGCGCAGATCTGGGTCCGCTGTGGCGGTTCTATTTCGTGGGCGAGGGGCTCGATGCCGTCCTCGGCGCGGGTGTGGCCACCGGACCCCTGCTGCGCCTGGCCGATGCGGGCGCCAATGTGGTGATCTTCGGCAACGGGCTGGCCCTGCAGGATCCGGCGGCCGCGCCGGCGGCCCGGGCGGAGATCGATGTGTTGTGGCGCAGCGCCGACGCCGCCTTCGAAGTGCTCGCCGCCCGCGGCGCACTCTAGCCCGAACGAGCCACCCGGAATCCCACATCGTCGAGGCGCAGTGTCGGATGGCTGCGCCGCCGCACCGAGGCCCGGCAGCTCCAGTGTTCGTCGAACCAGCCGCCACCGCGCAGCACCCGGTATTCGCCGTAGACGGCGGGATCGTAGAAATCCCAGCACCATTCCCAGACATTGCCGAGCATGTCGTACAAGCCCCAGGCGTTGGGCCGTTTCCGGCCGACGGGCTGCGCGGTGCCGCCCGAATTCCCGCGATACCAGGCGATTTCGTCGAGCTCACCGTAGCGGGGCCCCGTGGTTCCGGCCCGGCAGGCGTATTCCCATTCGGCTTCGGTGGGCAGGCGATACCCGTCGGCCGAGGCCACAGTTTCCGTGTTCGCACCGGCCCGGCGGTACACCGGGGTCAGGCCTTCCCGCTCGGACAGGCGATTACAGAACCGCACCGCATCGTCCCAGGACACACTGTCGACTGGTAGCCCGTCACCGGTCTCGTCCCCCATGGTCGCCGCATACTGCGCCCGCGTCACCGGCAGTGCCGCGATCCGGTAGGCCGCGATCTCCACCGGCCAGCGCCGTTCCGTCCGGCGATCCGCCAGTTCTACGCGGCCGGGCCGAATATCCACCAGCTGAACTCCTGTATCCACCCGCAGTGTCTACCAGCAGGGAGTCCGGGACGAACCGGCGTGTCCCCATCGCATCGGGGCCCACCCGTCCGCCCGGGTCAGTAGGCGGCGGTGAATCGCATCCCCCGATGCGCGGATCGCTCGGCTTCGTCGAGCAGCACCACCGCGAGGTCCGCGTAGGACAGTGCCGACTGCCCGTACCGGTCGACCACGAGCGTGTCCCGGCCGAGCCGATACCGTCCGGTGCGGGCGCCGGTATGCAATTGCGCGGGCGGGCTCAGGTAGGTCCAGTCGCTGCAGGTGGCGGCGCGGCAGACCGCGAGCTGATCGGCGCAGGCGCGGGCGATGGCGCGCAGGGATCCGGGGAATCCCGGCTCGTCCATCACCGTCACCCCACCGGCGCCGGGCACGGTCAGCGTGGCCGCGCCACCCACGAGCAGCAATCGGGTGCCGGTGCGCGCGGTGGCTGCCGTGAGCGTGGCGGCGGTGGCGATCAGCTCGCTTTCCCGGCCGGCGGCCGGACGGGTCGCGCTGATCACGAGGTCCTGGCCGTCGGCGAGATCGACGACATCCTCGAGGTCGGCGGCATCGCCGATCCGGACCTCCGCGGCGCGCGGTATCTCATGTGCCCGGTCCGGGCTGCGCAGTACGGCGGTGACCAGGTGGCCGCGGTCCAGTGCTTCGGTGACGGTCCGGCTGCCGGCCTGTCCGGCTGCCCCGAAAATGGTGATACGCATAGGTTTTCCTTCTCTGAACAGCGATCAAGCGAACTGTGTTTACCGTGCTCGGGTGGACCGGTCGCGCATCCGGTCGGCGCCCCACAGCAGTACGGTGGCGGTCGCCAGCACGCCCCCGGCGACGCCGACACCGATCCATCCGGCCCGGTCCCAGGCGAGGGCGGTGAGCGCCGATCCGGCCGCCCCGCCGAGGAAGAAGACTGTCATGAAGGCGGAATTCAGCCGGTTACGGAGTTCGGGGGCGAGCGCGTACAGCACGTTCTGGTTGCTGTTGAGCAGTGCCTGCTGGCCCACGGTGAGCACGATCGCGCCGGCGATCAGGGCGGGCAGGGAGCTCACGCCGGCCGCGAGCACGATCCAGGCCACCACCAGCAGGGCCGCGCCGGCACCGGCGACCCGGTGCACGTGGCCGCGGTCGGCGAGCCGGCCCGAGAGGGGTGTCGCGACAGTACCGGCGATCCCGACCAGCCCGAACAATCCGATCGTGGCCTCCGACCAGTGATAGCCGGGGCCGGCCAGCAGGAAGGTCACACCGGTCCAGAACAGCGTGAACGACGCCATCGACAATGCGCCGAGCCCGGCCCGCCGGCGCAGAACGGAATTCGTGCGCAGCAGCCCCGCCGTGGACCGCAGCAGCGCCGGATACGACATCCCCACCGGTGCATGCACCGCGGGCAGCGACCGCCACAGCGCCACGGCCACCACTGCCAGGGCGGCCGCACCGAACCAATACACGGTGCGCCAGCCACCGGCTTCGCTCAACAGGCCCGCGACGGTCCGGGCCAGCAGACCGCCCACCAGCAGACCGCTCATCACGGTGCCGACCACCCGCCCACGCCGTTCGGGCGTGCTCAGCGCCACGGCGAAGGTCACCAGCACCTGCGCCGCGACCGAGGTGAACGCGGCGAGCGCGGTCGCGGCCAGCAGCACCACACCGTTTCCGGCGATACCGCAGACCAGCAGGAAGAACGCGGTGGCGCCGAAGAGTGTTACCGCCAGACGCCGCCGCTCGAAAAGATCGGCCAGCGGCAGCAGCAGGAACAGGCCGAGGGCATAACCCGCCTGGGCGGCCGTGACGATCAGCGCCGCGGTACCGGTACTCAACCCGAAATCGCCGCGGATGGCGTCCAGTAAGGGCTGCGCGAAATAGTTGCCCGCCACGATCAGCCCGGTCGCCACCGACATCAGCAGTAGCAGTCCGCGGGACAGGCCGCGGGCTTCGGAAGGGTCGGCTGCGGAGGGCGGCCGGGCCGCTGTCGTCATACTCATGACCTCAACCTTGCGGCCGCTCTATCAATGAGTCCAACACATGTTTGTCAGCGCAGCAATCATGATTCACGATAGTTCGATGGAACTGCAGCAGATGCGGTACGTCATCGCGGTGGCGGAGACGAAGAATTTCACCCGGGCGGCCCGGCAGTGCCTGGTGGTGCAGTCGGCATTGAGTCACCAGATCGCGCGCCTCGAACGGGAACTGGGCGCGAAACTGTTCGAACGCACCAGCCGCCGTGTCGAACTCACCCCGGCCGGCGTGGCGTTCCTGCCCGCGGCCCGGCAGGCACTGGAAGCCGCCGAACGGGCGCGCGCGGAGGTCACCGCCGTATCCGGTGAGATCCGCGGCCGGCTCGCCATCGGCGCGATCCCCAGTGTCGGCGCCGTCGATCTGCTGGGGACGCTGCAGGATTTCCGTGCCCGTCATCCCCGGGTGCAGATCAGCCTGCAGGTGGGGATGAGCGACCATCTGGTGGATGATGTGCGCCAAGGCCGGCTGGATATCGCGTTCCTCGGCCTTCCGGACGGTACCGAACCGCGGGGTGTCACAGCGCGCGCACTCGCTCGCGGCGAGCTGGTCGCCGTGGTCCACCCCACGCACCCACTGGCCGGTGAACGCGACGTCGACGCGGAGCGGTTGAGCGCGGAACTGTTCGTCGATTTCCCCGCCGGTTCCCCCGGGCGGGCACAGGCCGAGCAGGCCTTCACCGCCGCCGGTGTGCACCGTGAAGTGGCGTTCGAGGTGGTCGCGGTGGACTATTTCGCCGAACTGATCCGGCGCAATCTGTGTATCGGGCTGCTACCCGAGTCCATCGTGGCGGCCTTTCCGGATCTGCGGACCGCCACCCTGCGGAATCCGCCGCGCCGGGTCGAGTATGTGGTGTGGGGCACGCGTCAACCCGGTCCGGCTGCCGCAGCCTACCTTTCGGCGCTCGAAACGTCGTAGATTCCGTCGCGGCAGTCCCGCGCTAGTGCGAGAGTACGGCCACCAGGAAATCCGATTCGGCGGTGAACGGGCGCAGATCCCAGGTCGAGAGCAGCAGGTCTTCGTGGAAGCCCTGCTCGGCGGCGTCGGCCCGGAACTGCGCGAACTCGTAATCGCGGCCGGCCCCGAAGCCGACGACCACGCGCCCGCCCGGCGCCAGATGCCGCGCGAAACCGGCGAGCACGGCCGGACGGGTGGCGGGCGCCAAAAACGTCACCACATTGCCGGCGCAGACGATCACATCGAAATCGGCGGGGACACCGCGCGCCGGGAGATCGAGTTCGGCGAGGTCACCGACGAGCCAATCGGGGCCGGGATAGTCGGCTTCGGCGGCGGCGATCAGCACCGGGTCCACATCCACACCCACCACCGCATGCCCGGAATTGTGCAGGAACCCGCCCAGCCGGCCGGGCCCGCAACCCGCATCCAGTACCCGGCCCCGGCGGCCGAGCATCGCGTCGATCAGCCGTGCCTCCCCGAAGATGTCTTGGCCTTCGGCGGCGAGGTCGCGGAATCGCTGTACGTACCACTGCGAATGCTGCGGGTCGGCGGCGACGAGCTCCTCCCATTTACTCGGAACGCGCCCTTCGGGGGTGTGGGCGTTCATCGATTTCCTCCTCGGCTCGGACTCGGCGGTAGACACCGTCACCACACGGTACGGCCCGCCGCGCACCCCGGTAGGCCGCGGCGTCCGGCGGAGCGGCGGATTCACGACACCGTATCCGCCGGGCGGGACAGGTATTGCATTCGACAGTGCGGTTGGTGCTGACGCCGCGCTTCCATCGCGGCGCACCGCCCACCCCCGGCCGGGTCGAACTCGGATTCGCACGCCCACCGCGGTGGGCGGTGCCGTCGACGCCGATATCAACCGATGCTCGCCGGATCCGGCGCTGCCGGGCCCGGCTCCGGCACCGTCAGTCAAGGTGTTTGCGCAGTACTTCCAGATGGGTCGGTTTGGCGTCGTCGAGACGCGCCCGGCCCGCCGGGGTGAGTTTCAGGAAGTTGGCGCGCCGGTCGAAATCGCAGGCCGCGCGTTCCAGCAGACCCGCCTTCTCGAGCCGCGTCACGGTTCGCGAGAGGGCGCTCTGGCTGAGGTACATCTCCGTTTCGATGTCCTTCATCTTGACCTTCTCGGTCTGCTCCGCGCCGCAGCGTCCGCCGAGGACCTGAAGGAGTTCGAACTCGCTGAGCCCGAGCTGATGCCGTTCCTGTAGCGCGTTCTCCAGCTCGCAGGACGTGCCGTGGTACAGGCGGAGCGTATCGGACCACTTCGCGCAGACATCTTTGTCGGTGTCGTGGTACATGATCCGAGATTATCATGTCAAGTCATTAAATGCCCACGCATTACATGCGTTGACATTTAATGTACGTGCATCTACGTTTGCCGTCGTGACCCTGACTGCAACCTCGCCGCAGAACCTCACCTCGGCAGAGATATCCCCCGCGTCCACCCCCGGCCGCTGGAGCCCCCACCTGTGGGCAATCCTGCTGGTCGCCGGGCTCGCCATGTTCCTCGACGCCCTCGACGTCTCCATGGTCGGCGTGGCGCTCCCCTCCATCGGCCAGGAACTGGGCCTCGACACCTCCGCACTGCAGTGGATCGTGAACGGCTACATCCTCGGCTACGGCGGCCTGCTGCTGCTCGGCGGTCGCGCCGCCGATCTGCTCGGACGCCGGCAGGTGTTCCTGACCGCCCTGGTCGTCTTCGGTCTCGCCTCACTGGTGGGCGGACTCGTGGACGAAGGCTGGCTGCTGATCGCCACCCGGATCGTCAAGGGCATCGCCGCCGCGTTCACCGCCCCGGCCGCACTGTCGATCATCACCACCACATTCAAGGAAGGCCCCGACCGCAACCGCGCACTCTCGATCTTCGCGATCTTCGGCGCCACCGGATACGCCTCCGGGCTCATCGTGTCCGGCCTGCTCACCGGTATCGACTGGCGGCTGACGTTCTACCTGCCCGTCGTCGTGGTCGCCGGGGTCGTGCTCGCCGCCTACCTCGTGGTGCCGCGCAATACCGAAAAGGAAGAGGGCCGGATCGATTTCGCCGGCGCCGCGCTGCTCACCGGCGGCACACTCGCCGCGATCTACACCATCGTCACTGCCCCCGAGACCGGTTTCACCGCGACCGTCATCGCGACCACCGTCCTGGCGGTCGGCCTGCTCGGCAGCTTCTTCGTGGTCGAGAACCGGGTCGGCCACCCGCTGGTGCGCCTGAGCATCTTCAAGGTGAAGTCGATCGTGCGCGCCAACCTGGCCGCCCTGGCAATCTTCGGCTCCTACCTCAGCTTCCAGACCATCGTCTCGCTGTATCTGCAGAACACCCTGCACTGGGAACCGCTGCAGATGGCGCTCGCCATGGCACCGACCGGCATCATCGTGGCCATCCTGTCCCCGATCGCGGGCAAGCTCATCGACCGCTTCGGCACCACCCCGATGATCCTGGCCGCACTCACCTCCTTCGTGGCCGGCTACGCCTGGTTCCTGACCCGCGGCGGCAACCCCGACCCGGTCTACGCCCTCGACTACCTACCCGCGTTCCTACTGCTGGGACTCGGTTTCGCGCTGGGCTTCTCGGCTGTGATGGTGCAGGCCACCGAAGGTATCGCCGACCACGAACAGGGCCTGGCCTCCGGCCTGGTGCAGACCTCCTTCCAGATCGGCGGCGCGGTGGTACTGGCCATCGCGACCGGCCTGATCAGCGGTGCCACCGCCGATGGTATCGCCGGATACCGGCCGGGGCTGTACCTGGTCACCGCGGTCGCGGCGGTCGGCCTGGTGGCGTCGGTCGCGGCGGTCCGGAACCGTAAACAGGAGGTCGCCGCCATCGCGTAAAGACTTGCCACCGTGATCCGTCCGCCGCTCCGGATCACCCCTGCCCGCAACCCGATCCGGGTTGCGGGCAGGGACGTATCCGGCGGCCGTGGCGGGTACCGCAAACCGGAAAGAAGCGGGTTGCCGAATTGCTCACCCCGGGTCGCGGCACCCTATCGCGAAGGCCGCTCGAGCGCCGGCCGGCAAGACAGCCTCGAGGCAGCGATGCCCCAGCGCGCCGCGAGTTGGACACCGCCGGACACTCGGGCCGAGCATCATGCACGCCGGCCTCTCAGACCGGCCGCTGGGTGCGGATGACCTCGGCAAGGTAGGCGTAATCGTCGGCGCGGGCGGTGGACGCGCGGTACACCAGTCCCAGGGTGCGGCCGGGGGCGGGCGCGGCGAACCGCACGATATCGAGGGCGCCGCGGCCGGTTTCGGCCGCCACCGCCATCTCCGGGATCAGGGTCACCCCCCGCCCGCCCCCCGGCCCGCCCCTCCACAAAAAAAAACCCCCCCCGGCCCCCCCCCCCCCCCCCCCCCCCCCCCCCCACACCCCCCCCCACAATTCTCCCCGCCCCCCCCCCCCCCCCCCCCGGGGGGGCCGGGCCGCGCTGGGGTGATCCGGAGCGGCGGACGGATCACGGTGGCAAGTCTTTACGCGATGGCGGCGACCTCCTGTTTACGGTTCCGGACCGCCGCGACCGACGCCACCAGGCCGACCG
>NZ_JARWNW010000030.1 GCF_029868325.1 Nocardia carnea
ACATACCCTCGATACTGGCACGTCCGCAACCCACCCGGCCATGGGGAAACACCCTGATCTGTAACATGGCGCCGCCAACCGGCGGGCGGGGGGGGGGGCTCCGCGGGGGGGCTCGGTCCCCCCCCCCCCCCCCCCCCCCCCCCCCCCAACCCCCGCGCCGCCGGAGGCGGCGCCATGTTACAGATCAGGGTGTTTCCCCATGGCCGGGTGGGTTGCGGACGTGCCAGTATCGAGGGTATGTGCCCGTTCGGACCTGCCTTCTACGCCCCGGGTGCCGACCGTCCCGTGGCCGACCCGGATACCGCGGCGGGCGGGCGGTTGGTGCGCCGATCCGGCGGCCGGATCGTGGGCGGGGTCGCCGGCGGCGTGGCCGACCATCTCGGGGTCGACGTACTCAAGGTGCGGATGGCGTTCGTCCTGCTGTCGGCGTTGGCCGGGGCCGGGATAATCGCCTACGGCCTGTTGTGGATCTTCACGCCCGGCGGTGGCGACGACGCCCGGCCCTCCGGTACGGAACGCCGTCAGGCGATCGGGCTGGCGCTGCTCGGCCTGGGGCTGTCGGTGGCGGTGTCGTGGGTGTTCAGCGGCACGGTGGTCCGGGTGATCGCACCCCTGCTGGTGATCGCGGTGGGCGCGGCGCTGGTGTGGCGGGAATACGATGCCGACGGCCCGCGGTCGCTGGTCGGGATACCGGCGAAACCGTCGGTGGTCACCTGGTCGCGGATCATCGCCGGAGTGACCCTGGTGGTCGTGGGGCTGGCGGTGGTGGTGCTGTCGCAGGTCGACTGGGGTTCGCTCGGTTCGGCGCTGCTGGCGGTGGCGGCGACCTTGATCGGGGTCGGGTTGCTGACCGTCCCACTCGGCCTGCGGATGATGCATTCGCTCAACGCCGAACGCGCGGCCCGTATCCGCAACGAGGAGCGCGAGGAAATCGCTTCCCATCTCCATGATTCGGTGCTGCAGACGCTGGCGTTGATCCAGCGGCAGGCCGGCGATCAGCAGGAGGTGCTGCGCCTGGCCCGCAGCCAGGAACGCGAACTGCGGCGCTGGCTGTTCGCCGACACCGGCCCCGCCGAATCCAGTCTCGCCGTCGCCCTGCGCACCATCGCCGGTGAGGTGGAGGATCAGCACGGTGTGAAGGTCACCCCGGTGACCGTCGGGGATGTGGCGATGGACGGCGAGGACAGTGGGTCCGGCCTGCCGAAGGAACATTTCACCGCCGTTCTGGGCGCGACCCGGGAAGCGCTGGTGAATGCCGCCAAACACGCCGGCGTCACCGATATCGACCTGTTCGCCGAGACCGAACCACATCAGGTCAGCGTGTTCGTCCGCGACCGCGGTACCGGTTTCGATCCCGATTCGATCCCTGAGGACCGGCACGGTCTCGCGCGGTCCATTCGCGCCCGCGTCGAGCGGCGCGGCGGGACAGTGGAGATCGTTTCGGAACCGGGGCGCGGCACCGAGGTGCGGATCTTCCTGCCCCGCACCGATTCCGGTACCGACGACGAAGACACCGGACGCGACCGGCTACGGTCTCCGGAGGCGGCTGCTCCCGAGGGCACGTCCGAACCTCCGCGGTCCGAACATCCCGAGGCCGTGCACACGTCCGGGTTTGCTCAGGTCACCGCCGAGCAGGCCCGCGGCGCGGGTACACGCCGCGAGGAGGTGCGTTGACCGCCGGTATCGCCGCCCCGGTGGAGGCATATCGGAGTGGATGGGCACACCGTCTCCGAGGGCGGCCGAGGCGGCGCGATGAATGAAGAGAGGCTGGTTGTGCGGGTTTTTCTCGTCGACGATCATGCGGTGTTCCGGTCCGGAGTGCGGGCCGAGTTGAGCCGGGAAACCGATATGGAGGTGGTCGGGGAGGCCGGGGGTGTGGCCGAGGCGGTGACGGGGATCAATGCCGCCAAACCCGATGTGGTGCTGCTCGATGTGCATATGCCCGCCGGGGGCGGGGTGGCGGTGCTGAACGGGATCGACAGCGGGCCGGTATGTCTGGCGTTGAGTGTTTCCGATGCCGCCGAGGATGTGATCGCAGTGATCCGGGCCGGCGCCCGCGGTTATGTGACGAAGACGATCTCCGGCGCCGAACTGGCCGACGGAATCCGCCGGGTGGCCGGCGGGGACGCCGTATTCAGCCCGCGGCTGGCCGGTTTCGTCCTGGATTCGTTCACCGGTAAATCCCCGGTGCCCGAGCCACCCCTGGACCCCGAACTCGATTCGCTGACACCCCGTGAGCTGGAGGTGCTGCGCCTGCTGGCCCGTGGTTACACCTATCGCGAGATCGCCGAAAAATTGTTCATCTCGGTGAAAACCGTGGAAACCCACGCCTCGAACGTGCTCCGGAAAACCCAGCAGTCCAACCGCAACGCCCTCACCCGCTGGGCCCACCGCCGCCGAATCGACTGAGGTTTTGGAGGCGCTCCGCGCCTCGAGGGCGGGGCCCTTATGGGCCCGGTTCTTCACTCCCGCCGGCCGGTCGCTGCGCTCCCTCCCTCTGGTCGCTCCAGAACCGGGCGGGCCCCGCCCTTAACGAATGGTCTACCCCGCTACTGCATCGACCAGGGCCTCCCGCGTCGCCGTCAAACACCGAAGTCGGTTGCCACTCCGTCGAACCCGTGCAAACCTCGCACCGAACGGGTGACCGTGAACTTCCGGTTCCGCCCCACCACCTCGGTGCGCCCCACCATGCGTTCGACCACCGTGCGGTGGTTGAGGTGATTGTTGTAAACCGTCCACAGCTCGCCACCCGGCCGCAGCACCTTGCCGGTCCGGGCGAACATCTTGATCGCCGACCCGGTGTGCACGGCGGCGCCCACATGGAACGGGGGATTGCACACCACGAGGTCGGCGCTGTTGTCGGCGGCGGCCGACATGGCGTCGTCCCGCACCACGGTGACCTGCCCGGTGACCGCGTTGGCCGCGGCGGTCGCGGTCGCGGAGGCCACCGCCGCGGCGGATTGGTCGGTGCCCACCACAGCGATTCCCGGTCGGGATCGGGCGAGCGCGACGGCCAGTATCCCGGTTCCGCAGCCGAGGTCGATGGCGTCGCGGGCATCGGGTTTCATGGCGCGCAGATGTTCCAGCAGGAACCGGGTGCCGATATCCAGGCGTGGCCCGGAGAAGGCGGCCCCGTGCGCGACCACATCGATGTCGAATTCGCCGATGTGTTCACGTAGCGGAAATCGTGGATCGCCCAGCGGTTTCGGCCCGCGCACCAGCAGAGTGCGCGATTTCTGGCGGCCGCGGCTGGCCCGTACTTCGGTGAAGGATTCCCCCAGTACGTCGTTCATCGCCTTGGTGAGGTACTTGTCCCGGCCGCCGGCGAACACCTGGACCTCGGGGTGGGCGTAACGGGCGATGGCGTCGGCGATTTCGGCGAGCCCGGCCAGTACCCGCGGTAGTCGCAGCAGGACGACGGTGGCGTCGCGCAGCAGGTTTTCGTCGAGGGCGTGCGCGGTGTAGCGGTCGCCGAGCCCGTGCGTGCGGGCATTGGCGGCGAGCGCGAGTTCACCGGTCAGCAGGTCCTGGTGGACCCGGATACCGTGCAGGTCGTGAGTGGCGGCGGCGCCGAGGGTGAGGGCGCCGTAGTTGTCGCCGATCACCACCACTTTGCCGGGCTCGGCGGTGGTGAGTGTCTCCGCGGCCACGTCGAGAATGAGGCGGTCCGCGGCGTCGACGGCGTACAGGTTGGCGGCCTCCACATCCGGATAGCGGCGCAACCGTCCCAATAGGTCCTCCACGTCTCGCACACGACAAGTGTGCTAGATCGTTGCCGTGCGCTGCCGCGCGCCCCGGTGGAAGCGCTTCGCACGGCATGATCGCGGGGCCGCGCGCGGTCGGCGGCCGGTGCTCGGGCCACACCGTGAGAGCAGGCGTTACCGCAGGACAGTGGCCGCTGCGGTTAGCATCGGCCATATGCGTACCGGGCGTTTACTGGTGGTGGCGGCGATGCTGGCGGCTCTCGCCGGATGTGCCGATTCGGGGTCGACACCGCCGGTTAGCTCTTCGCCGATGAGTCCGGCGGTCCCCAGTTCGGAAGCAGGCACCCCGGGACTGCCCGTACCGCCGATCCCTTTGCCCGGGGAACCGGTACCCGCACCCGACGATACGGTGCCGAAGCAGGCGGAGGCCTCCCCGGACGCCATGCTCACCGTGACCGATATCCGGTTGAGTCACCACGCGGGTTTCGACCGGGTCGAGTACTACCTCGGCGGACCGGGAACTCCCGGGTGGAGTGTGTGGTACACCGGCCGGGCCGTACAGGACGGGAGCGGCCGGGAGCTCGAAGTGGCGGGCGATTCGGTACTCGAGGTCCGGATCACCGGTTCGGCCTACCCGTTCGACAGCGGGGTGGCGCCCTACACCGGCCCGGACCCGGCCACCGATCCGGCGGTGCCAGGTATCGCCGGGGTATACCGGACGACGGTGTTCGAGGGGATCACCCAATCGTTCATCGGAGTCGCCGGCGATGATCCGGGCTTCACCGTTTCGGCGGCCACCATGCCGAACCGCCTGGTCGTCGACATCGCCACGGGTTAGTGTTTCCCGGCACGGGTATCGGTTGATCGACAATGCGGGCCTGGGCAGCCGGGAATCGTCTCGACACAGTACGGTTGTCAGCACCGGTGGCTCAGATGTCCGGCGCGCCGGGGCGAGAGTACGGGGTCGTGGGCATCCGAGGGGAGTTTCAGACCGATGCGACGATTCGAACGAGCCGGCCTCGCCGCCGCACTGACCGCGCTGATCGCCGGTGGATCTCTCGCTGCCTGCTCCACGACGGTGACCGGTACCGCCGAAGTGAACCAGAGCGAGTTGCAGCTGTACACATCGGAGATCAAATCCTCCTCGGCCGCGGCGTCGTCGTCGCGGGCGGCGGCCGCCGAGGCAGCCGCGACCGATGTCTGTGAAGCGCTGCGCGATCACAACAACCCGGCGGTCGACGCGTTCAACGCCTATATCGACGCCAGCGACAACAAGGCGCCGGACGAGGGGCCCAAGAAGGATGCCGCGATCACCGCGTTGCGCGATACCGCCGGCAAGATCGACGAGGAACTCAGCCCCGATGTTCCCAACGATGTCTCGGCGCCGATGCGCACCTACCGCGACAATCTGAAAACCCTGGCCGACCTGCTGGAGCGCAACGCTTCGGTGGACGAGATCAACGGTCAGATCGATTCGTTCAACGGGGACAAGGACGCCGCCTTCGACGCCTGCGACCCGTACTGAGCCGGCGCCGGTCAATCGTAGAGTCCTTCGACGCACCAGTGATCGTCCCGGGCGAGTAGCAGCAGGCTGTGCGGTCCCGGTAGTTCCACCTGGGCGCGGGCGGCCGGGGCCGCGCCGGGTGTCCACCAGAGCTCGTCGAGCAGCCAGGGCCCGGCCCACGCGGTGAGCCGCCAGCTCGACCGGCCCCAGCGCAACCGTGCGGGCGGGCCGCTGAACAGACCGCGGGCGGTGATCCGGACGGGAGTTCCGTCGGCTGCCTCGAGCGCGATGCGCGGGCGGTCGAGCATGATGACGGCGGGGGCCGGTTCCGGTATCCGGCCCGGCCAGGGCGGCGCCGGATCGGTATCCGGCGCCGGTTCGTCGCCGAAGGTGACCATGGTGACCCGTTCCGTGGGCCCGCGTCCGCCGCTGAGCACCCCCACCCGCACCGCGTCCCCGCCGAGCAGGCCTTGGACGCGGACCAGTGCGCGCAGGGCGCGCTCGTCCCCGGACCCCGTATCGCCCCACAGCCCGAGCTGCAGGGCGGCAGCCGGTGTCACCTCCACCGGTATCAAATGCAGCACGGTGATCGCGGCGGTGGGCCGATCGCCGGACGGCCGGGTGAGCCAGCCGTCCAGTTGCCAGCGCACGCGGTCGGCCACGCCGTCGGCGGTCAGCGGTTCGGCGCAGCGCCAGACCCGCGAGAGTTCTTCTCCGGCCTCGGTTTCCGCGCGGATCTCCAGCCGGGTACAGGCCACCGATGCCGCCGACAGCTTCGCGGTGAGCCGGGTGGCGAGCAGCCGGCCGGCGAAGGCCGCGGCGTCGACCCGGTCGATCGGTGGCTCGCACGGTAGCCGGACCGACATCTCCGGGGGCAGGCTCCGGGGTGCCGGCGGGCGATCCGGTAGTGCCCGGGCGAGCCGGTGGGCCACGATCGCGTCCGCGCCGAACCGCGAGGTGACCTGCGTGGTCGACAGGGCAGCGAAATCCCCGATGCGGCGCAGGCCCAGCCGGTGCAGCAGATCCAGCAGCGCGGCGCGTTCCCGTTCCGCGGGGCCGGGTTCGGCCGCCAGTTCGGTGATCGGCAGCGGCGCCAGGAACCGGGCATCCCGGCCGGGCGGTACGAGGGTGCCGTGCCGGGCGGCGACGAGGGCGGTCGGGAGTTCGTCGGCGATCCCGATCCGGGCCTCCACTCCGGCGGCCGCCACCGCGGCGAGCAATTGCCGCACGGCTGCCTCGGCCGATCCGAAATACCGGATCACGCCCCGTGCGGGCAGGACGAGCAAACCGGGGCGCAGCACCTCGACACCGGAGGCGAGGCTGTCGACGGCCGCGGCAACCGGTTCGAACAACCGCGCGTCACGGTCCGGATCGGGGTGTGCGATATGGAGTTCCGGGCAGCGGCTCTGCGCTTCGCGTTTCCGCATACCGCGGCGCACCCCCGCCTCGCGGGCGGTGGCCGAGCAGACGACCACCCGGTTCGCATGCAGTATCGCCACCGGCTGTTCCGTGGACAGTCCGGCCCCCGCTGCCGCCGCGACCGCGGGCCAGTCGGGGCACCAGACCGCCAGCACCCGCGCCTCCGGCCGCGGGCTCATCGGAGCCTGTCACCGGGCGAAGGAAAGGACCGGCACGGATAGTGGGTCCGGCGGACGCCGCGGGGTGCGATCGGGTCAGGAAGCAACCGAATCCTCCTGACCTGATACTTCCGGCTGGGCCGGGGTGTGTGCGGTGACAGTCTCGTCAAGGGCGATCCATTCCACGCGACCACCGAGCGGGCGCGCGGCAAGCCGGCCACGGCGCGGGGCCCCGGCTCTGGTGCGGACTTCGATATCGAGGCTTATGGAACGGATCCGTCCGCTGCCCGTACCGAGCCCGGTGTAGCCGGCCACGCGGCTTTCCAGGCTCAGGTCCGGTGCGGGCCAGTCACCGCCGGTGACGAGCAATGTGGCCCCTTTCCCGCGGGCTTTCGCGGCGAGCACCCGGGCGCGGGCGGGTGCGATCGCGGCCGTGCCGAGGCCGAGTACCACCAGATCCATCCCGTCCAGCAGGACCGCCGCCACCTCCATCGGGTCCTGGCCGGCATCGGGGATCACCGCGAGCCGGTCGAGCCGGGCACCCATTTCCGCTGCGGCGAGCAGGCCGAGCCGGGGCAGGCCGACCGCGGCCGCGTGCCCGCCCGGCCCGGTAACCGCGGCGAGCAAACCGGCCAGCAGCGTTCCGGCGCCGCTGTAGGACACCACCGATCCCTTGACGAGTCCGCGGTCGGGCAGCAGCGGAGCGAGTGCGGATGGTACGGGAAGTACCTCGCGATCGACTGCGGAGGCCGGGGCGACCGGTGCCCGGATACCGGTCGCGCTGCGGGGGACGGGACCGGACCCGCGGACGCATCCGCTGCTCGCCCGCGCCCGGCGCAGTTCGGCCAGTTCACGCAGCCGCGCCCCACTCGCCTTCGGTGCTGTGTTAATTTGCGCCGCCTCCGGCGTCGCCGGTTCGGGGCCCCCTCGGTCTCGGTTCTTCACTCCTGCGCTCCTCCGCTTCGCTCCTCCGCTCCGTCAGTCCAGATCCGAGACGGGGCCCGAACCACAGAGGTGAACCGCAGGCAGCGGGCGTTTTTCGGGGCATCGCCGTTTCGATTCCGGAAGGCGTACCGCGGGCAGCCGACCCGCGGGGCGTCCATTAGGGTGCATGACATGCGGAAGCTGATCATCGGACTGCTGTGCCTGGCCGGGCTGGCAGTGGTCGCCGATTTCGGCGCGGCCGCATATTCGGAATACCGGGTGTCGCGATCGCTGCGGGTGGGCGCCGAACTCAGTGCCGACCCGGAAGTCACCTTCCACGGTTTCCCGTTCCTGCGCCAGGCGCTCGGCGGCCGCTACGACAATATCGAGGTCAACGCCGATAGCGTGCGCGCCGATATCCCCGGCGAAATCGCGCTCGAAGCCACCCTGCTGGGGATGCGGTTACCGTTCGGCGACCTCGTCGACGGCCGGGTACGCAGCCTGCCGGTGGATCAGGTGGATGTCCGGATGCGGGTCGCCCCCACCGAGCTCGGCAGGCTGTTCGGCATCCCCGATCTCGAAGTGCATTCGCGGCCCGCGGACAAATCCGACGGAACCGGCGGCTCGGGCGGCTCGGGAATGACCACTGCGGGCGCACTGGTGCTCACCGGGACGCTACCGAAGGCCCCCAGTGGCCAGCAGGGCGCGAGTTTCACGGGGGAACGGGTCAGCGTGGCGGCGGATCTGCTGCTCGACGGCGACCAGGTGCGGATAGTGGCCACCGGCCTGTACTCCGACGAACTCTCCCCCGTCCCGTCGGAGCCGGTGGTCGACGAGGCCGATATCCCGGCGGTACTGGCGATGTTCACCCGTACCATCGATACCAAGGAACTCCCCTTCGGGATCCGGCCCACCGAGGTCACCGCACTGGGTGGCCATATCGTGGTAGAGGGCCGGGGTGAAGATGTAACGATCGACCTGAACAGATTGCGGCGACCATGATCGAGATCACCATTCTGGTGGTAATGCTGCTGGCAGGGCTGGCAGTGGGGCTCTACCTGCGCCACCGCGAAGGCGCGGTCCGGAACGCTCCGGCCACCCTCGATCGCGATACCGCCGCCCGCGACGAACTGCTGGTGGCCGCCGGGGTCACCGGGGCCGGGCCGGCGGTCCTGCATTTCTCGGCGGATTGGTGCGGGCCGTGCGCCGCGGTGCGCCGGGTCGTGGCCGACGCCATCGCGGACCTCGCCGATTCCCCGCAACCGCCGCGGGATATCGAGATCGATATCGACGCGGATCCGGCGCTGGCCCGGGCGTTGAACGTGCTCTCGCTGCCCACCACCTTCGTCTTCGACGCCGAGGGGCGGGAACGGTTCCGCATCTCCGGGGTGCCCAAGACGAGCGATCTGCGCAGTGCGCTGAGTCCATTGACGGCCGCGCTGTAGTTCGGATGACGGCCGCGCTGCAGTGGGTCACTCGGTGGTGGTTGCTGTAAGGGGGCCTGACCAGGGGGTTACCCCCTACCCATTGGATCTTCGGCGGGATTGGGTAGACTGCGCGTTGTGCAAAACCACCGCGAGCTGATGCTCACCCGTCGCCGCACAGTCGATCTGTGCCGCCTCGGTGGTTGTTGCTGCCTGTGCCGCTGAGCGGTCGGCTCTTTTCCTGACGCCGACCACGGTTCGTCCGCGCGAGTGATTCATCCCCCGGCGAACCGGCCGAATTCCGCCGAACAGTTCGAGCGCAGGAGTTTCTTTCATGCCCCCTATCACCACCTCGACCAGCGGCCCGGGGACAGCCGCCGGGCAGGTCGATATCCGTGGTCCCCGCTTCGTCGCCTGGATCACCACGGGCGTCTTGGTCGTGGTGCTGCTGCTGGCTGCTGTGAGCACACCGGCCGCTGCGGTGCTGATCGCGATCCAAACCGTCGTTTTCGCGCTGGGCGCGGGCCTGGGACCGCGTCGGCATCCGTACGGCCTGCTCTACGCTCGTCTCGTCGCGCCACGTTTGGGACCGGTCACCGAAACCGAGCCGGCCGCGCCGCTGCGGTTCGCGCAGTTGCTCGGTTTCGTGTTCGCTGCCGTGAGCTTGCTGGGTTTCCTGCTCGGCGTCTCCGTGGTGGGCGCGCTCTTCGCCGGGTTCGCGCTGTTCGCGGCATTCCTGAATGCCGCGTTCGGTATCTGCCTCGGCTGCAAGATCTACCCGCTGGTCACCCGGCTGGTCCCCCGTTCCCTGTCCGAATCCCCCGCACCGAACTGAATCGCTAGTCACCACTGAAAGGAAACAAATGGCTCGCTCCGATGTCCTGGTCTCCGTCGACTGGGCCGAAGAGAATCTCAAGACCCCCGGCGTCGTCTTCGTCGAGGTCGACGAGGACACCTCCGCCTACGAGGGCGGGCACATCGAGGGCGCCGTCCGGCTCGATTGGAAGACCGACCTGCAGGATCAGGTTCGTCGTGACTTCGTGAACCAGGAGCAGTTCTCCGCGCTGCTCTCGGAACGCGGAATCGCCAACGACGACGAGGTCGTGCTCTACGGCGGCAACAACAACTGGTTCGCCGCGTACGCGTACTGGTACTTCAAGCTGTACGGGCACAACAACGTCAAACTGCTCGACGGCGGCCGCAAGAAGTGGGAGCTCGACGGGCGTCCGCTTTCCCGTGAGGCGGTTTCCCGCCCGGCCACCCAGTACAAGGCCGCCGCACCGGACAACTCGATCCGCGCGTTCCGCGACGAGGTCATCGCCGCCATCGGCACCAAGAACCTGGTCGACGTGCGCTCCCCCGACGAGTTCACCGGCAAGATCCTGGCTCCGGCGCACCTGCCGCAGGAGCAGAGCCAGCGGCCCGGCCATATCCCGAGCGCGATCAACGTGCCGTGGAGCAAGGCCGCGAACGAAGACGGCACCTTCAAGTCGGACGAAGACCTCGCCGAGCTCTACAAAGAGGCCGGGCTGGACGGCAACAAGGAAACCATCGCCTACTGCCGTATCGGCGAGCGTTCCTCGCACACCTGGTTCGTGCTGCAGGAGCTGCTCGGACACCAGAACGTCAAGAACTACGACGGCAGCTGGACCGAATACGGTTCGCTGGTCGGCGCACCGATCGAGTTGGGAGAGTAACCACCATGTGCGCAGCACCCACCCAAGGTCAGGCCATTCCGGCCGGCGTCGATGTGGAGAAGGAGACGGTTATCACCGGCCGTGTCCTCGGCACCGACGGCGAGCCCGTAGCCGGCGCCTTCGTCCGCCTGCTCGACGGCAACGGTGATTTCACCGCCGAGGTCGTCGCCTCCGGAACCGGCGATTTCCGCTTCTTCGCGGCCCCCGGCACCTGGACCCTGCGGGCGTTGTCGTCCGCGGGTAACGGCACCTCCGAGCTGAAGCCCGAAGGCCCCGGCATCCACAACGTGGACGTCACCGTCTCGAAGTAGCAGCTGAACGGAACGGCCCAGGACCGCCTCATACGAGCCGGTCCTGGGCCGTTCCGCACTCTGCGGCCGATGTGGGATGTTGTTCGGCGCTCTCACGGGTGATGCAGGGCAGCGGTCCCGCGCGCGATCACGGGTTCGTCCCGTACCGGTCCCGCCGCGCCCAGCCCGAGTACAACGAGCCCTCATAAGAACGCACCCGACACCAACGAAACTGGACAAGCGCCGCACACCACTGCGACGCTCACCGCCGCCGCGATCTTTCGAGGACCGCCGCAAGAGTAGACCCGGCAATACCGCGATGATTCGATCAACATCGAATCCCGGCCGACAGCGGTGCCGAGTTCAGCTAGACCGCCAGCGTCTCGCCGGTTCACACCGGGCCCGACGCAACCAGCGGCGCAGCCGAGTCTTACGAGGCCCTGAAAGGTTTTGGCCTGTCCATGCGTTCAGCACGCGAGACAATGCGCCGCAGGCGCGAGTATCGCGTGCTGAACGCATGGACCGAGGGGGGCCAAAACCCCGCGCGCCGCCGGCGCGCCAGAATTACCTCATGAAGGCACTGCGTCGGTTCACCGTCCGCGCCCATCTGCCGGAGCGTTTGGCCGCGCTGGGCGAGTTGTCGACCAATCTGCGCTGGTCGTGGCATGGCCCGACACAGGATGTATTCGCCGCACTTGACCCCCTGCGATGGGCGGCGATCGGGCACGACCCGGTACGTATGCTGCAGGAAGTGCCGGCCGGGCGGCTGACCGAGCTCGCCGGCGATGCCGAGTACTGCGCGTCGCTGGACGCGGCGGCTGCGGACCTGCGGGATTACCTGGATCGGCCGGGGGCGGATTTCGGGGTGCGCGGGATCGCGTACTTCTCGATGGAGTTCGGGGTCAGCGAGGTGCTGCCGAACTATTCCGGTGGTCTCGGGATCCTGGCCGGCGATCATCTGAAGGCGGCCTCGGATCTGGGTCTTCCGCTGATCGCGGTCGGGCTGCTCTACCGGTCGGGGTATTTCCGGCAGTCGCTGAGCGCCGACGGCCGGCAGGTCGAACGGTATCCGGCACTGGACCCGCAGGGGTTGCCGCTGCGGCCGTTGACGGCCGACGGCTCGCCGGTCCTGGTGCATGTGGCGATGCCGGATCGGCGGGTGCTGGCGGCGCGGGTGTGGATCGCGCAGGTGGGCCGGGTTCCGCTGCTGCTGCTGGATTCCGATATCGCCGCCAACGACCCGGATCTGCGTGCGGTCACCGACCGGCTTTACAGCGGCGACCAGGACCACCGGATCGAACAGGAGATCCTGGCCGGTATCGGTGGAGTGCGGGCGGTACGGGCCTACACCGCGGCGGCCGGTCTCCCGGATCCGGAGGTCTTCCATATGAACGAGGGACACGCAGGGTTCCTCGGGCTCGAACGTATTCGCGAATATCTCGCCGCCGGGCACGATTTCGATACCGCGCTGGCCGCGGTGCGGGCCGGGACCGTATTCACCACGCACACTCCGGTCCCCGCCGGTATCGACCGGTTCCCGGTCTCGCTGGTGCACCGGTATTTCGGGGGGTCGGCGGGGGAGGCGGATTCGCCGCTGCTGCCCGGTATCGGTGTGGACCGCATCGTCGGGCTGGGTCGGGAAGCCGATCCGGCGGTGTTCAATATGGCGCATATGGGGTTGCGTCTCGCGCAGCGCGCCAACGGTGTATCGCGGCTGCACGGGGAGGTGAGCCGGGAGATGTTCAACCCGCTGTGGCCCGGTTTCGATACCGCCGAGGTGCCGATCGGTTCGGTGACCAACGGTGTGCACGCGCCCACCTGGGCGGCGCGGGAATGGGGTGAGCTGCTGGAGGGCGCCGGCGGGTGGGCCCAGCTCGGTGACCTGGCGCCGGAGCAGCTGTGGGGGATCCGCAACACCCTGCGCGCGACCCTGGTCGCGGAGGTGCGCCGTCGGCTGCGTGCCTCATGGTTGCAGCGCGGTGCGGCCGAAGCGGAATTGCCGTGGGTGGACAATGTTTTCGACCCGCAGGTGCTCACCGTCGGCTTCGCGCGGCGGGTGCCGACCTATAAGCGGTTGACGCTCATGCTGCGCGACCCGCAGCGGCTGCGCGCGCTGCTCCTGGACCCGGACCGTCCGGTGCAACTGGTGGTGGCGGGTAAGAGCCACCCCGCCGACGAAGGCGGTAAGGCGCTCATCCAGCAGGTGGTGCATTTCGCCGACGACCCGGCCGTCCGGCACCGGATCGTTTTCCTGCCCGATTACGACATGTCCATGGCCCGGTACCTGTACTGGGGTTGCGATGTGTGGCTGAACAATCCCCTGCGCCCGCTCGAGGCCTGCGGAACGTCGGGGATGAAATCGGCGCTCAACGGCGGCCTGAACCTGTCCATCCGGGACGGCTGGTGGGACGAGATGTTCGACGGCGAGAACGGCTGGGCCATCCCGTCCGCCGACGGTGTCGGCGACGAACGCCGCGACGATCTGGAGGCCACCGCGCTCTACGACCTGATGGAACGCACCGTCGCGCCCCGGTTCTACGAGCGCGATACGCACGGTCTGCCGGTGCGCTGGCTCGAGCTGGTGCGCCACACCCTGCGCACCCTCGGACCGAAAGTGCAGGCCGACAGGATGGTGCGCGATTACGCGCAGCAGTACTACGCTCCGGCGGCAGCCGCGTACCGGCGGGCCACCGAGTCGGAGCTGCGCGGTGCGCGCGAGGTCGCGGAGTATCGGAACCGGGTGACGCACGCCTGGTCGCGGGTGCGGGTGCTCCAGGCCGACGCCACCGGCCTGCCCGACGCTCCGGTGCCCGGCGTGCCCCTGTCCCTGACCGCGCGTGTGGACCTGGGTGGCCTCGCGTCACAGAATGTGGTGGTGCAGGCGGTGCTGGGCCGGGTCTCACCGGATGGTGAGCTGTTCGACACCACCCTCGCCACGATGTCGCCGACCGGCCGGGAGACACCCGAATCGACCGTGGAGGTGTTCACGGTCGAAACCCCGATACCGCTGCCGGGCTCGATCGGCTATACGGTCCGCGTGCTACCCGCCCACGAACTGTTGTCCTCGCACGAGGAGCTGGGTCTGGTCGCGAACGCATGAGTTGCGTCATATGGCTCGGCGCGGGATGAGCCCGGGTAGTGCCTCGCCGGCGAGTAGGGCGGGCTCGTAGTCGCGCGTGCCGGGTTCGGCCCCGGCATCGTGGTCGGATTCGGGCGCGCACGAACTTTCGCGGATATCCGCGGACCGAGTGCGGGTGGGCATCACAGGGTTCGGGGGTTGGCAGTCTGTGATTGCGGCCGTCGCCGATGCGCTACCGAGCTACCGGCCCGGCGGGCGCGGGCGTGGTGCGACTTCGGTTCGTAACAAGTTTCCGATACCGTTCCACTGGCGCTGACCTGCGTCTAACCGCACCGGGGTGGGCGGCAACCGCCGGGACGGAGTTTGCTAGCCGACTGGAGATGCCATGGCCACAGGTCTTCTGACCCGGACTCGCGGACGGGTGGATTCGTTCTTCGGAATCGGGATCCACGGCTCGACCATGCGACGCGAGCTGATGGCGGGGACCGTGACGTTCCTGGCGATGTGCTACGTCCTCGCGGTCAACCCCTCCATCCTCGGCGACCAGGGCGATCTCGGCACGCAGGGTATCCCCACGCAGGCGGTGTTCACCGCGACCGCGGTCGCGGCGGTGGTGGGGACGCTCGTGATGGGGTTGTGGGCCCGCTATCCGGTCGCGCTCGCGCCCGGGATGGGCTTGAACGCGTTTTTCGCCTATTCGGTGGTGCTCGGCATGGGGATCCCGTGGCAGGTCGCGTTGTCGGGCACGCTGCTGTCCGGTGTGATCTTCTTCGTTCTCGCGGTCACCAAGATCCGCGAGAAGATCCTGAACGCGATCCCGTTGCAGTTGAAACTGGCCGTCGCGGCCGGGGTGGGCACCTTCGTGGCGTTTCTGGGGCTGAAGAACGCGGGCATCGTGGTGGACAATTCGTCAACCCTGGTCGGGCTCGGTGATTTCACCCAGGGCACGACGGTGCTGGCGTTGTTCGGACTCGTGCTCACCGTCGTCTTCCTCGTCCGCGGCTGGCACGGCGCGGTGCTGTACGGCATCGTGGCGACGGCGGCTGTCGGCATGCTCACCGGTCTGGTGGATATCCCCGACGGGGTGGTGTCCATGCCGCAGGGGCTCGATGAGACCTTCGGTCAGGCAGTGGCCCATCTGCCCGACGCGTTCACCGCGCAGATGGCGGTGGTGGTGCTGACCATGCTGTTCGTGGATTTCTTCGATGCGTCCGGCACGCTGATCGGGGTGGCGAACCAGGCGGGCCTGCTGAACGCGAAGGGCGAGCTGCCGCGGGCGTCGAGTGCGCTGTCGGCCGATGCCGTGGGCACGATGGCGGGTGCGGTGATCGGAACGTCCACCACGACGGCCTATGTGGAATCGACGGCCGGTGTCTCGGCCGGCGGCCGGACCGGGCTCACCGCGGTGGTGACCGCCGCCTGGTTCGCGGTGGCCATGTTCTTCTTCCCGATATTTGCGGTGGTGGCGGGTTCGGGTGCGGTGACCGCGGCCGCGCTGATCGTTGTCGGGGTGCTCATGGCGCGTTCGCTCGGCGATATCGACTGGAGCCGTTTGGAGTTCGCGGTCCCGGCGTTCATCACGATCATCATGATGCCGCTGACGTATTCGATCGCCAACGGCCTGGCCATGGGGATGATCTTCTATCCCGTGGTGATGGTGGCGCGCGGCCGGTTCCGCGAAGTGCATCCGGTGATGTGGGTGCTGACGGTGATCTTCCTCGCGTATTTCTTCCTGCTCGCGGAATAGCCCGAAACGTGGCAAGGTTAGGCTAACCTGGCCGCGTTGACCCGAGCTCGCTCGTTTCGTCTCTCCGGCTGGGCAACTGCGACAACGAGGGGTTCCCATGACTGCCGATACGACGCTCGAACGCGCCGCCGCAACCCAGGGCGGGTCGATATCCGGTGATACCGGCCTGCTGATCCTGCGGCTGGTCTTCGGCCTGTTGTTCGCTGCTCACGGCGCGCAGAAGCTGTTCGGCTGGTTCGGTGGCGAGGGGCTGGCGGCGAACAACGCAGGGTTCGCGAAAATGGGATTCGAGCCGGGCAAGGTGTTCGGAACGCTGGCCGGGCTGAGCGAATTCGTCGGTGGGCTGCTGCTCGCGCTGGGTGCGTTCACCCCGCTGGCGGCAGCAATCGTGCTGGGTACCGGAATCGTCATCGTCAACACCGGTTTCGGCAAGGGCTTACTCGGCGGCTACGAGATGGGCTTGTTGTTCGCGGTGGCCGCCTTGGCGGTCGCCTTCACCGGGCCCGGGCGGTTTTCGGTGGACTACGGTCGTCCCTGGGCGCGCACCGGCCTGACGTGGGGTGTGCTCTCGGTGGTCACCGCGGTGGTGGCGGCCGGTGCCACGTTGATCGGCAAAGCGGTCTTGTAGCCCTGGCGAGGTATCGGTGCGGCCGGTGCCGGGCCCGCCGCCGGCAACCGGGACAACTCCGGTGCCCACGGCCACTGTGGCCGGTGCGGCGGCACCGATTACATCAGGGCTGGAGCGGGCAAGCCGGTACAACTCGAGCCCCGAGCCCGGAGATCGGCCACGAAAGCCACTACAGCGTTACCGAACTCGGCGCCGTTGGACGACTCGCCCGGACGCAGATACAACACCGATGTCCACCTCGCTCCGCCGTGCCGTAGGCCTCAGACGGTTGCGGCGGCGTCGAGGCGGTGCAGGGCCTTCAGCACGACTTCCGGGTCCGCGGTTTCCCAGTACGGGGGCAGTGAGGCGCGCAGGTAACCGCCGTAGCGTGCCGTGGCGAGGCGCGGATCGAGGATGGCCACGACGCCGCGATCGTCGACGCTGCGCAGCAGGCGTCCGGTGCCCTGGGCCAGCAGAAGAGCGGCATGGCTGGCCGCGACGGTGAGAAAGCCGTTGCCGCCGCGGGATTCGACCGCGCGCTGACGCGCTGCCAGCAGCGGATCGTCGGGGCGGGGGAAGGGGATCCGGTCCAGGATCACCAGGCTCAGCGACGGGCCGGGGACATCGACACCTTGCCACAGGGAAAGGGTGCCGAACAGCGAGGTCTCCGGGTCGTCGGCGAATTTGCGCACCAACGCGCCGGTGGAATCCTCGCCCTGGCACAGGATCGGTGTCTTCAGCCGGGAACGCAGGGCCTCCGTGGCCGCTTTCGCGGCGCGCATGGACGAGAAGAGCCCCAGCGTGCGCCCGCCCGCGGCCGAGACCAGCCGTTCGATTTCGTCGAGATAGGCCGGCGGCAGGCCGTCGCGGCCCGGGGCGGGCAGATGTTTGGCGACGTAGAGGATCCCGGATTTCGCATGGTCGAAGGGCGAGCCCACATCCAGCGAGGACCAGCGGACGGTATCGGTATCCGCGGGGGCCTCCGCGCCGTTGGCCAGTGCGGGGTCGGCCTTGCCGCCGGATTCCGGCGGCAGGCCCCAGGTGCGCGCCAGGCCGTCGAACGTACCGCCGATCTGCAGGGTTGCCGAGGTCAGGATGACCGTGGCCGTTCCGAACAACTGGCTGCGCAGCAATCCGCCGACGGCCAGCGGTGCCATATGCAGCGAGCGGCGGGTGACACCGCGGATCTCGTCGGCCGATAACCACACCACATCGCGGCGCGCCGCCGGATCGGGTTCGTCGAACGCGGTGAGGGCGCGGACCGCGCTGTCGTGGATCTCCTCGACCGCGGCCACGGCCATATTCCGGCCGGCGGCGGCTTCCGGATCGGAACCCGGCGCGGCGGAACTTTGCGGGTTGAGCGCGGTGCGTGCGTTCCAGGCGGCATCCCGGATGAGGGCGAGTACCTGGCCGATTCCGTCGGGCAGTGCCTCCCAGCGGTTGGGGCCGAGATCCTCGAGGGCGCCGTGCCAGGCTTCGGCGGCCGCCTCGAGCCGATCGACCTCCTGCTCGTCGATGAGTTTGGCGCAGCGCCGGGCGGCGGCGCTGATGGCCGTCGCGGACAGTTCGGCGGTCGCGACGCCGGTGACGCGGTCGACCAGTTCGTGTGCCTCGTCCACGACCACCACATCGTGCTCCGGCAGCACCTGGATACCGCTGATGGCATCGATGGCCAGCAGTGCGTGATTGGTGACGACCACATCGGCCTGCGCGGATTCGGCGCGGGCGCGTTCGGCGAAACAATCCTGACCGAACGGGCAGCGGGATTTCCCCAGGCATTCCCGCGACGAGACGCTGACCTGCCGCCAGGCGCGGTCGCTGACCCCGGGGGCGAGTTCGTCGCGGTCGCCGGTCTCGGTATCGGAGGCCCATTCGTTGAGCCGTTTGACCTCGCGACCGAGCCGCGAGACCGCGAAAGCGTCGAACAATTCCGCTTCGGCAGGCTCTTCCGGGACGGCGCTGTTGATTTTGTTCAGGCAGAGATAGTTGTTGCGGCCCTTGAGGATCGCGAATTCCGGTGGTCGCCCGAGTGGTTTCGCCAGGGCCTGCGCCAGCCGGGGCAGATCCCGGTCCACCAGCTGCCGCTGCAGGGCGATGGTGGCGGTGGAGACCACCACCGTGCGCCCGGTGCGGACCGCGTGCCGCAGGCTGGGCACCAGATAGGCCAGGGATTTCCCGGTGCCCGTACCGGCCTGGACCGCGAGATGGCGTTTGGTCTCGATGGCATCGTCGACCGCGGCCACCATGGTCATCTGACCAGGGCGCTCCTTACCGCCGAGTGCGGTTACGGCGGTCGCCAGCAGGGTCGATACGGGCGGGAGTTCGGGCACTCGGGCAGCCTACTGCGCCCCACCGACACCCGTGCGCGCAGTCGCGAACCGTGCGGTCCGCCGAGGTGTCGAGTGGTGGTGTCGCCCTTCACAGCGATCTTACTCAGCAGTAAGGTCGGATCATGGCGTGGAAACCCGATCAGATGCCCGACCAGCGCGGGCGTACTTTTGTCGTCACCGGAGCCAACGGCGGCCTCGGCGCCGAAACCACCAAGGTCCTGGCCGGTAAAGGGGCCACCGTGGTGATGGCCTGCCGCAACACCGAGAAGGCCCGCGAGGTCGCCGACAGCATCGGCGGCGATCTCCAGGTCCGCCGGCTGGACCTGGCCGATATGTCCTCGATCCGCGAATTCGCCGAGGCGACCGGTGAATTCGATGTGCTGGTCAACAATGCGGGCCTGATGAATGTGCCGTTCTCGCGGACCGTGGACGGTTTCGAAACGCAGTTCGGGGTGAACCACCTCGGGCATTTCGCCCTCACCGGGCTGCTGCTGGACCGGATGCGCGACCGGGTGGTGACCCTCGCCAGCATCGCCCACAAGCAGACACCCAAACTGTGGATCGACGACCTGAACTACGAGAACCGCCGCTACCAGCGCAACCTGGCCTATGCGCAGGCAAAACTCTCCAATCTGATGTTTGCACGCGAACTGCAGCGCCGGCTGGCGGCGGCCGGCTCACCGAAACGGTCCTACGGGGTGCACCCCGGGGTATCGGCCACCGAACTGTTCACCCGCACCGAAACCCCGCTCGACATGGTCAGCAAACCGGTGATCCGGCTGGTCGGGCACGCCCCGGCGAAGGCGGCGCATTCCACCTTGTTCGCGGCGACGATGCCGGATGCCGATCCGCAGACCTACTGGGGTCCGACCCGGTTGTTCCAGTCCCAGGGCCCGGTGGCGGCCTCCCCGTCGACCCGGTTGTCGAAGAACACGGGCCTGTGGCGGCGGTTGTGGGAAGAGTCGGAGCGGATGACCGGGGTCGTCTACGACCTCTGACCGGCGCCGACGGCCGGCCGCGCGACGCGCACCTCACACTACGGCCGGTGTAGTAGACGGGTACCGTGGTAGCCGTGCCCGAAACACCCCGCCGTACCGTGCACCGCCCGGCTCTGATCGTCCTGGCGGTTGTGCTCGCGGTGGCCGCGCTGGCATTGGGCTGGTGGCAGATGGAGCGGTTCTCCTCGGCCAGCGGGACAGCGCAGAACCTCGGCTACGCGATGCAGTGGCCACTGTTCGGCGCATTCGCGCTCTTCGCCTACTTCCGTTTCGTGCGGTTGGAGCAGGATGCCGCAGATGGCGAATCCACGGACCAGGCCGCGGACTCGGCGGGCACAGCCGGCGAGGCGGGATCGACACCGGCCGGTGCGGAACCGGCCGCCAACGACGGACCGGTACGGCCGGGCCGCCGTCGCACCACCGCTGTCCGGGAACCGCGCGAAATTCCGGCCGGTTTCCTGCCGGAGCGGCCGCAAGCCGCCCGCGACACCGATCCGGTGCTCGCCGAATACAACAGCTACCTCGCCCGGTTGAACGCCGGCGACCAAGCGGGCAGCGAAGCCCGCGATCCCGAGAGGAGCGCCGGTTGACCGCCAGCGAGAAAACCACCGTCGCCGCCGAGCCCGCGCGGCCTGCCGGAGACCGCAAGATCGCGGGTGCGCTGCTGCGCTACCGTGTGCTCGCCTGGGTGACCGGTCTGTGGCTGCTGCTGCTCACTGCCGAGATGATCGCCCAGTACGGGTTCGGCGTGGATACCCCGTCGTGGATCGCGCTGGTGCACGGCTGGGCGTACTTCATCTACCTGATCCTCACCGCCGACCTCGCGGTCAAAGTGCGCTGGCCGATCAAACGCACCATCGGCACCCTGCTGGCGGGCACGATCCCGCTGCTGTCGTTCTTCGTCGAGCATCGCAACACCGTGCAGGTGAAACGCGACTTCGCGGTCTGATCGGGTACTCGCACACCCCGCCACCCGGGTGCGCCCGGGATGGAGGGCGCCACCTACGTGTGGAATCCGGCCGAACTGGTCGGCGAACTCGGCCCGATCGACGGTGCGTGGGCGGGGGAAATC
>NZ_JARWNW010000031.1 GCF_029868325.1 Nocardia carnea
GCCCCGGGACCGGCGCCCCCCCCGGGGGGGGCCCCCGCTGTGGGGGTGGGTGTGGGGGGTCCACCCCCCGGGCGGCCCCCACAATGCCGGGGTCGGGGTTAGCGGCGGGCCCCGGCGGCGGGCCCCGCCCCCGGCCCCCCCCCCCCCCCCCGGCCCCCGGGGCACCCCCCGCCCCCCCCGAGCAGGGTGCCCTGGCCGAGCGGGCTCCAAGCCTCGGTGGCGATGGCGTGTTCGGCGTGGTATTCGCGCAGTTCACGCTGCACGAGCCGGGGATGCAATTCGATCTGGTTCACCGACGGCGTCTCCCCCGTTTCGGCGGCAATCCTTTCCAGATCGGTCACGCGGAAATTCGAGACGCCGATGGACCGCACCCGGCCGTCGGCCTTCAGACGCTGGAAGGCGCGGAAGGTGTCCACGAATTTATCCGCGGCGGGAACCGGCCAGTGGATCAGATAGAGGTCCAGGTACTCCAGGCCCAGCCGGTCGAGGCTGGCCGCGCAGGCGCGCAGGGTCGATTCGTAGCCCTGCTCGGAGTTCCAGAGCTTGGTCGTGACGAAGACCTCGTCCCGGGGTAGACCGAACTGCCGGATGGCGCGGCCGGCGCCTTCTTCGTTCTCGTAGGCGGCCGCGGTGTCGATACTGCGATACCCGGCGCGCAGCGCGGCGGTGACGGTATCGAAGACCTGGTCCGGCGGTACTTGGAAGACCCCGAAACCGAGTTGCGGAATCAGGCTCCCATCGTTGAGCACGATGGGCGGGACAACACCGATCTCACGTCTAGTGGTCACCGCTTCGACGGTAGGAGCGGTTCGGCGGCAGGTCAACGAATCCGGGTCCCGTGTCCGCATCACCTTGACAAAATGTTGGGTTTTTACAACACTCTGTTGTGTGAGCCCAGTAAGACGGGGGGAAACCCTCCCCATCTACAACCGCATCGCAGTACTGCGCGCGGAACACCGGATGTCGCGGGCCGCACTGGCGGAAGCGGTGAACGTCAACCCACAGACGATCGGCGCACTCGAACGCGGCAACCACTACCCCAGCCTGGACCTGGCCCTGCGGATCTGCGAGGTGTTCGGGCTGCCGGTCGAGGCGGTGTTCTCCCGCACCGAATTCACCCCGCTGTCGGCCGAGCTCTATCCGCGCGAGAAAGGAAAGCTGCCATGACCGCAGCCACCGCACCGTCCACCCTGCTCGACCGCTACCAGGCCTACCGCGTCCGGCGGTGGCTCGTCCGGGAAAAACAGCTCGCCGGAATGTTGCCCGGCTGGCGCACCCGCGGCCGCCGGCACGCGCTGGTGATCACCGTCGCCGTGGCGCTCACCGCGCTGTTCGCCGCCGGGGTACTGTGCGCGTTCGGCCTCGAATGGGCCGCACTCGCCGGCGGCCTGAGCGCCCTGATCTTCCTGCCGTCCTGGACCATGTTGCGGATCGTGTCGCACGCACAGGACAACGCACCCGCCGAAACCCTCGACGAACTCGAGATGGCCCAGCGCGAAACCGCCCGCTCGATCGGTCTCACCATTACGCAATCACTCTGCATCGTCCCGGTGATGTACCTCATCTACAGCGGCGCACTGTTCCCGGAGGCCGACGCCTTCCGCACCGCCTACGCCGGCGGCGTCATGCTCCTGGCGACGCTGCTGGCCGGCGGGTGCGCACCGGCCATGATCCTCGCCTGGTCGAAGCCCGACCCGGAACCGGAGAGCTGAGCGAAGGCGATCTCAGGACCATCCCCCGCTGCGATCGGCCGGCGGTTCGGAACAGGGCAGCGAGAGCCGGGCGGTTCCCGGTGACGCCACCGCTCGGCCTCTCGCATGGCTATGCCGGGCCAAGCCCCAGGCGGCGGTACCGGAGGTGCCGGACCTCCCGTAACCGCTGCGCGGGTCGGTCCGACAGCGTAATCAACTCTTCGGCTATGGCGGCGACCATGCGGCGGGAGAAATCGTCCGGTTCCGCTGCTGCGTCCGGGTATTCGGGCACGATTCGATCCACGATCCCGTCGGCCAGCAGATCCGCCGACCGGATCCGCTGCTGCGCGGCCAATTCCGCAGCGTGCTCGGTGTCGCGGTGCACGATAGCGCTCGCCCCTTCGGGCGGCAGCGGCGCCAGCCAACCGTGTGTCGCGGCCAGCACCCGGTCCGCCGGTAGCAACGCCAGCGCACCGCCGCCGGTTCCCTGGCCGAGCAGCACCGAAACGGTAGGCGTATCCAGTGTCACCAGATCGGCAATGCAGCGGGCGATTTCGGGCGCCAGGCCCCTTTCCTCCGCCTCCTTGGACAACGCGGCACCGATCGTATCGATCACCAGCACCAGCGGCAGCCGCAATTCGGCAGCAAGCTGCATACTGCGCCGCGCCGACCGCAGGGCAGCCGGGCCCATGGTGTGCTCCGGATCCTGGTGCGCGCGATCGTGTCCGAACACCACACACGGACGGCCCTGGAAGCGGGCCAGCGCGAGGACCACCGTGCGGTCCGTCTCCCCCTGACCCGTTCCGCTGAGCGGCACCCGCTGCCTGCTCCGGCGCAGAAGTTCACGAATCCCCGGCCGATCGGGGCGCCGCGAAATACGCACCGACTCCCACGCTTCGACCGGTCCGGTGTCCCCGCCCGTCTGCTGACCACCTCCGGGACGCACGGACTCGGCACCTGGAGTCCCGGTGTCCAGGACCTCGGTCTCCGGAATCGCAGAACTCGCGGTGGACGAGGCCACACCCACCGGTTCGACGCCGGAAGGATGTTCTCCGGCTGCGGGTTTCGGCTCGTCCGGAATGCCGCTGAACACGCTCAGTGCCCGGTGGGCGATCCGCCGGAAGACCGATACCTCGACGACCCCGTCGATGACCCCGCTCCGATACAGGTTCTCCGCGGTTTGCACGCCGGGCGGGAAGGGCCGCTCGTACAGCGCCTCGTACACGCGCGGCCCGAGAAAGCCGATGAGTGCGCCGGGTTCGGCGAAGGTGATATGCCCCAGCGACCCCCACGACGCGAAAACCCCGCCCATGGTCGGATTCCGCAGGTACACGATGTAGGGGTGCCCGGCCGATTTATGCGCGGCGACCGCGCCGGCGATCTTCACCATCTGCACGAAGGCGACCGTGCCCTCCTGCATCCTGGTGCCGCCCGAAGTAGGCGATACGACCAGCGGTAAACCCTCCGCTGTCGCCCGCTCGACCGCGCGGACGATCCGTTCGGCGGCGGCAACGCCCACCGAGCCCGCCAGGAACGCGAACTCACAGGCGATGACCGCGATCCGGCGGCCACGCAACCGGCCTTCACCGGTGCGTACCGATTCGTCGGTACCCGCCGCTGCGGCCGCTTCGGCCAGTGCGGACCGGTAGGCGCCGGTCTGCGCCACCGCTATCGGCGGCGCATCCCAGCTCACGAAGGTTCCCGGATCGAGCAGCGCGTCGAGAAGCTCGCGAGAGCCGATCCGGCGTTTCGCCGGCGTCATCCGAGCCGTCCCGGGTCGCCCGGCACCCCAACTGTCCCTACCGGCACGCCGACCAGTATGACGGGCACCGGATCAGTAGCCGCGGGTGACCTTCTGCAGGGCGTACTCGGTGAGCCGCACCAGCGCTTCCTTGGCCGGTTCCCGGCGCCGGGCGTCGATCGGCATGATCGGCACATCGGCGGGAACCGCCAGCGCCTGCCGGATATCCTCGATCGGATACTGCGGAGCGTCGTCGAACTGGTTGAGCGCGACGAGGAACGGCAGATTGCGCGCCTCGAAGTAGTCGACCGCCGCGAAACTGTCCTCCAGTCGCCGGGTATCGATCAGCACCACCGCGCCGATGGCGCCACGGATCAGGTCGTCCCACATGAACCAGAAGCGGTACTGGCCCGGGGTGCCGAACAGGTACAGCACCAGGTCGTCGGCCAGGCTGATGCGGCCGAAGTCCATGGCCACCGTGGTGGTGGATTTGCTCTCGATACCCGCGAGACTGTCGATCCCGGCACTGGCGTTGGTCACCAGAGCCTCGGTTCTCAACGGGACGATTTCCGAAACTGCCCCCACCAGCGTCGTTTTGCCCACGCCGAACCCGCCTGCGACCACGATCTTTGCCGAGGTCGGCTTGCTGACACGGGTATCGACCTGCGCCGTCGAATCATATACGCCGGAGTCCACTGAGAACCCTTTCGATCAGCTCGCGACGTTCATCGTCGCTGGAATCGTCTTTCAAAGTCGCCGAAACGCGGACATGCCCGGCTTCGATCAGGTCCGCTACCAATACACGCGCCACCCCGATCGGTATACCCAGTCGCGCCGCTAGTTCGGCGACCGACGGCGACTCCCTGCACAACTCGACTATCGAGTTCTCGATATTGCTCAGTTCGTACTGGCGTTCGAGCGGAATGGGATGGGACGCGACGAGAGCCTCGAGCGCCAACTCCACCTTCGGCCGGGTACGGCCGGCCGTCAGCGAGTACGGACGCACGAGACTGGGCTCGGAGCCTCCCACGCGGTGATCCTCTATGTCCATCCCACCATCAGGAACCCATTGTGACGCGCGGAGTGGCCTGAACTGTCTGGCCCACGCGTTCGACCAACAAAGCCATTTCGTATCCGACCTGTCCGATATCGCAGGACGTGTTGGTCAGGACAGCGAGGTATGACCCGTCGCCCACCGCCATCAACAGCAAGTAGCCGTGTTCCATTTCGACGACGGACTGCAGGACCGTCCCGCCCTCGAAGAGATTGGACACACCCACCGAGAGACTGGCCAGACCGGCCGTAACAGCGGAGAGCTGTTCGGCCCGATCGACCGGTAGCTGGGCACTCGCCGCCATCAGCAGGCCGTCGGCCGAGACCAGGACGGCATGGGCTACGCCAGGAACCTCGCCTGCGAAGTTCGAAACCAGCCAATCCAACTGACGGTTCGTACCACCTAGTTCGGGGTTCATCGGTCTCCTTTGTCTCCGGTTAGGTTCATTGCTCGCATTGCACGGCCATCCCGAACACCTTGCTGGTGCCGACTCAAACTAGACCGGATCGATTCGGGATTGCGACTCGGCGTCCGCTCCTGGGCGCCGTTGACGGCGCCGGGCACCAGCCGGCCGCCCGGATTACGTTGTGGAAGACCGGCCGCGGTGCGGGTTTCGGGTTCGGCCTCGCTGGCCCGCCGAGCAGCCGTCCAGCCCTCGTCGCCCGGTGATTCGAAGGAGGCGACGGCCTGGGAACGATCGGCGTTCGGATCCGACAGCCAGGCCGACATCATCTCCGCGAAAATGGGCGTACCGCCCATCACGTTGTCGGTTTCCTCGGCCGGCTGCAGCCGGGTCTGGAAGAACGAAGCGGTCTTCGCCGGGTTGGACTTGTAGCTGTGCCGTCCGGGTTCGCGGGCCGGTGCGGAGCCCTCGGCGGGTTCCGGTTCCCGGGGCAGCGCGACACCCGGCGGGTTGTCGAACCGCTCGGCGGTGTATCCACCCGGCTGCCGCCGCGGCAGCCCACCCGATTCATCAAGGCGGGGCGGGCGCGGCGCTGTAGCGTTCTCTCGCTGCGGCAGGCCGTTTTCTGCAGCCGCGGGCCGGGGGCGGCCGTTACCGGCCGGGCCGCCGCGCTGCGGCAGGCCGCTACCGCCCGTACCGCGTTGCGGCAACCCGCCGCCCGGGGATTCGTGCCGGGGCGGCGGAGCACCGGCGGGACCCCGCTGGGCGGGAAGTTCGCCGGAAGAGTCCCGGGACGGCAGGCCGTCGGCCGGGTCACGTTGCGCCGGCAGCTCACCGGAGGTTTCGCGGGACGGCAGACCGTTACGCGTCGCTTCCCCCGCGGTGGGCAGAGCACCGGACGTGGGATCGGCCGGCTGCGGCGGTTGCCGGTCACTCCGGCCCTGTTCGCCCGCCGGGCGGCGCTGGGGCAGACCCGGACCGCCGGATTCGCGGGCACCGTTGGTACCGGGTTCCCGTTGCGGAAGTCCATTGGGCCCCTGCGGTGCGGGGCGCCGCGGGGGCACCGGCCCGGAGGCACGCTGTGGTGCCCCGGTTTCCGATGCGGTTTCGGCGGGGCGCTCGGAATCCGGGCGCGCGGGCGGTGTCTGGGGATCCCCGGGGGCACCGTTTGCGCCGGGCCGACGCTGCGGCAGGCCACCCGGCCCGGACTGCGGCGCGTCCCCACCGGCCGGCCGACGCTGCGGCAGACCAGCCGGCCCGGACTGCGAAGCGTCCTCACCCGCGGGCCGACGCTGCGGCAGACCATTGAGACCGGGCCGTTGTGCGTCTCCCCCACCGGGCTGACGCTGCGGCAGACCACCGGCACCCGGCTGCGACCCACCGGTGCCCGCCTGACGCTGCGGCAAACCGCTGGGGCCGCTCTCCGTGGGACGTGCGCCACCCGCGGGCGAATCACCCGGGGTACGCGGTGGCAGGGTCGGGGTGGCACCGCCCCCGGCGCCGCCGGGGCCGAGATTCCGCTTGGGGAGGTTGGCGGCGGCGAGCTTGCCGCGCTGCGCCGTACTGCCGGCGCTGGCCTGGCGCAGGCTCGTGGTGCCCTGTTCACCGTCACGCAGACCACCGGCCATCGCGGAACCGGGCTGGCGCTGCGGCAGCCCACCCGGGCCCGTCGGCGCCGGAGCGGCCGGACGCTCGCCCGGCTTTTGCCGTTCGACCGCCGGCAGCGGACCGCTCATTCCCGGATCGACGGTGACCATCATGTTGCCGTCGGCGGTACGACTGATACCGCGGGTCTGCATGGATTGGCCGCCGGCATTGCGCAGCGCCGCGGCGGCGGCCTCGTCGGCCGATTGGTCCGGTTTCGGCTTCTTACCGGCGTCGCTGGGCACCAGCGGCTGCGGACCCGAACCGGTCGCGAGCGGCAGGATCTGGGTTTCGCCCGCCACGATCAGGCTCATCGGCACATGCACGGTCACCGTGACACCGGGATCGCGGGCGGTATCGAAGGTCGGCCGCAGCCGGACGTTGAGACCATGCCGTTCCGCGAGCCGGCCGACGACGAACAGACCCATATGACGGGCGGTGTCCGGGCCGGGTTCGGCGGTGTTCTCCAGCCGGCGGTTGATCTCGGCCATCTCGCTCGGCGGCATACCGATACCGCGGTCGGCGACCTCGATCAGCAGGCCCTGGTCGTGTGCCTGCGCGAAGGTGAACTTCACATCGGTTTCCGGCGGCGAGGCCCGCAGCGCGTTGTCCAGCAGCTCGGCGAACAGATGCGCCATATCGGAAGCGGCCGGTTCGATCAGGGCACCGCGCGGGGTGGCGCCCAGCTTGACGCGTTCGTAGTCCTCGACCTCGGAGATCGCGGCGCGCAGCACATCGGCGATCTCGACCGGCGCCGATTTCGCGCGGCGCTGTTTGGTACCGGCCAGGATCAGCAGGTTGTCGCCGTTACGGCGCATACGGGCGGCGAGATGGTCCAGCCGGAAGAGGTTCTCCAGCAGGCGCGGATCCTTCTCGTCGTACTCCATCGCCTCGATGAGGCTGAGCTGATGGTCGACAAGCGATTTGCTGCGCCGCGCCAGGGTCTCGAACATATCGTTGACCTGGGAACGCATCTGCGCCTGATCACTTGCCAGGCGCAGCGCCTGACCGTGGATATCGTCGATCGCGCGGGCCAGCTGGCCGATCTCCTCCTCGGACCGGATGGGCATCGGTTCGAGCGGGACCTCTTCCGGTGCGGCACCGGTCCGCAACTGGGCGACCTCGTCGGGCAGATCGCTTTCGGCGACGCGTAGCGCGGCCAGCCGCAGCCGGTGTAGCGGCACGATCATCGACCGGGCCACGAATACGGCCAGCAGCAAGGCCGCGAGGATGGTCAGCAGCACCACGATGGAGTAGACGACGGCGTCGGACAGTGCCCGGTCGGCCATCCGCTGTACACCGTTATCGATTTCGGTGGTCGCCTCGCCGATGAGTTTATCGGTGGTCGACGTGCTCGCCAGCAGCGATTCGCGGGCTTCGCCCAGCGGGATCCGGCCGGCTTGTGCCTCGGGCGTGTCCAGCATCGCCTGCCGGGTCATGACCCCCTCGCGCAGGGCCACGATATCGGGGTCTTCGGCGTTGTAGCGCTGGCTCAGAATGTTCAGCAGGGCGAGTTCGGTATCGGTCGCGGCCCGGTAGGCCTGTTCACCGGTTTCCTGATCCCGCAGCAGTTCGGCGGCGGCGGTGATCTCGCCGACCATGGCGGAACGCAGGTTGAGCGCGTCGACGAGCCGGAGTTTGTCGGGGTCGATCGACGGGTCGCCGACCTCGCCGATGATCTCTTCCACGGTGCGGACACCGGCGTTACGGGCTCGGTCCAGCTCCGCGACTGCCTCGTCGGGCGAACCCGACGGTGCCAGACCGCCGGCGCGTACCTGCTCGGCCTGATCGATCATCTCCGACAGCGCCTGGTGCGCGCCCGGAAGGTCGTCGAGGTCGGCGAGCGCATCCTTGGCCGCCGCGATGGTCTGATCCAGGGTTGTCAGGTTGTCATCGGTGACCATGGATCGGTTGGGCGCGATCGCGATGGCCTGTGAGCCGGCGACGGTCGAGGTGGCCGAACTGAGATCGAGGACCGCCGGGACGAGACTGACGTTCTCGGCCGACGAGCCCAGCCGATTCGCCTCGCCCCATTGCGCCGAAATCCTCGACACACCGAGTCCGACCGCGACCGCCAACGGCACAGCCAGGACGGCCGTAACCTTCCAGCGAAGGTCCCAGTTACTCAGCGCCCAGCGCTTCGTGCCGGACCTAGCGGCGTCACGCATTCCCACTCACTTTCCAACCTGGCCCCAGCCATGCACCACAGGGGAACTCCACACTCGCATAGTGGCTCGACGGGTGGAGCTGCCCGTGGGTCGCGGCTGGCCGAGAAATTGCGTCTACGACGGACCGAATTCGTGTCATCAGATTCTAACGGATCAATAACTTCTTGGTGTACTAGGCCCGGGTTGGCGCACGTTGACCAGCCGATTACAGGCATAAGCCATGGTCGCGACACCCGTCAGGGGGTCGCGTGAAGTCTGCCACAATCGTGCTGATCTATCGAGGCGAGGATTGCTGCGAGGCTAGGGAGCACGGGTGAACGCGAGGAACGAGTATCGACCGGTCTATCAGACCAGTTTGGTCGATCCCGCCGAGTTCTGGTCCCGGGCCGCGGCGGATATCGACTGGGATACCCCACCCGAGCAGGCGCTGGACACCGCCCGCCCGATTTCGCGCTGGTTTCCCGGAGCCCGCCTCAATACGTGCTACAACGCGCTCGACCGGCATGTGATCGGCGGCCGCGGTGAGCAATCCGCATTGATCTACGAATCGGCGATGACCGGCGAAAGCCGGGTCTACACCTATTCCGAACTCCTCGACCGGGTCACCCGATTCGCCGGCGCCATGCGTGACCTCGGCGTTCAGGCCGGTGACCGGGTCGTTATCTACCTACCGATGATTCCCGAGGCCGTCGTCGCGATGCTGGCCTGCGCCCGGATCGGGGCCGTGCATTCGGTGGTGTTCGGCGGGTTCGCCGCGCCCGAGCTGGCGGCGCGTATCGATGATGCGGATCCGGTGCTGATCGTGACCGCCTCGGGCGGCCTGGAACCCAACCGCACCATCGATTACCCCCCTATCGTGGCCCGGGCACTCGAACTCGCGGAGACCGCGGCCCCCGGGACCGTCCTGGTGAAACAGCGCGCCGGATTTCCCGAGCACGATTTCGGGGCGGTCGCCGGCGGCGCGGCACGCTGGCTCGACTGGGACGCCGCGGTACGTGATGCCGCACCCGTGGACCCGGTATCGGTCGCGGCAACCGATCCCCTGTACGTGCTGTACACGTCGGGTACGACGGGTAAGCCGAAGGGGGTGGTGCGCGATAACGGCGGGCATGCCGTCGCCCTGACCTGGTCCATGCGCAATATCTACGATGTCGGGCCGGGCCAGGTGATGTGGGCCGCCTCCGATGTGGGCTGGGTGGTCGGCCATTCCTATATCGTCTACGCCCCGCTGCTGGCCGGGGCCACGACGCTGCTGTTCGAGGGCAAACCCGTGGGCACCCCGGATGCCGGCGCGTTCTGGAAAGTGGTGGCGCGGCATCGGGTACACACCTTCTTCACCGCCCCCACCGCGCTGCGGGCCATCCGCCGCGCCGACCCCGCGGCCGAATTGGCCCACCAGCACGATCTTTCCTCCCTGCGCGCGTTGTTCTGCGCGGGCGAACGGCTCGACCCCGCCACTTTCACCTGGGCCGACGAAACACTGCTCGCCGGGCGCGACGACTGCCCGGTGGTGGATCACTGGTGGCAGACCGAAACGGGCTGGCCCATCTGCGCCAATCCGCTCGGGATACAGCGCCTGCCGATCAAACCGGGTTCCGCCTCGGTACCGGTGCCCGGCTACCGCCTGCGGGTCCTGGATTCCTCGGGTAATCCGGTCGCGGCGAACACCGAGGGCAATATCGTCATCGGTCTTCCGCTACCACCCGGCGCGCTGACCGGCCTGTGGCACGACGAAGAGCGGTTCAAGCGGTCCTATCTGGCGGCGTATCCGGGTCATTTCCTGACCGGTGACTCCGGCTATTTCGACGAGGACGGATACCTTTTCGTCCTCGGCCGCAGCGATGATGTGATCAATATGGCGGGGCACCGCCTTTCCGCGGGCAGTATCGAAGCCGCCGTCGCAGGGCACGAAGCCGTTGCCGAATGCGCGGTGATCGGACTTCCGGACGAACTCAAAGGGCAACGGCCGATCGCTTATGTAGTACTCAAATCCGATGCCCGGATAGATATCGAAACGCTGCGCGACGAACTGAGCGAGCGAGTCCGGACCCAAATCGGCGCTGTCGCCGGACTGTACGACGCCGTCGTCGTCCCCGCACTGCCGAAAACCCGCTCCGGCAAGATTCTCCGCAAAACCATCCGCCAGATGACAGCGGGCGAGAGTTACGAAATACCCTCCACCATCGAGGATCCCACTGTCCTCGACGAACTGGCCCGGATCATCCAGCCGCCACAAAACACAAACTCCTCTTAAGAAAACCTCAGAGTCGGGCCAACACTGCCCCATACGGTCTGAGGGGTCCACGAGCCACGGCTCGACTCGACACGTAGGAGGCAGTAGTCCCCATGGCACACACCACGAACCGGCGGTTCGGCAAGTTCGGTCTCACCACCCTCACCCTGGGAGCGGCCGCCGCGGCCACCGCCTTCCTGAGCCCCGCCGTCGCCTCGGCGGGCCCCATGGAGATGGCAGAACCCCTCCTGACCAGTAACTGCTCCTTCGCCCAGGTCGATGCCGCACTCCACGACCAGGCCCCGGAACTCGCGGCCATGCTGGATGCCAACCCTGATGCCAAGGCCAAGCTGCAGGCGAAGTTCGATCAGCCGGTCGAACAGCGCCGGGCCGAACTGCAGCAGTACATCGAGCAGAACCCGCAGGCCGCCCAGCAGGCCGAGAACGACCCGCGCGCCCAGCAGATGCAGGCCACTCTGCAAGGCGTGGCCGACACCTGCCACAGCTACTGAGCTGTATCTATTGCGCCGCCTCCGGCGGCGCGGGGGTTTTGGCCACCATGGCGGGGCCCACCCCTCCCACACCAACTGCGCGGAAAATATGCCGCCGCCCCCGGGGGCGCGGGGTTTTGGCCCTCCTTGGACGGGCCAAAACCTTTCAGGGCCTCGCTGAACTCGGCGCCGCCGCTGGGCACGTCGGGTACGCGGCGGGGCGGAAATGCGGGTCGCTTCGATGGGGGCCTCGCCCGGTGCAAACACCTGGAGACGGCGGGCGGGGCGCCTCCGGGTGCGTCAATACACTGGGCGGTGTGGAGCGGACCAACAAACCCGCGGTTCTGGTTGTCGACGACGATGAGGATGTACTCGCGTCGGTGGAGCGCGGTTTACGCCTGTCCGGGTTCCAGGTGAGTATCGCCCGGGACGGGGCGGCGGCGCTGCGGGCGGTGGCCGATAACGGGCCGGACGCGATCGTGCTGGATATGAACATGCCGGTGCTCGACGGTGCGGGGGTGGTGACGGCGCTGCGGGCGATGGGCAACGAGGTGCCGATCTGTGTGCTCAGCGCGCGTAGTTCGGTGGGCGACCGGATCGCCGGGCTGGAATCGGGGGCCGACGACTACCTGATCAAACCGTTCGTTCTCGCCGAACTGGTCGCCCGGATCAAAGCGCTGCTGCGCCGGCGCACCGATACCGCATCGACCGGGCCCTCCGACACCATCGTGGTCGGGCCGCTACAGGTCGATACCGCCGGATACCGCGCGGTTCTGGGGGACCAGGAGATCGATCTGACCAAACGCGAGTTCGAACTGCTGTCCACACTGGCCCGCAACGCGGGGGTGGTACTGAGCCGGGAACGGCTGCTGGAACTGGTATGGGGCTACGATTTCGCCGCCGATACGAATGTGGTCGACGTTTTCGTCGGCTACCTGCGCCGGAAACTGGAGGTCGACGGCACCCCGCGGCTACTGCATACGATCCGCGGCGTCGGGTTCGTCCTGCGGGACACCAAGTGAGCGACGGCGTCACCCGCCGGCGCCGCAGATCGTATTCACTGCGCACCCGGGTCGCCGGGGCGGCCGCCGCCGGATCGGTACTCATCGTCGCGCTCGTCAGTGCCATCGCCGTACCGGCGATCGAACGCAACAACCTGCAGCAGACCGATCAGCAGCTGCGGATCGCCTCCCGGCTGGTGGTGATCGACCCGGTGATCGCGGTCGGGATCGTGAACCTGGTGGGGCCGGACCGGGATATGGCGCTGACCGTCCGGGACGACGGTCAGGTGGTGGCCTCCAGCGTCACCAGGCTGCCGGAACTGGACCCCGGATCACGCACGGTCACCGTGGACGACACCCCGTACCGGGTGCTCACCACCACCGAGAACCAGCCGACGGGCCGGACGGTATCGCTGGGGATCCCCGCCACGGATGCCGCGCAGGCGACGGCCGACCAGCAACGATGGCTGCTGTTCGCGGGCCTGGCGGCGATCGCCGCATCGGCGGCGCTGGGCTGGCTGTTCGGCGGCCGGGCAGTCCGGCCGATCGTGGTGCTCACCCGCCAGGTCGGCGCCCGGACCGGCTTTCGTGACGCCACCCCCGAACCGGTGGACAGCTCCGGCGTGCTGGAGGCCGAGCAGTTGGCGGATGCGGTGAACACCATGCTGCGCCGGGTCGACCAGGCACAGACCGAAACGGCGGCCGCCCTGGAAACCGCGCGGGATTTCGCCGCGGTCTCGGCGCACGAACTGCGTACCCCGCTCACCGCGATGCGCACCGACCTCGAGGTGCTGGCGACGCTGGACCTGAACGAGGAACAGCGCACCGAAATCCTCGCCGACCTGCAACGCAGCCAGGAACGGGTGGAAACCACCCTGGCCGCACTGGAACGCCTGGCCTCCGGCGACCTGACCTCCGAACGCGACCATATCGACACCGATATCGCCGAACTGTGCGATCTGGCTGCCCACGATGCGATGCGCCATTACCCCGGCCTGGTGGTCCGCGTCGATACCGATGCCGAACTGGTCACCCGCGGGCTGCCCGCGGGCTTGCGGCTGGCGGTGGACAATGCCCTGAAGAACTCGGTGAAACACGGCGAGGCGACCGAAGCCGTGCTGTCGGCCCACCGCCACGACGACGGCACCATCGTCATTTCCGTCGACGACAACGGCCGCGGGATACCGCCCGGCGAGCGGGAATCGGTTTTCGCCCGCTTCGCGCGCGGTACCGGCGCCCACAAGGGCGGATCGGGACTCGGTCTGGCACTGGTCGCCCAGCAGGCCCAGTTACACGGCGGCCGGGCCTACTTCGACGACGGCACACTCGGCGGAGTCCGTCTGGTTCTCGTCCTGCCGGACGACCGGCGCGACGGCGCGCTCGGGTAAACCACCCACAGCGCGGCCGGCGACAGAGAATCGAACAGGTCCGCCCGAACCGGGGTGGCGCCGAGATCGACAAGGCCGCCTCATCCGTCCGGCTCCACTGCCCGAAGCGCACTGGGAGGTTGCCGCGAATGCCGGCGGCAGCCGGAGGAGGGGCCCGTCTTCGGGGTTCGCAGGCGCCGGAAACACAACCCCTCAACGCATCGGGGGGGGGGGGGGGGGGGGGGGGGGGGGGGGGGGGGGGGGGGGGGGGGGGGGGGGGGGGGGGGGGGGGGGGGGGGGGGGGGGGGGGGGGGGGGGCG
>NZ_JARWNW010000032.1 GCF_029868325.1 Nocardia carnea
CCCCTTTTTTTTCCGGGGGGGGGGGGTGGTTTTTTTTTTTTTTTGGGGCCCCCGGCTGGTTCTGCCACCCCGGCGGGGGGGCGCGGGGGTTTTGTCTAAACCCCCCCCCCCCCCCGCCGCGCGGAAAATGGGATGGTTCAGTGTGCGGTCGTGCGGACCACGTCGATGAGCGCTTCGACGGCACGGGCGCAGTCGTTGCGGGTGTAACCCAGCCGGCGCACTTCGCCGGCCTCGGGTTCGTAGGCCAGCGTGTTGCCGCGGCCCTGGATGATGGCGGCGTCCGGCAGCAGCGGATGCTGTTCGTCGCGTTCGGTGATTTCCCGCGCCCCGCCCGCGGCGTCGACCATCATCTGGAAGAACTGCCGGTAGGAGAGGTTCTGGTCACCGATGAGGTACGCCGCACCGGATTCCCCGTCGGCCAGGGCACCGCGGATCGCCTGTGCGAGTGAGGCGGCGGACATGTAGTTGGTGCCGCCGACCGGGGCGAAATCGGGGATATCGGGCTCTTTCCCGGCCGCCCACGAGACCATCCGCCGGTAACGGCGGGCCGAGGCACCGGAGACCGCGCCGATGATCGAGGGCGGATTGAGCGTGCACACACTGAACGATTCGTCCGCGAGCGCGCGAGCACCCTCGTCGGCGGCCTTGCGTGCCGCGATATACGGGTTGTTGGCCGCGAGGTCCGGTCGCAGCTGGTGGTAGTAGCTGCCGACCTGCACGAACCGGCCCACACCGGCCTGTTTGGCGAGTGCGGCGAACCGCGGCACGCCCTCGATCTGGGTATCCGCCCAAAACCGCTGGGGGTCGTCGTCCGCTTTCTTGTGCCGCACATCCTGGCCGGCGGAGAAGACGATACCGTCGAACCGTGACAGTTGTTCCCGGGTGAACGTGGGAACGGTGTAATCGCCTGTGAGTAGCGGAAATCCGGCGACCGGGGAGTTGCCCGGGGTCTCCCCGCGCGCCGCGATGGTGACATCGTCGCCGTGTTCACGCAGGTGCAGCGCGGCGTGCGCGCCGATCATGCCGGTGCCGCCGATGATCAGAATTTTCATCTCAGAGAGGTCTTTCGGTGCGTCGGGTCAGGGATTGCGGGGACGGTTGGTCCAGCCGCCGGAGTGGCGCGGCACCCAGCCACCGGCGGCGTGGGTTCCGCCGTCGACGTGGATGGTGCCGCCGGTGACGAAGCGGGACAGGTCGGAGGCGAGAAACAGCGCCACCCCGGCCACATCGTCCGGCTGTCCGGGACCGCCGAGTGGTGACCAGGTCGGCCACAGGTGCCGGTCCTCCTCGGGGACGAGCGCCGCGTAGGGCACCTGGACCGATTCGATGAGGTCCGGGGCGATGGCGTTGACACGGATTCCGGCGGGGCCGATCTCCGCGGCCAGCGACCGGGTGAATCCGGTCAGTGCGGCTTTGTATCCCGAGTACACGGCGTGGCCGGGGATCGCGCGATGGCCCTCGACCGTGGTGAGGTTGATGATGGAACCGGTGCCGAGCTCGGTCATCCCGGGTAGCAGGGCATGGGTCAGACGCAGGACGTGCGCGAAATTGATGTCGTGCAGTTCGTCCCACAACGCGGGCGCGTTGGTGGCGAAGGTATGCGGCGGTTGCAGGTAGTGGCCGACATTGTTGACGAGTACGTGGGGCCGGTGCTCGACGATTGCGGGCGGGCACGGCGATTCCCGCACATCCCATTCCACGTGCGCTATCGAGCCACCCGCGGCGGTATCGAAATCGACCGAACCGATCGGCTCGATATCGGCGACCAGGACATCGGCACCGTGCGCGGCGAAGGCCCGCGCGACGGCGGCGCCGATACCGGCGGCACCACCGGTGACCACGGCCCGCCGGCCCGCGAGCAGCGCAGCGGGAGTGAATGAGCAGAGTTCGGTCATCCACGGATTACAACCCGCCGCCATCCCGTCCGATAGCGAAGTTTCCGGACAGTGGAAAAACTCGTCCCCACCGTACCCGGCGCGACCTAGGGTGCGAGATGGCGTCGCGAACCCCTGACATGGAGTTATCCCGTCGCGTCGGCCAAAAGAGGAAGGAGACCGGATGCGGTCGCAGAATTCCCGCGAGACCCCGACCGGAGTCATGCAGCGCGCGGCCTCGATCCTCGATGTGCTCGACGGTGCCGAACCGATGAACCTGTCACAGATCGTCGCGGCCACCGGATTACCGCTGTCGTCGGCGCATCGCGCGCTGGAACAGCTGGTCGCGTTGCGCTGGGTGCACCGGCACGGCAAGAGCTACCAGCTGGGTATGCGCATCATCGAGCTCGGTTCGGCCGCGTCCCAGCAGAACGCGCTGCGTCGGGCCGCGCTCCCCAGCCTGCACTGGTTGCACCGAGTGACCGGCTGCATCGTGCATCTGGGCGTACTCGACGGCGACGAGGTGGTCTATCTGGAGAAGGTCGGCGGGGAACTCGTCACCGGTATCCGGTCGCGGGTCGGCAGCCGGATGCGTGCGGAGACCTCGGCGATCGGCAAGGCCCTGCTCGCCCTCGACCGGCCCACTCTCGCCGGCTCACCGGATATCGACCGGGCCCGGGAACTGCGCATGGTCTACGAGCACGAGCGGTGCATGAAGGGTTTCAGCTGTGTGGCGGCACCGATCGGGACGATGGGTCACGGGGAGCCCGCCGCGATCTCGGTTTTCGGCTCGGTCGCGAAGATCCGCGCAGACCAGCGGATACACCTGTCGGTGCAGACCGCGGCGGCCGAAATCGGACGGCGACTGGATCTGCCCCGCTCCAGTACGGCCCAGCGGCACCCCACCCGGTTCCGGCAGAGCCGGTTGGGTGCCTAGCAGGTGCCCGGGCTGTCGAGCTCTCGCCGTTGAACACGAGGTGGGCTCGACGCGACGGCCCCGGCTCCGCCCGTGTGAGCGGGGCCGGGTCCGCCCACCCCGGGTTCGGTTCAGTCGTTCGGGATGAGGGTGTATTTGGTGAAGAGGAATTCGTGGATACCCTCGAATCCGCCTTCGCGCCCGATTCCGGACTGTTTGATCCCGCCGAACGGTGCCGCGGCATTGGAGACGACACCGGCGTTCAGGCCCATCATGCCGGTTTCCAGCCGGTCGATCATGCGGTGGCCGCGGGCGAGGTCACGCGTGTACACGTAGGAGACGAGACCGTATTCGGTGTTGTTCGCCAGCCGCACGGCTTCGTCTTCGGTGCTGAACGTGGTGATGGCGAGGACCGGGCCGAAGATCTCCTCGCGCAGGATTTCGCTGCCCTCGGCGACGCCGGTGAGCACCGTGGGCTCGTAGAAACTTCCGGGTCGCTCGACCCGGGACCCGCCGGTACGCACCACTGCGCCGCGCGCTGTGGCGTCGGCGACGAGTTCGGCGGCCTTGTGTACCGCCTTGTCGTCGATGAGCGGGCCGATCGTCACGCCGTCCTCGGTGCCGCGGCCGATGGTCATCGCCGCGACCCGGGCGGTGATCCGGTCGGCGAATTCCCCGGCGATCCGCTCGTGCACGATGAACCGGTTCGCGGCCGTGCAGGCCTGCCCGATATTGCGGAACTTCGCCGCCAGCGCCCCGTCGACCGCCTTGTCGAGGTCGGCATCGTCGAAAACCACGAACGGGGCATTGCCGCCGAGTTCCATCGAGACACGCAGAACCGTATCGGCGGCCTGGGCGATGAGCTTGCGACCCACCCCGGTCGATCCGGTGAACGATAGTTTCCGCAGCCGGGGGTCGGCGATGAGCGGCGCCGAGACACTGCTCGCGGAAGCGGTGGTCACCACGTTCACCACGCCGGCGGGTAGCCCGGCGTCGGCCAGTAGCTGCGCGAAGAACAGGGTGGTCAGCGGTGTGGCCTCCGGCGGTTTGAGCACCGTGGTGCACCCTGCGGCCAGTGCCGGCGCAATTTTGCGGGTGGCCATGGCGAACGGGAAATTCCAGGGGGTGATGAAGAAGCAGGGCCCGACCGGATGCTGCGAGACGATCATCTGTCCCGTGCCCTCGGGATTGCTGCCGTACCGGCCGTGGACGCGTACGGCCTCCTCACTGAACCAGCGCAGGAATTCGCCACCGTAGGTGACTTCGCCGCGGGCCTCGGCCAGCGGTTTCCCCATCTCCACCGTCATCAGCAGGGCGAGGTCGTCGGCACGTTCCTGCACCAGTTCCCAGGCGCGGCGCAGAATTTCGCTGCGTACCCGGGGTGCGGTGGCCGCCCACGACTCCTGCGCGGCCACCGCAGCGTCCAGGGCACGGATAGCGTCGCCGGGGGTGGCATCGGCGACCGAGCGAACCACTTGTCCCGTCGCGGGATCGCGCACCTCGAAGGTGGCGCCGCCGGTGGCATCGAGCCATTCGCCGCCGATGAAAAGCTGGTTCGGGGTCGCGGAGAGCAGCGTGTTCTCGCGGTCGGTCACTTCGTCACTCCTGAGGATGAGAACAGTCGGGCACGGCGCAGGCCCTCGGTGCTGTCGGGTGTGGCGTGCACAGCACGGTCAGTACGAGGCACGCGCGGGATCTTCGCTACTGCCGACAAAGGTCTGTGCCAGCTGCTCGGAACCGCGTGCCAGCAATGCCACATCGGCGCCGACGAGGATGAACCGGGCACCCGCGGCGGCGTAGTCCCGCGCGGCGGCGGGGTCGAAGGCGTTGACCCCGATGGGTTTACCTGCCGCGGCAATTCCCGCGAATGCGCGTTTCACGGCGGCGACCACCTCGGGATGGGTCTGCTGCCCGAGCAACCCCATCGAAGCGGCGAGATCGCTGGGGCCCACGAAAACTCCGTCCACACCTGGCGTTTCGGCAATCGCGCGGGCGTTCTCCACGCCCTCGATCGATTCGATCTGCACGAAGACCGAAACATGGTCGGCATCGTTGTTCAGATAGCCCTCGACCCGGTTCCAGCGCGCGGAACGAGCCAGGGCGCTGCCCACACCGCGCCGGCCGGTGGGTGGGTACCGGGTCATGGCCGCCACGTCCGCGGCTTCCTCGGGCGTCGAGATCATCGGAACCAGCAGGTTCTGCGCGCCGAGGTCGAGAACCTGTTTGATGATCACCGTTTCCCCCACGGGCACGCGGACCAGCGGGGTCGAGGGGTAACCGGATACGGCGTAGAGCTGCGCGAGGGTGGATTCCAGCCCGTTGGGGGCGTGCTCCATATCGATGAGCAGCCAATCCAGGCCCGCCCCGGCCATGATCTCGGCGACCACGGGGGAACCGGAGCAGATCCATCCGCCGTAGAGGGTGCGGTCCGTGGCGGCCAGCCGGTCCCGGAAGGTGGGGGTCAGACGAAGCGGCACGATATCGTTCCCATCGGTCCGTAGTCGGCGAGCACAGTATCGCCGGGTTCCACCCACATCGGGCGGGTGAAGGAGCCGGCCAGCACGATCTCGCCCGCAGCGAGGTGATCGCCGTGCTGGGCGAGTTTGTTCGCGAGCCAGGCGACGCCGGTGGCGGGATGGTTGAGCACCGCCGCGGCGACTCCCGATTCCTCGATGGTCTCGTTGCGGTACAGCAGCGCGGCGACCCAGCGCAGGTCGATATCACCGGGTTTCACCGGATTGCCGCCGTACACCAGCCCGCCGAAGGCGGCGTTATCGCTGATGGTGTCGACGATCGTCCGGCCCGGTAGTTCGACCCGCGAGGACAGGATCTCCAGCGCCGGGACGACGTACTCGGTCGCCCGCAGCACATCGAAAACGGTCGTATCGGGTCCGTGCAAGGGTTCGGCGAGGACGAAGGCGAGTTCGACCTCGATCCGGACGTTGGAGAATTGCGCATGCTCGATCACCGCACCGTTGTCGAATACCGCGTCGGCGAAGATCGCGCCGTAGTCGGGTTCGGTGATACCGGTGGCCGCCTGCATGACCTTGCTGGTGAGCCCGATCTTGCGGCCCACCGGCCGGCGGCCCGCCGCGATACCGCGGCGGCGCCATTCGTTCTGCACGGCATAGGAATCCTCGACGGTCATCGACGGATAACGCCCGGTCAGCAGCGGCACAGTCGTGCGGTCGCGTTCCGCGGCGGCCAGTTCGTCGGCGATCGCCGTACGGGTTGCGGCGTCCAGCGCCATCGGAAATCCTTCCTGCCGGCCGGTCCCCGGTGTAAGCCCGGGGCCGGCCGTGGTGGTCAGAGCGGGTGGCCCACGGTGTTTTAGCCCGTTTTTCAGTACGGGAGGTGCGCGTGACCCCGGTCGGCCAATTGGCGCTTGATATTGGCCAGGTA
>NZ_JARWNW010000033.1 GCF_029868325.1 Nocardia carnea
GGCGCGGGCGGAGCCGGGGGAACGACCGGCGGCGGCCCCGGCGCGGCCACCGGTGCGGGCGGCGGCTCCCCACTGTCACCGACCGCGGCACCCACGGGCTCCGGCGCCTGCGCCGCACGTGCGGGGGCGGCCGCCGGCTGCGGCGCGGCGGTTCCGGCGTCGCGGGTCTCCAGCCCACGCAACAGCAGCGGGCGGATGATCTCGCCCGCCAGCACACCGATCAGCAGGTAGACGAACAGGGCAGCCCAGACGAAACCCGGCCACGCCGCGAGCCGCCAGGAATCCCAGGTCGCGCCGGCGAACACCGCACCGAACGCGGTCCCCATCAGCACCACGCCGAGGCCGAGTACCCCGGCGCCGATCGGCCGCCATATCGAACCTGCTCGCGTGGTGTCGCGGACCAGCCGTCGCCACAGGTACCAGTGCAACCCGGCGAGCACCACCGCCGCGGCCAGCCCTGCGAGCACGGAAACTACTACCACGGAGGATGCCTCTCCCTGACCGATTGCCTATGCGGATGCTGAATCTACCCGTGCCCGCTCGGCGGTCCGTGGCCCCCGTTCCCCTTGCCCGCCACCGCGGTCGCGCCGCGCGCCCGGCCCACGCCGCGGCAACCACGGATTGCCCCATGTCAGCGCAAATATCTTCGGCATCGGCATCTTCTGGGCATCCGTACGCGCCGCGGCGCGGGCGTCATCGCCCCCGCCGCGGCCGGGTCACGCCGACCCGCTGACCCCCAGCCCGCCCATCCCCGGCGGCGGCAGCTCGCCGTTGTGCCCGCCTGCCAGTAGCCATTTCAAGATCTTCCCGGTTTCTCCGCGCGGCAGGGACGGCAGGAAGGTGACGTCGCGAGGCACCGAAAACCGGCTGAGGCGGTGCCGGATATAGGTGCGCACCATATCCGGATCCAGCCCGGACCCTTCGTGTTTCACCACGAAGGCGGCCAGTCGCTGACCGAATTCCGGGTCCGGGACACCCACCACCGCAACCTCGCTCACCTGCGGCAGATGCGCGAGGGCCTCCTCCACCGGACGCGGAAAAACGTTCTCGCCGCCGGAGATGATCATCTCGTCGTCGCGGCCGGCGATGAACAATCGCCCGTTGACATCGAAATATCCGAGATCACCGGTATCGAGCATGCCGTACGCCTCGTCCGGCGGCGCGGCGTTGACATAGCCGTCGAACAGCATGTGATTACCCACGAAGACATGCCCGGTGGCGCCGATCGGCACCGGTTTGTGGTCCGGGCCCAGCACCGCGACCCGGGTGCCGAGCGGCGGCCGGCCCGCCGTGGTGGGTGCGAAACGCAGATCCGCCGGGGTCGCGATGGTCGCCCAGGACACCTCGGTCGATCCGTAGACGTTGTAGAGGATATCGCCGTAGGCGTCCATGAAGCGCAGGACCGTGGCTCCGGCCAGCGGTGCCCCGCAACTGATCACATGCCGCAGGCTCGAGGTGTCGTACCGGGCGCGCACCGCGGGCGGGAGGTCGAGGATGCGGTTGACCATGGTCGGCACCACGATCATGGTGGTGATCCCGTATTCGGCGACCAGGTGCAGGCAGTCCTCGGCATCGAAACGTTCCGGCAGGATCACCGTGGAGCGCAGGGCGGTACTGAGCTGCAGTCCGGCCAGCCCCCAGGTATGGAACAGCGGCGCCGGGATGAGCATTGCCGATTCCATTTCGAGCGGAATCCGGGAAAGCAGCGCGGCGATGGTGGCGAACCCTTTGGGGTGCGGGCGCCGTGCCCCTTTCGGAACCCCGCTCGTCCCCGAGGTGAGAACGATCAGGCGGCCTGGATGGGCCGGTATGCGGAAATCCTGTTCCCCCATATCGATCAGATCGTCGACGGTGTAGCGATCCGGCAACGGCCCCGGCAAATCGGTCGTGAACCGGGGCAGGTCCGCGTGCAGATACTGCACCAGCTCCTCCAGGTCCGCATCGACGAACAGTGCCGAGAGCCGGTGCCGCTGAACGATCTGCTCGATGGTGCGCGCGGCCAGACCCGCATTGAGAAGCGCCACGTCCACGCCCAGTTTCCCGGCGGCGACCATGGTTTCGACCATGCCGGCGTGATTGCGCGACAGTAGGCCGATGGCATCGCCGGCGCCGAGTCCGGCCGCCGCCATGGCCCCGGCGAGCGCGGTGGTGCGTTCGTCCATCTCGGCGAAGGTCCGGGCGCCCCGGTCATCGATCACGGCGAGCCGGTGCGGCGAGTAGGCGGCTCCGGCGGCGTAGCCACCGGCCAGGTTGAATCCCCATTTATTCAGCGACAGCAGCTGTTTCACCGCCACCTGCGCGTTGGTACGCACCACACCGCTGGCGGTGACCTGCCGCAGCACCCCGAAACTGCGGCGCACCGGCGACGCCTCCCCGTTGGCCACGATCGAGGTGCGGGCGCCGCGCACGATATCGGCGATCCGGCGCAATCCCTTGACCGCCCAATCCTGGACGGCGGAATTCGACAGGCCGGCCACCTGCCGATGCACCCGGCCGGGGGTGAAGAAGGTGACCGCGATCCGGCTGCGCTCCCCCTCCCCGGTCAACCGCAGCGCGGCGAAACTGCCGATCTCCGGCGCGTGCAGTTCACAACTTTCGTACCAGCGGCCGGTGACCACCCGCACCCGCAGCACCCGGATACCGGTATCGGGTGTGCCGATCCGGAATTCGAAGACCGGCTGGGCGCCTGGAAGGTCGAGCCTGGAGCAGGCGCCGATCCCGGTGAACACGCGCGGATAGGTCTGCGGGTCCAGCAGCAGATCCCATACCGCGGCGCGCGCCGCGGGCAGATCCGCGACCACATCGATGACGTCGGTAACCAACTCGTACAACTTCTCGTCGGCCCGCAACGGACAACTGGGTCGGCGGGGAAACCCATCTGTAACGTCGCTCACAATAGCCCGGCCTCCCCGTTATTACCAGCGAGTAGCACCGGCTCCGGGGAGGCTCTGTGACAGGTCACGAAGCGAATTGCCGGATATTCACCCCGGGTCCCGAAAGCCCGCCGACCTCATGGTTGGAGGTTGCCCAAAGCTTTCCGCGACGACGGTGTGAGTGCTCCCAGCCCCGGCTCACTCCGGCCACACACCCCCTGTGCGCGAATTACATTCGGCGCCGTAACAGTCAATGGCGACCCCGGAGGAAACCATGCCCGAGACCCGGCGCCGGGTGGTCCGCAACCACACCGACGAAATCCTCAACTACTTCGGTAAATGCAAATCGTGCGGCTATCCCGCGCGCGCGGAATCCTCGCGCCGTATCTACGACACCGGCGAAATCGAAACCGTGGTCATCGCCAGCTGCGGTCTGCCCTGCGGCTGGTCCGGCCAGGTCCTGCCCACCACGATGACCGGACCGGCCGCACGCCTGATCTGACGGTGACGGTCACCGCCGCCGCAGGGCGGCCGGGGCCGCCACCCGGCCGTGCGGCACGATAGGCGCATGGAACTGCGTATCTTCACCGAACCGCAGCAGGGCGCGGACTACACGACACTCCTGCGGGTGGCCAGGACCGCGGAAGAACTCGGCTTCGGGGGTTTCTTCCGTTCCGATCACTATCTGCACATGGGATCGGTGGACGGCCTGCCCGGCCCGACCGATGCGTGGATCACCCTGGCCGGCCTGGCCCGGGAGACCAGCCGGATCCGGCTCGGCACACTGGTCACCGCCGCCACGTTCCGGCTGCCGGGTCCGCTGGCGATCCAGGTGGCGCAGGTGGATCAGATGTCGGGCGGTCGCGTGGAGCTGGGCCTGGGCACCGGCTGGTTCGCCGAGGAGCACGAAGCCTACGGTATTCCGTTCCCGGACAAAAAATTCGACCGGTTCGAAGAACAACTGGCGGTGATCACCGGCCTCTGGGAGACCGCGCTCGGCGAAACCTTCGACTTCACCGGGAAGTACTACGAACTCCGCCACTCACCGGCGCTGCCCAAACCCGTCCAGCAGCCCGTGCCGGTGATCGTCGGCGGCCAGGGCCCGAAGCGGACGCCCCGGCTGGCGGCGCAGTACGCGAGCGAGTTCAATATTCCGTTCCTCTCCGCCGACGACAGCGCCGCCCAGTTCGAACGGGTCCGCGCGGCAGTCGCGGCGCAGGGCCGGGCCGCGGACAGCATGGTGTACTCCAACGCGCTCGTCGCCTGTGTGGGTACCACCGAGGCCGAGATCGCGCGCCGGGCCGTCGCGATCGGGCGTGAGGTCGACGAATTGCGCACCAACGGGCTGACGGGGTCGCCCGCCGAGGTCGTCGACAAGATCGGACGCTACCGCGAGATCGGCACCGAGCGGATCTATCTGCAGATCCTCGACCTCACCGATCTCGAACACCTGGCGCTCATCGCCAACGAGGTCGCCACCCAGTTGTGAGGTCGCCGGCGGGAACCGTCCGGCCCCCGCCGGCCCTGTCAGTAGGCGCCCGCGACCCCGCCGAGCAGATGTTCGAGAGTTTCGTAGGCCGGAACATCGACCACATCGACGAGATCCGGGCTGACCGGCACCTCGTGCTCGGTCACCACCTCGTCGAAGCGGGCCGCATCACCGGTGCGGAACCCGTGTTCGGCGGCCAGCGCCTGCAGATCGGGGTCGTTGTGCAGCAGCGCCCCGATCTCCTCCCCTTCCGGGGTGAGCGGAACCAGGGTGTGCCGGGACAGCACCGTCGGCGACGGGTACAGCAGGACCATATCGTCGCGCAGCCGCCCCGCGACGGCCGCCGCGACGTACTGCGCCTCATAGATCCAGGTCATCGGGGTCGCCCCCATACCCGCGGTGAGGTACTCCTCGAACGGTCCCGTACTCGAGCCCTCGGTGTACCCCTGGGCCAGGAACAGCCGCTGCAAGGTGGGCAGAACATGCTGTTCGGCGGCCGCCCCGCGCACCACGGCGTGATCGTTGACGACATAGCCGGCCACTGCCAGATACATGGCCGCCGAATTCGAGGTCCGGATATCGGTCGTGCTGACCAGGATATTCTTCGCGACCGGATAGGTCCGGTTCCCCTCCAGCTCATCCCACTGCACACCGCGCTGGACCATATCGATATAGGCGGCGAAGTCGAGCGCGGGGACGGGACCGTCGTATTTCACCGCCCCGGCCGCGTCGAGCAGTTCCACGATGGGTGCGAAGGTGGCGATCGCCATCGGTGAATAGAACGGCGTGAACTGGGTCCGCACCCCCACCTCGCGCTTCAGCTTCTCGGCTGCGGGCAGGCTCGACGGAAAGGCGAAGGCCTGCCCCGCGAGATCGATCGAGGTGGCGAGCTCCCGCGATCCGGCCGCTTTCACCCGGACCTCGAACCCGTGGCCGGCAAAAACCTCCGCGACCCGCGGATCGCCGAAGAACGCTGTCTTCTCCGAACCGACGACCCCGGTGACAGCCGTCAGCGGTGCGCCCGCGACCGGCGCCGCCGCATGCGTCGCGTCGGAACCCGATCTCGTCACCGACCAGGCCGCCGCGCCCGCCGCCACCACACCGGCACCGGCCAGCAGGAACAGACCGCGGCGGCCGGTGGCCGGGGCACGGCCGCGCTCCACGGAAACGGTCCCGCCGGAGCCCGTCGTGAGCTTCTCGGCCGGCGCCGCGGCGTTGTCCGCGCCGATCGCCGTGTCGCTCTCCGGCTCGGCCGCGGGCTCCAGCTCACGGCGTACCGCGCGTTCCACCAGAATGGGCACGAAATCGCGGACCGCGCTACCGGAGAACCGGTCGTGGGTCGTCCGCACCGCGACACCCACCTCCGCCGCCGAGCGGTCCGGTGAATAGGCGGCGGCCAGCCGGTTCTCCAGCTCGCGAATGGCCTTCAGCTCGCGCGCGGCCTTGTCGTCGGGGGCCTCACCCTTGGGTGCGGTATCGAGTGCCACGTCCATCTCCTCGGCGCCGGACAGCGAAATCGAAACGACCCGCCGGGCCGATCCACAGCCGACAACCCTACCGCCACAAAGTATTCGAACACTCCCGTGAGCGGGCAGGGCAGCCGATTCTCCGACCAGAATTCACCGTGCATTTCCCGGCCGCTGGGCGGCGGTTTCCGCGAGGACCGCCATAGCGGCATTGTGCCCACCGATACCGCTCACACCGCCACCGCGAACGGTTCCGGCACCGCAGCGCAGGATATTACGGTGCGCGGTCTGCACACCCCAGCGTTGCGCCGGCGTCTCGGCGGGGTCACTGCGGTAGGGGAACGACAGATCGCCGTGGAAGATATGCCCGCCGGGCAGGCGCAGCGTCCGCTGCAGATCGACCGGTGTGGCCGCGTCCAGGCAGGGCGCACCGTGGGCGTCACGGGCCAGACAATCCTGCACCGGTTCGGCCAGTACCGCATTCAGCTGGGCCAGGGTGGCGGTGACGGCCGCCTCTTTCGCCGCCTGCGGGTCGTTGACGAAAAGCCTTGCGGGGGTGTGCAAGCCGAACAGAGTGAGCGTATGCCGGGTGTCCGGTGCGCCGGGACCGGCGATACTCGGATCGGTGAGGGTATGGCAGTAGATCTCCGAGGGCGGCGCCGTGGGCAGGCGGCCCGCGGCCGCCTCGCGGTAGGCGTGGTCGAGTTGTTCGTAGGATTCCGCAATATGGAAGGTCCCCGCGAAAGCGTCCCGTGGGTCGGTGCCGGTATCGCGCAGACGCGGCAGCCGGTCCAGCAGCATATTGATCTTCAGCTGCGCACCTTCGGGTTCCGTATCCACCGGTTCGCCGAGTAGCCGCGCGAGCTCGGTGGGTGCCGCGTTCGCCAGGACATACCGGGCGTCGACGAGGGCCGGGGTTGCGCCGTCGGTCACGACACGCACCTGCGCGGTCGTCCCGTCGGTATCGACCCCCACGACCTCGGCGCCCGTCACCACCTCCGCTCCGGCCGAACGCGCGCAGGCGAGAAGAGCATCGGTCAGCGCGCCCATACCACCCACCGGCACATCCCAGTCGCCGGTACCGCCGCCGATCACGTGATAGAGGAAGCACCGGTTCTGGGCCAGCGACGGGTCATGGGCGTGAGTGAACGTACCGATCAGCGCATCGGTGAACACGACGCCGCGGATCAGATCGTCGGCGAAATACTCCTCGATCGTCTCCCCCAGCGGTCGCTCGAACAAGGCCGCCCAATGCCGCGCACCCACCCGCTGCCGGAGCTCGTCCCGGGTGGGCAGCGGTTCGGTGAGGGTCGGGAACACGGCGCGGGCGACCGCACCGGTCATCGCCGAGAACCGTTGCCAGGCCGCGAATTCCCGGTCCGATCCGGTGACGCTGGCGAAACTTTCCCGCGTCACCTCCGGTGAGCTGTTGTCCACCAGCAGGCCGGTGTCCCCGGCCGGGGTGTAGGACGATATCCGCCTCCTGCGGGTGCGGAATCGTAAACCGAGATCCCGCACGATACGGTCCGGCAGCAGGCTGACCAGATACGAGTACCGCGATACCCGGATATCGATCCCCGCGAACAGTGGCGCGGAAACCGCCGCGCCCCCGGCAGCGGCCGCCTGTTCCAGGACGAGTACCGAATACCCCGCCCGGCCCAGATAGGCGGCCGCGACGAGCCCGTTGTGCCCGCCGCCCACGATCACCACGTCGTACCGAGCGTTCATCACCATGGGTCGTCGATACCACAGTCCCGCACGCGCCGGTATCGATGACGTTCCGGACGGACCTGACGTACCCCGTGAACTGCCCGGCGGCGCGCCGGGCACGTTGGGCGGATGCCGGTGCGGTATTCGCCCAAGGCGGCGGTGGCTCCGTCGGTGCCGCCGCGGGCTTCCCACACTGCGGTCGGCCGCCGAGGCTGCCCGGTGGCCGCCGCGACGCCGCGACCAATCAGCACCGGGCACGTCGCTCGAGGTCGATGGGCGACGGGGCCGACGTCGCGTCGAGTCAACCCCTTCGAGTCGATATGGGTCGCTGGGGCCCGCACGCGGCCCAGACCTAGCCGAGCAGGCCGCCCAGCAGTCCACCGCTCTGGCCTGCCTCCTGTCCGCCGCCGGTGCCCCCGAGCAGGCCGCCGGGCGGGAGTTCGGAGGGTTGGACGATGACGAATCCGCGGCCGGAGAACGACAGGGTGATCCCCTCGCCGGTGCTGCGGCCGATGAGCCGGCCCAGCCCGAAGGAATCGTTGCGTTTGACCCCGGTCTGCAGGCTCGACGACCAGGCGATCGCCGCCTGCGGATCGGCGTAGGTCGGCTGGTCGACATTCAGCACGACCGGGGTGCCGTGGCTGGTGATGGCGATCCGGCCGCGACCGGAGAACACGCAGTTGAACAACCCGGCATTGCTGGCGACCCCGGCCGCGCCCTGCACCATCCGGATGTCGTAGCCCAGGGTCGGGTCGAAGGCCAGCACGTTCGACCCGTTGATGGTGAGCCCGTCGGTCCCGTCCAGGTCGATGATGTGCACTTCGGCGGCGCCGTTGGCGACGAAGAGATCACCGCGGCCGGAAACCTTCATCAGCGGCACCCCTTCGCCGGTGAGCCGCTGCTGGATGGCGCGGCCGATTCCGCCGGAGCCGAGCGCCTGGAAATGCAGGTCGCCCTGGTAGGCGACCATGGAGCCGGAGCGGACCAGCGTTTCGCCGTTCACCCCGACCTTGATCATCTTGCCGCCCTGTTTCTGGATGCCCATACCAGAGACTTCGGCATGACGCGGGTCGAACAGCTCGCTGTGCATCGGCTGAGCTCCTTGCTGAGGAAAGTGTGCGGGATTGTGCTGTGGCGCCGCGGGATAGGGGGCGGCGGGCGGATAAGGCTGCTGCGGTGGGTAGGGCTGCTGCGGCGGGTATCCGGGCGCCGGCTGATACCCCGAGGGATAAGGCGCCGGGTTCGCCGGCGGATAGGGAGCCGCAGGCGGTACCGGCGGATGCGGCGCGACCGGCGGCGGATACCCCAGTGCGGGCGGCATACTCGGCGCGGGCGGCGGCGAATACTGCTGCACCGCTACGGGACTGGCAACCATAGTCGGATCGGTACGGGAAGCCGGTGGCTGCTGCGGCGGTGCGGGCGTCGGCGGTACGGGATCGTCGTCCACATTGACCCCGAAATCGGTGGCGATACCGGCCAGGCCGTTATCGTAGCCCTGGCCCACCGCGCGCACCTTCCAGGCGCCGGACCGGCGATAGATCTCCACGCACACCACCGCGGTTTCGGTGCTCAACCCGGAGACCGGGAAGGTGAGCGTGCCCTGCGGGCCGGTGATCGTCGCGGTCAGCGATCCGACCGCGCCGAAGGCCGGCGGTCCGCTACCGTCCAGGCTCGCGGTGACCACGACCTTGTCGATATCGGCCGGGAGCACCGGCATCTGCACATCGACCACATCCCCGGCGCCCCGGCCGTGCCGGTAGGTGACACCGGGGCCGACCGGTTGGTTGAAGAAGACGAAGTCCCCGTCCGACCGGACCTTGCCGTTTCCGGCGAGCAGTAGCGCCGAGACATCGACCGCCGCCGAACATGTCACTGTGACGGTCAAACGGTCGCCCGGCGCGGGCCGGTTCTCCCCCGGAGCGAGTGCGGTCACCTCGTATCACCTCGACTCGACGCGTACCGGCACAGACCGGTCCGCCGAGTTCCCCGGCGCGGGGCCGGGCACTCGTTCGATTTCTGTTCCACACCGACGAGTCTGACCGATACCGCGTGCGGCGCGCCACCGCGGGACCGGGCCGCGAGCGCGCGGTCACCGCGACCTGCGGTGACCCGGAGTACAGCCAACCTGAGAAGATTCACAGGAGCAGCACAGCCAACCGACAGATCCCGGCGGCATCCTGGTGAGAGACGAGCGGAACTCGGCCCCGGGAGGAACCCATGGTGGATATCGAGATCACCGGCACCACCGTCACCGTCCAGGTCCGCGGCGCGCACCGGGTGCTGTCGCTGTGCGACCGGATCACCTTCGATCTGGCGAATATCGCGGCGGTCGCCCCCGCGGAAATCGACCTGCGCCCGCCGTGGGTCCGCGCGCCCGGCGCCTTCTTCCCCGGCGCGATCGCGGCCGGCACCTTCCGCGGTAAAGGCCGGAAGGAATTCTGGGACACACTTTTCGGGGGTAAGGCGGTGCGTATCGATCTGCGCGGCACCGATTACACCCGGCTCGTCGTCGATGTCGAGGACCCGGCCACCGTGCTGCGGTCCCTGTATTCGGCCGCTGCCGCCTGACCGGCGGCCCTCCGGTTCGCCGATCGGCCTCCTTCGCCGCGGAGGCCGATCGGCGGATCCCGGAATTATTCGTCCGCGGTATCCGGCTCCGGTTTCGGCTCCCGGGTGACGAACCGCAGTACCGGTTCCACCACGCGGGCCGCGATCGGCCCGACGACCGCCATCAGCAGGACATAGGTTGTCGCCAGGGCAGCGAATTCGTCGGGTACGGCGCCCGCCGCCACGGCCAGGCCCGCGATGACGATGGAGAATTCGCCGCGGGCCACCAGCGCGGCACCGGCACGGGCGCGGCCCAGCCGGGACGATCCGGCATGCGCGGCGGCCCACCAGCCGGTCGCGATCTTCGTCACCGTGGTGATCACCGCCAGCAGCACCGCCCAGCCCAGGACCGGCGGGATACTGCGCGGATCGGTGGTCAGCCCGAACAGGACGAAGAACATCGCGGCGAAAAGGTCGCGCAGCGGTTCGAGGATCTTCGTCGCATTGTGGGCGGTGGTATCGGAGATGGCGATACCCAGCAGGAAGGCGCCGACCGCGGCCGAGACCTGCAGCGCGGAGGCCACCCCGGCCACGAGCAGCGCCGAACCGAGCAGTTTCAGCAGGAAGATCTCGCGGTCCTCGCTGGAGACGATCGCCGACACGTACTTGCCGTATCGCATCGCCACCACGAGGACGACCGTGACCGCCGCCAGCGCAATACCGAGCGATTGCAGCCCCGCGACGAAACCCAGCCCGGCCAGGACGGCAGTCAGCACCGGGAGGTAGGCGGCCATCGCCAGATCCTCGAACACCAGGATCGACAGGATCACCGGCGTCTCCCGGTTACCGAGCCGGCCCAGATCGTTGAGGACCTTGGCGATGATCCCGGACGACGAGATATAGGTGACACCGGCCATGGCCAGGGCGCCGGTGGGCCCCAGCCCCAGCATCAGTGCCACTATCACGCCCGGTGTCGCGTTCAGCACCAGGTCGAGCAGGCCGGCCATCCAGGATCTGCGCATACCGGTGAACAGTTCGGCCGCGCTGTATTCGAGGCCGAGCAGCAACAACAGCAGCACCACGCCGATTTCGCTGGCGAGATGGATGAACTCGTCGGCCTCGTGGAGCTCGATGAAACCCCCTTCCCCGAATACGAGACCGCCGATCAGATACAGGGGTATCGGGGACATACCTATCCGGGCCGCGATGCGTCCGAGCACTCCGAGCCCGAAGAACATCGCCCCCAGCTGGATCATTGCCAGCGTGGTCGCATTCATCGCAGGGGTGTCAGCCCTCTTTCAGGATGTCCGCCGCGCTGTCGAGACCTTCGGAAGTCCCCACCACGATCAGCACATCGCCCCCGGTGAACACGAAATCGGGTCCCGGTGCCGGCATGGTCTGACCCGCGCGCATCACGGCCACGATGGAGACCTTGGTACGGGTGCGCATCCGCGTTTCGCCGAGCGTCCGTCCGTCGTACGGCGAGTGCTCGCCGACCGGGAGCTGGCGGGTGTTCACCCCATCCATATCGCGGTATTCGTTACGCAGCTGGCCCACCAGCTGCGGTGCACCCAGGAGATTCGCGAGGGTCCCGGCCTCGGCCTCGGTCATCGGGATCTGCGTGGTGGCATCGGGATCGCCGATCTTGGTGAAGATCAGGTCGATCGTCCCGTCCTTGTGGTCGACTACCCCGATCCGCCGGCGCACGGTGGTGAGTGGAAAGTCCTTGCGTACGCCTATCCCAGGCAAGGGTGTCACTTCGACGTTCACGATGTCACCTTAACTCGACTGTAGGTACGGCCCGATGGACCGTACTCCCTAGCCCTACCCGAACCCAGCCGGTCGCGAAACCCGCAGGCCACAACCCCGCTGGACGGTGGTTACGCGGGCGCGGTATCGGCGGTCCGCCCGGCCTGTTCGGCCGCGATCACCACATGCCGCATCAGCAGCGCGGTGGTCACCGGCCCGACTCCGCCCGGTACCGGGCTCAGCCCGGCCGCCGTGCCCCGGACCGATTCCGGGTCGACATCGCCGACGATCGAGCCGTCGGCCGATTCGTTGGTCCCCACATCGATCACCACCGCGCCGGGCCGCAGGTTCGCGCCGGTCACCAGCCCGATCCGGCCGGCGGCGGCGACCACGATATCGGCGGCGGAGGTCACCGCGGGGAGGTCGGTGGTGCGGGAATGGCAGATGGTGACCGTCGCGTTCTCGGCGAGCAGCAGCTGGGCCAGCGGTTTACCGACGACGTTGGAGCGGCCGACGATAGCGACGTGGCGGCCTTCGAGCGCGATCCCGTGATGCTTCAGCAGCTCGACCACGGCCTCGGCGGTGGCAGGCGCGAAACCGGCCGATCCGGCGGTGAGCAGGCCCAGCGACAGTGGGCTCACCCCATCCACATCTTTGGTGGCGGCGATCGCCGGGGAGACGTCGTCGAGGGTCACCCCGGCCGGAAGCGGGGTCTGCAGCATGATCGCATCGGTGGCCGGGTCGGCACTGCGCACGGACAGTTCGGTCCGCAACGTTTCGGCCGAGGCATCGGCGCCCAGATCGACTGTGTCGCATTCGATACCGCGGTTGGCGGCCGATTTCTTCAACGAGTTGACGTACCAGGCGCTGGCCGGATCGTCATTGGCGACGATCAGTGCCAGGCGCGGCGCCCGGCCGATCTGCTCGGTGCGGGCCTGCGCCCGCGCGGTCGTCTCCGCGTTGAGGGCGGCGGCGAGATCTTTCCCGGTCAGCGATGCGGTATCCACGAGCATCCACCCTAGTGCCGCATCCGGACGGGTCATGCGAGGGCGTCGTCCGACACGACGCAGCGGCCGCGAGGGTACCGCCGGATCCACGGGATGGCGACGCTGCCGGGTTTGAGACATGTCACGAGTCGGACAGGCGCAAATCCGCGGTCGCGGCCCTGTTCGGCTCTATGGTGAGTTGCCACGTACCGCAAATCCGTCAGTTCCGACCCGATCCCTACGAGAACCAACTCCCCCGTGGAAAGGTGTCGCCGTAGTGCACAATCGCAGAGGTCTGCAATATCTGGTGGCGATCGCCGCCGCCGCAAGTATTTCTCTCGCCGGTCTTTTCGGCGCGCCCGCTCAGGCAAGCCCCGAAACGGACGCCCTCTACAACTCCGCCCAGCGTCATTTCACCGAAGGCAACTCCGACGCCGGGCGCGCCGATCTGCGCGAGCTCATCGGCCGCGACCCGGCCGATGCCGAGGCCCTGTCGCTGCAGGCGATCTGGTCCCATTACGCCGGTGATATCCCGGCCATGAACGACGCCATGGGACGGCTGCGGGTCGTCGACCCGGAGATGGCCGCGGGCACCGACCGCGTCCTGCACGGGATCGGGGCAGGGATCGCCACCCTCCCCAATCCACTGCCCGCCCTGGTCGGACCGCAGACCGGCATCGTGGTCTTCGGTTTCGGTCTGCTGCCCGACGGCACGCCCCGGCCCGAACTGGCCGACCGGTTGCAGGCCGCCTGGTTGCAGGCCATCGCCTCGCCGTTCTCGCCCATCGTGGTGAGCGGTTACAACCCCAGCAACGGAATCACCGAAGCCGAGGCGATGCGTAATTGGCTGGTGGGCCGCGGCATTCCGGCGAGCCGGATCCATGTGGAGAACCGCGCCGGCTCGACCGTGCAGAACGCGCTGTTCAGTGCGGAAATCCTGCACGGTCTCGGCGCCACCAGCGCGGTGGCGGTCACCTCGCCGAACCATATCCGGCGAGCGGTGGCCGATCTCTACGTCGCGGGAATCCCGGTGGTGGGTGCCACGACCTCACTCAACCAGCTGGTCTCGCAACTGCCGCCGCCGAGCAAACAGGCGCAGTACAGCATCTATCTGGATGCGACCCGCACCTTCCAGCTCAGCACCAGCCGCTGAGTCATCCGGTGGCGACGGCCCCCCCCATACCCGCCGCCCCCCCCCCCCGGGGCATAAAAGCGACGCCACCCTCGGGCTGGGGGGCCATGCCGAATACTTCCTGCGGACCCATCCGGCGCTGCGCCTGGTAGGGCTGGACCGGGATGCCGACGCGCTGGCGCATGCCGCCGAACGGTTGCGGCCTTTCCAGGAC
>NZ_JARWNW010000034.1 GCF_029868325.1 Nocardia carnea
CTTAAACTCTTTCGTTTCCCCATACCCGCCCTCCCCGCGCGCCCGCGGGCCGCGGGGGTCCGGGCGCCGGCGAGCCGGGGCCGCCCGCGCCTCCGATACCGGGGTTGTAACCGGGGGGCGCCCCGCCGCGCCCGCCGCTGCCCGGTACCCCGGCGAGCGGTGGGCCGCAGGGCGGGCTGGCGGCGCTGCAGCGCCGGGTACAGGCCGAGCAGGTCCAGCAGCGCACCGAGTCGGCGCAGCGGCGCTCTGCGGAGCTGCTGGAAGGGCTCAATCCGCAGCAGCGTGCGGCCGTGCTGCACAGCGGCGGGCCGCTGTTGATCGTGGCCGGGGCGGGGTCGGGTAAAACTGCCGTGCTCACCCGGCGCATCGCGTACCTGCTGGCCGAGCGTGGGGTCACGCCCGGTCAGGTGCTGGCCATCACGTTCACCAACAAGGCCGCGGCGGAGATGCGGGAACGGGTCATCGAGCTGGTCGGCCCGCGGGCCGCCAGTATGTGGGTGTCGACCTTCCACTCCAGCTGTGTGCGAATTCTGCGCACCCAGTCGGCGCTGCTGCCGGGGATGAATTCGAATTTCTCGATCTACGACGCCGACGATTCGCGCCGGCTGCTCACGATGATCGGCCGGGATCTCGAGCTGGATCCCAAGAAGTTCTCGGCGCGCATGCTGGCCACCGCCATCTCGAACCTGAAAAACGAGCTGATCGGCCCGGAGCAGGCGAGTTCGGACGCCGAATTCGAGGATGCCGAACTGCCGCGGATCGTCGCCCGTGTCTACACCGAGTACCAGCGGCGGCTGCGGGCCGCGAACGCGCTCGATTTCGATGATCTCATCGGCGAGACCGTCGGGCTGCTGCAGAAACATCCGGAGGTCGCCGAGTACTACCGCCGGCGTTTCCGGCATGTGCTGGTCGACGAATACCAGGACACCAACCACGCACAGTATGTGCTGGTCCGCGAACTGGTCGGGCACGGCGCGGCGGATCCGGCGGCAGCGACAGAAGCCGCCGATACCGAGGCCGGGGCGGCGGCCGCCGTCGAGACCGAGTCTCCGGCTTCGCAGACTGTGCCGCCCAGCGAACTCTGCGTGGTCGGTGATGCCGATCAGTCCATCTACGCGTTCCGCGGCGCCACCATCCGCAATATCGAGGAATTCGAACGCGATTTCCCCGATGCCGAGACCATCCTGCTGGAGCAGAACTACCGATCCACCCAGAACATCTTGACCGCCGCCAACGCCGTCATCGCCCGCAACACCAACCGGCGCGATAAGCGATTGTGGACCGATGCCGGTGAAGGCGAGCTGATCACCGGGTACGTCGCCGACAACGAGCACGACGAGGCCGCGTTCGTCGCCCGGGAGATCGACCGGCTGGTGGACGCGGGCGAGGCCGGCTACTCCGATATCGCCGTGTTCTACCGGACCAACAACAACTCCCGTGCGCTGGAGGAGATCTTCATCCGGATGGGGCTGCCGTACAAGGTGGTCGGCGGGGTGCGGTTCTACGAGCGCAAGGAAGTGCGCGATATCGTCGCCTACCTGCGGGTACTCGAGAATCCCGACGATGCGGTGAGCCTGCGCCGGATTCTCAACACCCCGCGCCGCGGGATCGGTGACCGCGCCGAGGCCTGTGTCGCCGTCCACGCCGAACAGCGCGGTATCGGTTTCGCGGCGGCCCTGCGTGATGCCGCCGCCGGCGAAGTAGCGCTGCTGAATACCCGGGCGCGTAACGCGATCGCCGGTTTCGTCGAGCTGCTCGAGCAGATCCGGGCCGCGGGGGAAATGGACGAACTCGATTTCCCGGATGTCGGGGCGGTGGTCGAGGCCGTTCTGGACCGCACCGGCTACCGGGCGGAACTGGAATCCTCGGACGACCCGCAGGACGGTGCCCGCCTGGACAACCTCAACGAACTGGTCAGCGTGGCCCGCGAATTCAGTTCGGAGGCCCGTAATGCCGTGGAGGCCGCCCGCGCCGAGGGATTCGTGCCGGAAGCCGGGGAGGGGGAGCCCGAACCGGGTTCGCTGGCCGCGTTCCTGGAACGGGTCTCCCTGGTGGCCGACGCCGACCAGATTCCCGACGAAGGGTCGGGCATGGTGACCATGATGACCCTGCACACCGCGAAGGGCCTGGAGTTCCCGGTGGTTTTCGTGACCGGCTGGGAGGACGGGCAGTTCCCGCATCTGCGGGCCCTCGGCGATCCGGCCGAACTGGCCGAGGAGCGGCGGCTGGCCTACGTGGGTATCACCCGCGCACGCCGTCGCCTGTACCTGACCCGCGCCGTGGTCCGCTCGGCCTGGGGGCAGCCGGTGTTCAACCCGGAGTCGCGGTTCCTGCAGGAGGTTCCGGACCATCTCATCGACTGGCAGCGGCTCGAGCCGAAACGTGCGTCGGCGCCCACCCAGTACGGCCGGCGCCGGGATGCGGAATCCGCCGGCGACGACTGGACCGGTGGCTGGCCCCGCGGCCGGGAAACGCGTCCCGGCCTACGAGAGGGCCGGTCAAGGGTCGCCCGCAACAATGTCGGGCTGGTGCTGGCGGTCGGTGATCGGGTCAGCGACGACAAGTACGGGCTGGGCCGGGTGGTCGCGGCCGACGGGGTCGGCGATATGGCCAGTGTGACGATCGATTTCGGCAGCAACGGCAAGATCCGGCTGATCCCGAAGTTCAGTCAAACCCTGACCAAGCTCTAGCCGGCCTTCGGCGCGGTAGGTTTCGGTCATGAAGTCTGTTGCGCAGCATCTGATGTGGTTCCTGCCGATGCTCTGGCTCGGCATGGTACTGGCGATCTCGTTCCTGGAGACGCCGCTGAAGTTCCGCGCACCCGGGGTGACCACGGCGCTCGGTCTGGGGATCGGCCGGATCGTTTTCCGGGCGCTGAACACGGTGGAATCGGTGCTGGCGGTACTGCTGCTGGCGGCTGCGGTAGTGCTCGGACCGCCGGGCGGGGTCTGGGTGTGGCTGGGTCTCGCCGTGGGGATCCTGCTGGTTCAGGTAGCGGCGGTGCGGCCACCGCTGTCGCGACGGTCCGACCGGGTGCTTGCGGGGGAGGAGCTGCCGCGTTCGACAGCGCACTACTGGTACATCGGCCTGGAAGTGGCCAAGGTGGTCGTCCTGATCGGGCTCGCGATCGTCGCGGCACCCTGACCGTGGGGCCGGCGAGGCCCCGGGGACGGCACCCAGCGCACCCCCCCGGGTGGATTGCCGCGGGGGAGGCCCGCTCAGTCGCTGTTGTCGGTGAGGCTGATACCACGGGTGGCGAGCCAGGGAATCGGGTCGATCTTATCGCTCCCGTTGAGCCACACCTCGAAATGGACGTGCGGGCCGGTGGAGAAACCACGATTACCCATCGTGGCGATCTGGTCGCCCGCGAGCACGTACTCGCCCACCGACACCGTGGTGGTATCGACATGGCCGTAGACGGTGATGGTTCCATCGGCGTGCAGTACCCGGACCCACATGCCGAAGCCCGCTGCCGGCCCGGCGTCGATGATCTCGCCGTCGGCAACCGCATAGATGGGAGTCCCGATCGGTGCGGCGATATCAACGCCCAGATGCTGCACACCCCAGCGGGCACCGAAACCGGAAGTGAAGGATCCCGCGGCAGCGAAATGTGCGAACAGCGGCCGATATTTGGCCTCCTCGGCCGCGGCCAGATCCTTCGCGAACTCCGCGCCGTTGGCCAGCATCTCGCCGAAGCGGCTCGTGTCGACCGAGGCCCCTTCTGTGAGCATCTGTGGTGAATGCGGATCGACGGCGGCCGGTCCTTCGGTAGCCATCGATTGGGCGGCGATTTCGTGCACCGAGCCCGCGGCCTCGTAATCGGTGGCCTGTTCGGCTTTCTGCTGTTCGCCGGGCGCGGCGGTGGCGCACTGCCCGGCCGCGACAACGGCGCCGGCCGCGACCGCGACCACCGCGGCCCGGCCCTTGAGCGCGGACGGCGGGGCGGCGACCCGATGGGCGCCGCGGGAGCGGGCCGGTCGAGATTCGTCGTCGGTCTCGGGTTTCCCGGGACCGTTCGCCAACGCCTCGGCGATCGAGCCGGGGCGGTCGTGCGGCGCGGAATCGCCGGGGGCGGGGTCGTCGGTCCAGGTCTGCGCCTCGGTCCAGCTCTGGTGGCTGTTCCAGTTCGGATCGCTGTGCCAGGCGGGTTTATCGCTGTGGTTCCAGCCGTCCTCGTGCCAGTCGCGACCCGACCACGCGGTGGTCTGCGGCTCCGGCGACGGTCCGGCCTGCGGCGCCGGCCAGGCGGCCCGGTGCTCCCGGCGGGTGGGCTCCGGCCCGGACCACGCCGTGTTCTGCGGCTCGGACCACGCGCCGGCCTGCGGATCGGACCATATCGCCGGCTGCGGCTCGGACCACACGGTGGTCTGCGGCTCGGACGGACCCCGGCCGCCGCGGGCGTCGCCGGATTCGGCCCAGCTCTTGTTGGCCGACCAGAAATCGTCGGCGGCGCTGCGCTGGGAATCGCTGCGCTGGGAGTCTGCGGCAGCGGAGGCCGCGGCGGTGTTCAGCGGACGCCTGCGTGCCCGGCTGTCGCCGGGGGCGCCGAAAGCATTGAACGGCTGGGCGGCTTCGGCGGCCGGTGCACTGTTGCTGCGGGACCGGTGCCGGTGGCCGTTGTGGGCATCCAGGGTGCCGTGGTGGTTCATCAGCGGATCCGCATCCGATCGGCCATCCGAAGGGTTGTCCAGGGAATACGTCCGGCCGGGGCGGGACGCGGTGGGAAGGCTGTCACCGAACGGCTCTGCGACTGCGGAGCGGTGTGCTGCGTCAAGCTGCCGTCCTCTCTTAACCTGCTCACGGGAGCAACATCACGGAGATCTCTACTCGCGCGACAACCGGATGCGCAAGCAACCACGCCTGGCGACGCTCGTGATCGGGCTGTGACATCGATCGGTTCGACGGTAACGAAACGATTGCGACGCGGCAAGCGGTAGGACGAATCCAAACGTTACTGTGACATTGCTCACGTTTCGACGTTGTGATAGCTCACCATCGGAAAGGTTGTGTGGTGATACCGGAATCCTTCTCTCTGCGCATGGCCCGTGGTACGCCCACGCCGTCCGGGGCTCAACGGGAAAGCTACTCGCCGGTAGGCATGGCCTGCGGGTTTGCCCGCCCCGCGCCCGCGCCCGTGACCTGTGCCACTTAGGATGAACGTGCCCGATCGGCCGTCCTTATGAGTGGTTAGAGTCCGAACGACCCGCTACCGACGTCGGGCCGCCAACAAAGACGTTGTCATAGCAACGCAGACGAGACGGTGAATACATGGATCTCTTCGAATATCAGGCGAAGGAGCTCTTCGTAAAGCACGGGGTGCCTTCGTCGGAAGGCCGCGTGACCGACACTGCCGAGGACGCCCGCGCCATCGCCGCGGAAATCGGCAAACCGGTGATGATCAAATCCCAGGTGAAGGTCGGCGGCCGCGGTAAGGCCGGTGGCGTGAAGTACGCGGCCACCCCCGAGGACGCGCTGACCCACGCGAACAACATCCTCGGCCTGGACATCAAGGGGCATATCACCAAGAAGATCCTGGTGGCCGAGGCGAAGGATATCGCCGAGGAGTACTACATCTCCTTCCTGCTCGATCGCACCAACCGCACCTACCTGGCCATGTGCTCGGTCGAAGGCGGTATGGAGATCGAAGAGGTCGCCGCCACCAAGCCCGACCGGCTGGCCAAGGTGCCGGTCGACGCGGTCAAGGGTGTCGATCTCGCGTTCGCCCGCTCCATCGCCGAGCAGGGCCACCTGCCCGCCGAGGTGCTGGACGCCGCCGCGGTGACCATTCAGAAGCTGTGGGAGGTCTTCGTCGCCGAAGATGCGACCCTGGTGGAGGTCAACCCGCTGGTGCGCACCCCGCAGGACGAGATCCTGGCGCTCGACGGCAAGGTCACGCTGGACGAGAACGCCGAATTCCGGCACGCCGACCATGCGGAGTTCGCCGACAAGGACGCGACCGATCCGCTGGAGCTCAAGGCCAAGGAGAACGACCTCAACTACGTCAAACTCGACGGTGCGGTCGGCATCATCGGCAACGGCGCCGGCCTGGTCATGTCCACTCTGGACGTCGTCGCCTATGCGGGCGAGAAGCACAGCGGTGTGAAGCCGGCCAACTTCCTGGATATCGGTGGCGGCGCCTCCGCCGAGGTCATGGCCAACGGCCTGGACGTCATCCTGAACGATTCCCAGGTGAAGAGCGTTTTCGTGAACGTCTTCGGTGGTATCACGGCGTGTGACGCGGTCGCCAACGGCATCGTGAAGGCGCTGGAGATCCTGGGTGACGAGGCGAACAAACCGCTGGTGGTCCGCCTGGACGGTAACCGGGTGGAGGAGGGTCGCAAGATCCTCGCCGAAGCCGCGCACCCGCTGGTGACGCTGGCCCAGACCATGGACGAAGGCGCCGACAAGGCCGCCGAACTCGCGGCCCGCTGAGTCGACCTACTAGGGCTCGCCCAGTAAAGGACAAACAGAACTATGTCAATTTTCCTCAACAAGGACTCGAAGGTCATCGTCCAGGGCATCACCGGCGGCGAGGGCACCAAACACACCGCCCTGATGCTGAAGGCGGGTACCCAGGTCGTCGGCGGTGTGAACGCGCGTAAGGCGGGCACCACCGTCGCGCACACCGACAAGGACGGCAACGCGGTCGAACTGCCCGTGTTCGCCACCGTGGCCGAGGCCATGGAGAAGACCGGCGCCGATGTCTCCATCGCCTTCGTTCCGCCGAAGTTCTCCAAGGACGCCATCATCGAGGCCATCGACGCGGAGATCCCGCTGCTCGTGGTCATCACCGAGGGCATCCCGGTACAGGACACCGCCTACGCGTGGGCCTACAACGTCGAGAAGGGTGCCAAGACCCGGATCATCGGCCCGAACTGCCCCGGCATCATCACCCCCGGCGAAGCGCTGGTCGGCATCACCCCGGCCAACATCACCGGCAAGGGCCCGATCGGACTGGTTTCCAAGTCCGGCACCCTGACCTACCAGATGATGTACGAGCTGCGCGATTTCGGTTTCTCCACCTCCATCGGTATCGGTGGCGACCCGGTGATCGGCACCACCCATATCGACGCCATCGAGGCGTTCGAGAAGGATCCGGAGACCAAGCTGATCGTGATGATCGGCGAGATCGGTGGCGACGCCGAGGAGCGGGCCGCGGCCTACATCCAGGCCAACGTCACCAAGCCGGTCGTCGGCTATGTCGCCGGGTTCACCGCGCCCGAGGGTAAGACCATGGGACACGCGGGCGCCATCGTGTCCGGTTCGTCGGGTACCGCCCAGGCGAAGAAGGATGCGCTGGAAGCCGCGGGTGTGAAGGTCGGCAAGACGCCGTCCGAAACCGCCGCCCTGGCGCGCGAGATCCTGGAGAAGGCTGCCGTCAGCGCCTGATCTGCTCGTCCGGTGAAACTCACGAAGGCCGTCCGTGTTCCGCGGGCGGCCTTCGGTGATCAACGGTGCTTCCTGTGCGACGGAGGACTGCTGACATCTCAGCCGAGGGGGTGCCGCTGGGGCCTGGATCGCCGGTTGTCCACAGCTGAATCCTTCGGTGATGACCTATCTGCGTGTGTGCAGTAGCGTCAGAGGGAATTCAGCTGTCAAGTACGTATGACTCGACCTAGGAGACGACGACATGTCATACCCGACCGGGGGCTCCGGGTACAACGCACCCGTTCCGCCCTCCGTACCGCCCAATCCCGGCCAGCCGCAGGCGGCCGGTGGTGCGAATGCCGCTGAGGCCGGCGGGAAAGGCCTGCCGTTCTTTCTGACCATCGGTGCGGCTGCCGTGGGCGTGCTGGCCTTCCTGCTGGGCTTCCTCGCCTATGTGGGCGCGGATACCGATATGGACCTGCCCTCCTCGGCCGATACCAGCCTGAATCTCTGGGAGTACCAGGAAGCCTCGATCGGCGGCCTGCTGCTGATCGCGGGCCTGCTCGCGGGTCTGTCGCTACTGCCGAAGCAGAACTGGGTCGGGGTTTCCGCGGCCGTCGCGACCGGTACCTTCCTCACCATCCTGTTCCAGCTGTTCACGCTGCCCGAGGGCGCCAAGGCCGAGATCGGGCTGTACCTGATCCTGGTCCTCGCGCTGGTGCAGGCCGGCCTGGCGATTGCCGTGGTGCTGTTCGACGCCGGCATCCTGTCCGCGCCGGCCGCGCGCCCGTCCGCGCCGTCCGGTTTCCCGGCCGGTCAGCAGCAGCAGGGCTACGGCCAGCAGCAGTACCAAGGGCAGCAGAGCTACGGCCAGCAGCCGGGCTACGGCCAGCAGCAGCAGTACAGCAGCGGCCAGCAGCAGCAGCCTGGTTACGCCCAGCCGGGCCAGCAGCCGGGCTACGGTCAGCAGCAGTACGGTCAGCAGCAGCCCCAGCAGGCTCAGCAGCAGTACGGTCAGCAGCAGTCGCCGTACGCCGGTGGCCAGCAGCAGTCGCCGTACGGGCAGCCGCAGCAGCCGCAGGCGGGTTACGGTCAGCCGCAGCAGCAGCCGGGGCAGCCGGCCCAGCCGTTCGGCGGTGAACAGGGCTCCGACCCGGCCGGTGACGCCACCCGCGCGTTCCGCCAGTCCGACGACCAGAAGTGATCCTCGGCGGTCCCCGGTGCGGCGCGCCTGAAACGCCCGCGCCGGGGCAGCTGCCACTCTGAAATCCATGAGTGCCCCGCGTACCTCGTCGAACCGACCGTTCCGGGGCGGGCGCCGGGTCTCGGCGTCTCCGGCCGGTGAACCGGGTTCGCTCGCCTTACCACCCGACCGCGCCCGGGTGTTGCTCTACGTCGCATTCCGGCCCGCGGCCTTCGCCCTGGCCGTCATCGTGGTCGCGATACTCGCGACACTGCTCACCGCGGGCAGCGATCTCACCGGTCTCAGCGGTGCCGTCGCCGCGGGCTGGCTCGCGGTACATCAGGTGCCGCTGACCATCGGCACCACCACTCTGGGCCTGCTCCCCGTGCTGGCCACCGCGCTGGTGATGTGGGCCGCCGCCCGGGAAGCCGTGGCGGCCACCGGCCCCGACCCCACACGTGCCGAAATCGGCTGGCTGCTCGGGGCCGCGGCCGGTGGGCCCCTGCTCATCACCGCCGTCTGCCTGGCCGTCACCGAAGACGCGTCGGGATCCATTGCGCTACAACGCCCCAACCCACTGGCCGCCTTCGCCTGGGTGCTTGTCCTGCATCTGCTCGCGGCGGGCTGCGGGATCGTATTCCGGTGCCGGGATCGGATTTTCGACCGTCTGCCCTACGACGCGATCGCCGCCGCCTACGTGGCCGGGCGCGCAGCCCTGCGACTGCTGGCCGCCTCGGCCGTCCTGATCGTGGCCGGGCTGGTACTGCACTGGTCACAGGTCGGTGATACTTACGGTGGCGCCGAGAACTTCGTGGACGTGCTCGGCCTGACATTGCTTTCGCTGATGTACTTCCCCAACGCGGTGATCGCCGGAGTGGGCGTACTCGTCGGCCCGGGAGTGCAGTTCGGCGATGCCTCCGTCGGAGTGTTCACGGTGGTCGGCGGTCCGGTCCCCGCGGTTCCCGTGCTCGCGGCCGTTCCCACCGGCCCGGCGGCACTCTGGTGGGCCGTGCTGCTGCTCGTGCCGGCGGCGATCGGTGTGTACGCCGGGGTGGAATCGGCCCGGGTGAGCTACGACCGGCCGGCCGCACCGTGGGCGTTGCTCGCCGCGGCCGGAATGGGCAGCGCCGCGCTCACCGCCCTTTCCGCGCTGGCCGGGGGGGAACTGGGGAATTTCGGCCGGCTGGGTGTCGAGCTGCCGATTTTCGCCCTCGCGGTTTTTGCCTGGCTCGCCATTCCCGGGTACGCCGGTTTGCTCTACGCGCGCACCTTCCTGGTCTCGTTCCCGACCCCCCTGTTGCGTCATCCCGACGCGTTGTTCGATCCATCGGACGCGGACGCGGACGCCGACGACTACGACGACTATTTCCCCGGCTATCCGGAGCAGACCGCCGCCTTGCCGGCCGGAAAATTGCCCGAACTGCCCGCGGATACCGCATCCTCGGCCGACCGCTACGCGGACCTGCTGGAACAACCCCGCGACGAGCCGGTCGGCCCGCAACCGCCGCTGGATGTCGAGGTCGTGGACGGGGAACCGGCCGAGCCCGGATCGCGGCCGCTGTCGGAATCCGTGGAGTCCGAGACCGAAATCGTGGACGCCGAGGTGGTCGAACCCGACCCGTCCGGCGACGAGACCAGCGACCGGCGCTGACCGGTCACCGGCCCGGGCACCGGTCAGCCCACCGCCGCCGGATCGGCCGCGAACCACGTCTACTAGGCTCTATCCGTGCCCGCGGGTCCGGTATCGCCACCGGATGGCGCCCGCCCACCGCCCCTTCGAACCCCAGGAGTAGAGCCCTGACCGCCCCGGAACCCACCGATTCCCTCCCGGCCGGCCTGGTCGTACTCGCCTCGGGAACCGGCTCGCTACTGCGCGCACTGATCGAGGCGGCCGCAGATACCGCGTATCCGGCGCGGATCCGGGCCGTGGGCGTGGACCGGGAATGCGCCGCGGCCGAGCATGCCGCGGCCGCCGGTATCCCCGTGGCGCGTATCCCGGTCGGCGACTACCCCGACCGTGCCGCCTGGGACCGCGCGCTCACCGATTCGGTCGCCGGATACACGCCCGACCTGGTGGTCTGCGCCGGTTTCATGAAACTGCTCGGCCCCACCTTCCTGGACCGGTTCGGTGGCCGCATCCTCAACACCCACCCGGCGCTGCTGCCCGCGTTCCCCGGCGCGCACGGCGTGCGCGACGCGCTCGCCTACGGAGTCCGGGTGACCGGTAGCACGGTGCACCTGGTGGACGCCGGGGTGGACACCGGACCGATCCTGGCGCAGGAAGCGGTGCCGGTGCATCCCGATGACGACGAGCCCACCCTGCACGAGCGCATAAAAATCGTGGAGCGACGGTTGCTGGTGGATATTGTCGCCGCCGTCGCCACCCGCGGAATTGTCTCCGATGGACGAAAGGCAGTGATCCCAGATGAGCGAGTTCTCCGGTGAGTGAACGCAAAACCATCCGCCGGGCGCTGGTGAGCGTCTACGACAAGACCGGGCTCGTGGAGCTGGCGACCGCGCTGCACGCGGCGGGAGTCGAGCTGGTGTCCACCGGTTCGACGGCCGCCCGGATCGCCGACGCCGGTGTGCCGGTGACGAAGGTCGAGGAGTTGACCGGTTTCCCGGAAACGCTGGACGGCCGGGTAAAAACCCTGCACCCGCGCGTACATGCGGGCATCCTCGCCGATACCCGTAAACCCGAGCATCTCGCGCAGCTCACCGAACTCGGTGTCGAGGCGTTCCAGCTGGTGGTCGTGAACCTCTACCCGTTCAGCGAGACGGTGGCAAGCGGCGCCACCCCCGACGAATGCGTCGAGCAGATCGATATCGGTGGCCCGTCGATGGTGCGTGCCGCGGCGAAGAATCATCCGTCGGTCGCCGTGGTCGTCGACAGCGGTGACTACGACCAGGTGCGCAAGGCGGTGGCCGAGGGCGGGTTCACCCTCGCCGAACGTACCGCGCTGGCGGCCAAGGCCTTCCAGCACACCGCGAGCTACGACGTGGCCGTGGCGACCTGGATGGCGGAGACGCTGACCGAAAGTTCCACCGGCGATACCGAGTTCCCGGCGTGGATCGGCGGGAGCTGGCAGCGTTCGGCGGTGCTGCGGTACGGCGAGAACCCGCATCAGGCGGCCGCCCTGTACACCGGCGGTTCCGGCGATCGGGGTCTGGCGCAGGCACAGCAGTTGCACGGCAAGGAGATGTCGTACAACAACTATGTCGACGCCGACGCCGCCTGGCGCGCCGCGTACGACCACACCGAGCCCGCGGTCGCGATCATCAAACACGCCAATCCCTGCGGTATCGCCGTGGGGGCCGATATCGCCGAAGCCCATCGCAAGGCCCATGCCTGTGATCCGGTGAGCGCCTACGGTGGTGTGATCGCGGCGAACCGCGAAGTCACCGTAGAGATGGCACAGCAGGTCGCGGAGATCTTCACCGAGGTGATCGTGGCGCCGTCCTACGCCGACGGTGCGGTGGAAGTGTTGCAGCGCAAGAAGAATGTGCGCATCCTGATCTCCGAACCCCCGCGGCGTGCCGGTGCGGAAATGCGCCCGATCAGCGGTGGCGCCCTGCTCCAGCAGCGCGACGTCCTCGACGCGGCCGGTGACGACCCCGCCGGCTGGACACTGGCGGCCGGCGATCCGGCGGACGCGGAAACCCTCGCCGATCTGACATTCGCCTGGCGGGCCTGCCGGGCGGTGAAATCGAACGCGATCCTGCTCGCCCACGAAGGCGCCTCGGTCGGTGTGGGAATGGGACAGGTCAACCGGGTCGACGCGGTCGGTCTCGCGGTCCAGCGGGCCGGTGACCGGGCCAAGGGCTCGGTGGCCGCCTCGGACGCCTACTTCCCGTTCCCGGACGGCCCGGAAACGCTGATCCAGGCGGGTGTGCGGGCGATCGTGCAGCCCGGCGGTTCGGTCCGCGACCAGGAAACCGTGGATGTCGCTCGGGCGGCGGGGGTCACGATGTACTTCACCGGCGCCCGCCACTTCGCCCACTGAGCTGTGTCTTTTTGCGGCGCCCTAGGGGCCCCCGGGTTTTGGCCCCCCAGGTGGCGCGGGTTGTGCCCCCCGGAAGGCGCGCGGGCCGGCGCGCCGATGGGTATACCGGGCTGGTGCACGGCGCGGCCGGCGGGATCGGTACCTCGACGCTGCGGATGGCGGCCGCGCTGGGCGCCGGACGGGATCGCGGTGGTCAGCACCGAGGCGAAAGCCGAAGTCGCGCGCGCCCAGGGCGCCCCCGATGTG
>NZ_JARWNW010000035.1 GCF_029868325.1 Nocardia carnea
TTTCTCCGCCTCGTCGATGGCCACGGCGACATATGTGCGCCAGCCCTCGTCGTCACGGCGCAGCAGATATTCGTAATCGCTGTCGGTGAGCAGCGCATCGTCACCGTCGTAGAAATGCCAGCGCACCCGGACCCGATTCAGGCCGCGACCGGCGCGGACCGCCCGCGCCGCATGCCGAGTAGGGCCGCGATGAGGCAGGCGAGAGCCACCGCAGTGATGAACCACGGGAACACCGTGTCCAGGCCCCAGGCGGTGGCGGCCCAGCCGGCCAATACCGTCGGCAGCGCCATGGCCGTATAGGCCAGCAGGTAGTACGCGGACATGGTTTCGCCGCGCTTGCGCTCCGGCACGACATCGGACAAGTGGCGCAGCGAGCCGCCGAAGCCGAGCCCGAACGTGGCGCCGAGCACCAGCCCGATACCGACCACAGCCGTCCACTGATGTGTCCCCAGCGCTGGAATGGTCAGCAGCAGGGTGATGGCCATTCCGATATCGCCGATGATCGCGGCCCGCCGCGCAGGTACCCGCGTCGCGAACAGCTGGACCAGCGCCGCCGCCAGGGCTGTCGAGGCGACCACGACCCCGCCGAAGACCAGATTGTGGATACCGGTCCGTTCCGCGGCCAGCGAGGGATACAGCGACAGCAGGACGCCGAGCACCGACCATGCCGCCATCACACCCAGCGCCGAGAACCAGAAATCCGCGCGGATCTCCTGCGGTACCGCCGGGCGCGCGATCCGGATCCGGCCCGCGACCCGGGCAGCGTGCGGTTCGCGCAGGGCCAGGACTCCCGCGGCGACGATCAAGCAGATCACGCTGATGACGACGTACGGCGTGCGCAACGGATTGGGCGCGTATTGCGCGAGCAGTGCCGATCCCATGATCGCTACCGCCATACCGACGTTGAATGCCACACCGCTGAGCTGGCCGGATCGGGCGCCGCGGTGTGGGCGCAGATCGAGCAGGGCGGCGGCGCCGGCCACGACCGTCGCCCCGACCGCCAGCCCGTGCAGCGCCCGGGCGAGCACGAGCATCGCCACCGTATCGGCGAGGACGAAAACCACGAGGCCCGCGATCATGGTTGCGAAGGCGCCGAGCAGCACCGGTTTACGCCCCACCACATCGGAGATACGCCCGGAAACCAGCACCGCCACCAGGGCGGCCACCGCATATACCGCGAACACGACGGTGGTGATCAGCGGCGAGAGATGCCATTCCTGCTCGTAGATGCTGTACAGCGGGGCGGGCACACCCGATACGCCGAGCGCGACACCCGTGGCCCCCAAAACCAGCGCGTAGGCCCAGGGCTGCACCGCTCGATCCGTTGCCGGTGCCGCGATTGTCGCCGCCATCGAAACCCCGATCAGGTAAGTTTGAAGATTATCGAACTTGATCGACAGTAACCGACGGTACGACGTTCATCAAACCCACCGAGGCGGACCCTTGACCGACCCCCTCGCCGCGGCACACCCCGTGGCCCCGCTACCCACCGTGCTCGGCGCGCTACAGGATCCGGTACGCCTGGAGATGGTCCGCAGATTGAGCAACGCGGGCGCCGCCCTGCGCTGCGCAAACCTCTACGACGGGATCAACAAGTCGACCGCCACCCACCATTTCAAGATCCTGCGCGAAGCCGGGGTCACCGAACGGCTGGTGATCGACGGTCACACCTACCAGCGGCTGCGCCGCGAAGCGGTCGATGCGGCCTTACCCGGTCTGCTGGCGTCGGTCGTCGACGCCGCCAACCGCGCCCGACCGCAGTAGCCTTGCGCCGTCAGGGGTCCGGGTTCGTAGCACTGCACTGCCACGCAGAGCGAGCGAGAAGGCAACCGGCCACCCGGTACCACTGCGCGATCAGCAGCACGGTCACAGCAGAATCGACCCCTCGGTCCGCGCCACCCGTGGTAGCGGCCCGCACCCCGAGGTCCGGGGTGTCCACGCCGTCGGCAACTTCGTGTTGCTCGACCGGCAGCGGCGCCGATGCCCTCGCGATCGAATGGCCGATCCCGAGGTATCGGCCGTGCCGGGCGGCAGCCGCCGCGGGCCCGCCGCCACGGAGCGGATCCGATCGACGCGCGGGAATGCCCGCTGCCCTCGCGATCGGGCGATACCTCAGCCGACCAACCGGGTAACAGCGGTAGGCAGATCGCGTTTGCGACGATAGGGTCCGGCGACCGCGGCGGCGAACGGGCGGGCCAGCAGCGATCGGGCGATCTCGCCGACCTCCTCGGTGGTGACGGCTTCGATCCGGGCCAGCGTTTCGGAGACGGTGCGGTGATTCCCGTAGCTGAGTTCGCTGCGCCCGATCCGGTTCATCCGTGACGCCGAATCCTCCAGCCCGAGCACCAGCCCGCCACGGAGCGACCCTTTCGCCCGGGCGCATTCGGCATCGGTGATCCCGTCGGCCGCGACCTCCTCGAGCACCCCGCGCGCCAGCGCCGCCACCTCGTTCAGGTTCTCCGGCTGACAGCCGAGATACACCGAGAAGGCGCCGGTATCGGCAAAAGTGTCCACGCTGGAGTACACCGAGTACGCCAGACCGCGTTCCTCCCGGATCCGCTGGAACAACCGGGAGCTCAAACCGCCGCCGATCACGGTGTTCAGCACCGACAGCGGCCACCGCCGTGGCCCCTCGTGCCGGCCGTAGGCCCGGACCCCGAACACCAGATGCGCCTGTTCACTGTCGCGATGGCTCCAGCTCAGTTGCGGGGCGGACCGGGTCCGGAAATGCCCCTCGCGCCGCGGCGCGGGAGCCGCCGCCGGATCGAGCCGGCCGGCGACCGCCCGGTGCACCAGTTCCACCGTGTGGTCGTGGTCGATATTGCCGGCCACCGCCACCACCATCCGGTCCGGCGTGTACCGGCGCTGGTGGAACGACCGCAGCTGGCTCGCCCGCATCCCCTCGATCGATTCGATGGACCCGATCACGGGCCGCCCGATCGGGTGATCCCCGAACAGGGCGGTGAGGAACGCGTCGCCGACCAGATCTTCCGGGTCGTCGTCGCGCATGGCGATCTCTTCCAGCACGACCTGGCGTTCCAGGTCCACATCCACGGCCCGGCACAGCCCGTTGAGCACCACATCGCTGACCAGATCCACCGCCAGCGGCAGATCCTCGTCCACGACATGGGCGTAGTAGCAGGTCTGTTCCTTGGCGGTGAACGCGTTGAGCTCACCGCCGACCGCGTCCATGGCCTCGGCGATATCGAGGGCCGAACGGGTCGGGGTGGCCTTGAACAGCAGGTGTTCCAGGAAATGCGCGGCACCGGCGACGGTGGGACCCTCGTCGCGCGAGCCGACCCCCACCCAGACCCCCACGGACGCCGAGCGGACGCCGGGGACGTGCTCGGTCACCACTCGCAGGCCACCCGGCAGGACGGTACGCCGCACACCGTTGTCGATTTCGACGGTTTCGCCGATCCGCCACGTCGATGACGAACCCCCCTGCCCACTCGGGCGCAGGGGGGCCGCTGTTTTCTGCTCCGTCACACGACCAGTACTACTCGGTCGCCGCGGTATCCGCATCGGCGGGCGCCTCGGCAGGTGCCTCGTCGGCGTTCTCGTCGACGGGGACCAGCGAGATCTTGCCGCGGTTGTCGATATCGGCGATCTCGACGCGCAGCTTGTCGCCGACGTTCACCACGTCCTCCACCTTGGCGACGCGCTTACCGTTGCCGAGCTTGGAGATATGCACCAGGCCGTCGCGACCGGGCAGCAGCGAGACGAACGCGCCGAAGGCGGTGGTCTTGACCACGGTGCCGAGGAACCGCTCGCCGACTTTGGGCAGCTGCGGGTTCGCGATCGCGTTGATGGCGTCGATCGCGGCCTGCGCGGACGGGCCGTCGGTGGCGCCGACGAACACGGTGCCGTCGTCCTCGATGGAGATATTGGCGCCGGTGTCGTCGGTGATCTGGTTGATCATCTTGCCCTTGGGCCCGATCACCTCACCGATCTTGTCGACCGGGATCTTGATCGCGGTGACGCGCGGCGCGTACGGGCTCATCTCGTCCGGGGTGGCGATGGCCTCGGCCATCACGTCCAGGATGGTGGTGCGAGCGTCGTGCGCCTGGCCCAGTGCACCGGCCAGCACCTGCGAGGGGATGCCGTCGAGCTTGGTGTCCAGCTGCAGGGCGGTGACGAAGTCACGGGTTCCGGCGACCTTGAAGTCCATATCGCCGAACGCGTCCTCCGCGCCGAGGATATCGGTCAGCGCCACGTAGCGGACCTCGGCGGCACCGGCGTCGTTGGTGACGGTATCCGACACCAGGCCCATGGCGATCCCCGCGACCGGCGCCTTCAGCGGCACACCGGCGTTGAGCAGCGACAGGGTCGAGGCACAGACCGAACCCATCGAGGTGGACCCGTTGGACCCCAGCGCCTCGGAGACCTGCCGGATCGCGTAGGGGAATTCGTCCTGGCTCGGCAGCACCGGGATCAGCGCCCGCTCGGCCAGCGCACCGTGACCGATCTCGCGCCGTTTGGGCGAACCCACGCGACCGGTTTCACCGGTGGAGTACGGCGGGAAGTTGTAGTGGTGCATATAGCGCTTGGTGGTTTCCGGGCCGAGCGAATCGACCTGCTGCGCCATTTTGACCATATCGAGGGTGGTGACGCCCATGATCTGGGTCTCGCCACGCTCGAACAGCGCCGAACCGTGTGCCCGCGGCACCACGGCGACCTCCGCGGACAGTTCCCGGATATCGGCCAGACCGCGGCCGTCGATGCGGAAACCGTCGGTGAGGATGCGCTGGCGGACCAGCTTCTTGGTCACCGAGCGGAAGGCCGCGCCGAGTTCCTTCTCGCGGCCCTCGAACGACTCACCCAGCCGGGAGAGCACCTCGAGTTTGATCTCGTCGATCTTCTCCTCGCGCTCCTGCTTACCGGCGATGCTCAGCGCATCCGACAGCGGCGCCTTGGCGGCGTCCTCGACGGCGGCGTAGGCATCATCGGCGTACGGCGGGAACAGCGGGAAATCCTCGGTGGGTTTGGCCGCGAGCTCGGCCATATCCTGCTGAGCCCGGCAGAGGCGGGCGATGAACGGTTTGGCGGCCTCCAGGCCCTCGGCGACCACGGTTTCGGTCGGCGCCTGCGCCCCGCCCTCGACCAGTTCGATCACGTTCTCGGTGGCTTCGGCCTCGACCATCATGATCGCGACATCACCCGTATCGGTGACCCGGCCGGCCACGACCATATCGAAAACAGCCTTCTCCAGCTGTTCGTTGGTCGGGAAGGCGACCCACTGGCCACCGGCCGGGGTACCGGCCGCGGCATCGTTGATCAGCGCGACCCGCACGCCGCCGACCGGACCGGAGAACGGCAGGCCCGCGATCTGGGTGGACGCCGAGGCCGCGTTGATGGCGACCACATCGTAGAGATCCTTCGGATCCAGGCTCAGCACCGTCACCACGACCTGGATCTCGTTGCGCAGGCCGTCCACGAAGGAGGGGCGCAGCGGCCGGTCGATGAGACGGCAGGTGAGGATCGCGTCGGTGGAGGGGCGGCCCTCACGGCGGAAGAAGGAGCCGGGGATCCGGCCCGCCGCGTACATCCGCTCTTCGACATCGACGGTCAGCGGGAAGAAATCGAACTGGTCCTTGGGGTGCTTACCGGCGGTGGTCGCCGACAGCAGCATGGTCTCGTCGTCCAGGTAGGCGACGACCGAACCGGCGGCCTGCTTGGCCAGGCGGCCGGTTTCGAAACGTACGGTGCGGGTGCCGAAGACGCCGTTGTCGATCAGCGCAACGGATTCGAAAACACCCGGTTCGACCTCTACGGCCGAGCTCTTCGAGCGTTCGGTGGTTTCTGGCATATCTCTGTTCTCAACCTCTCGTCTCGCCGGATACAGCACCGGTATGGCGCGATCCGGCTGTGTCAGCCGTACCAGGTTCGGACGCGGCGCGATGGCGTAACCGCGGTGACCGTGTAGGTCAGCGGCCGCCGAGAGCGGGCTGCGGCGCGTACACCCGGCCGGATCCCCTTGGATACGGCGACGCGGAGGCGGTCAACGATCGAAGCTCTCCGGCGTATCGACCCCGGGCCGAAAAGCCACTACCGAAGACCGACGCCACGAGCGCGGGTGTGACGGCTGGTTCTGTCGTCCTCGTACGCGGGAGGTCCCCCGCACACGAAAATACCGACGAGGCGATTGTATGCGCCCCGTCGGCATACGTGACGCCCGGCTCGTGGAACCGGGCGTGTTCACGAAATCAGCGCCGCAGGCCCAGGCGTTCGATCAGGCTGCGGTACCGGTTGATGTCCTTGGCGGCCAGGTACTTCGACAGCCGCTTGCGGCGGCCGATCAGCGCCATCAGGCCGTGGCGGGTGTGGTGGTCGTGCTTGTGCACCTTGAGGTGCTCGGTGATCTCGGAGATCCGCTTGGACAGCAGCGCGATCTGCGCCTCCGGAGAACCGGTATCCGTTTCGTGCAGACCGTACTCGGCGAGAATCGCCTTCTTCTTCTCGGTGGTCAACGCCATGGGGCATCCACTCCTGTTTCTCAGTTCCGCGCGTAAGGTGCCCGGGCCGGCCGGGAATCCTCTACCTCTGCGGGTGAAGGGCTCACCGGTCGTCGTATCCGGGATGGGCGCCGCCGCGGACCGCAGCAGACCCGGCGAGCCACCTTACCGGAGCCACCCCGGCCCCGGCCCGGCGGGTAGGCCCGGCTAGTTTCCGGCTCCGAGGATTTTACGGGCGGTGTCGACATCGCGGCCCATGGCGGCGACGAGTTCGTCGACCGATTCGAATTTGCGCATTCCGCGCAGATGGTCCACGAAATCCACGGCCACATGCTGTCCGTAGAGATCGGCCTCACGATCGAGCACGTAGGCCTCGACCGTGCGGGCACGACCGGAGAAAGTCGGGTTGGTCCCCACCGAGACCGCCGCCATGGCGCGCTCCCCCGGAGTCACCGTGCCGATCGTGGGCCCGGGGCCCAGCACGGTGAACCAGCCCGCGTAGACACCGTCGGCCGGGATCGCGGCATGCATGGGCGGTGCGACATTGGCGGTGGGAAACCCCAGGCTCTTACCACGGCCGTCACCGCGCACCACCACCCCTTCGACCCGGTGCGGCCGGCCCAGCGCATCCGCGGCGGCGGCCATATCCCCGGCGTCCACACAGGCGCGGATATAGGTGGAGGAGAAAGTGACGGCGTGTTCCCCCAGCAGGGTCACCCCGTCGACGGCGAAACCGAATCGGTCGCCGAGTTCGCGCATGGTGGCGACCGTGCCCGCGGCCTTCTTGCCGAAGGTGAAATTGTCGCCGACCACGACCTCGGCGACATGCAGTCGTTCCACGAGCAGATCGTGCACGTATTCGGCGGGGGTGAGTTTCATGAAGTCATGGGTGAACGGCATCACGCAGAACACGTCGACCCCGAGCTCCTCGGCGAGTTCGGCGCGCCGCGTCAGTGTGGTGAGTTGCGCGGGATGGGAACCGGGCCGGATCACCTCCATCGGATGCGGATCGAAGGTCATCAATACGGCTGGGACGCCGCGCGCGGCAGCCGACTTCACCGCCCGGCTGATCAACTGCGCGTGACCGCGATGAACACCGTCGAACACGCCGATTGTGAGCACGCACCGCCCCCAGTCCGCGGGTACGTCGTCGAGACTTCGCCACCTCTGCACAGACGCCAAGCCTACGCAAACAAGCGGCCGCACCGTATTCGGGTGGGGACGCCTGCCGGGCGCCGGCTACGCAGGCGCGAACAAGGGGTTTCGCGGAGGTGGCGGGATATGTGTATCGCACGGCGAATGCTTAAGCTCGTGGTTGTGCCCGGAAAACGAGATATCGCCACCCGACGGGAACTCGCCGACGCCGGGGAATCGGCCGCTCCCGGGCTGTCGTCGGTGGCGCAGGATTACCTGAAAGTCATCTGGACGACCCAGGAGTGGTCGCAGGATCGGGTGAGCACGAAACTGCTCGCGGAGCGGATCGGCGTCTCCGCGTCGACCGTCTCGGAGGCGGTGCGCAAACTGTCGGATCAGGGTTTGGTCGAACATGCCCGGTACGGATCGATCACGCTGACCGAGGAGGGGCGCCGCGCCGCAATCGCGATGGTGCGTCGGCACCGGCTGATCGAGACATTCCTGGTGAGCGAGCTCGGTTACGGCTGGGACGAGGTCCACGACGAGGCGGAAATCCTCGAGCATGCGGTCTCGGATCTGCTGATGGCCCGTATCGACGCGAAGCTCGGCTTCCCGGACCGGGATCCGCACGGCGATCCGATTCCGTCGGTGGACGGCGCGGTGCCGACACCGCCGGCCCGCCGGCTGATCGATTTCGAGGCGGGTGACGCCGGCCGGGTGGCCCGTATCTCCGATTCCGATCCGGATATGTTGCGCTATTTCGATTCGGTCGGGATCGCGCTGGATACCGTGATCGTGGTGGTGGAGCGGCGGGACTTCGCGGGGACCATCGCGGTGCGGATCGGGCGCGACGAGAATCTCACGGATCTGGGCAGTATCGCCGCGGAGGCGATCTGGCTGCGGGACTGACCGCGGGATAGTTCCGACACGCCCGGGGCGGGCGCGAGCGACTTCCGAGCATTGCCCAGGGTGCCCCCGCCGTGATATCCATATTGTCAACAATCCGACAATCATGAGTTCACGATCTCGCATACCCGTCGGTCCGGACCGCCGCACCGACCGTCCCGGGAGGCGCCATCATGGCCGAACTGTCCCCGATCCTGAAGCAGGCCACCCCGGTCACCGTCGACCACGGCGAGGGCTGCTACCTCTACGACACCGACGGTCGCCGATACCTCGATTTCACGGCCGGTATCGGTGTCACCAGCACCGGCCACTGCCATCCGCACGTGGTGGCGGCGGCACAAGCCCAGGTCGCGAAACTGATCCACGGCCAGTACACGACCGTGATGCACCGGCCGCTGCTCGAGCTCACCGAACGCCTCGGCACGGTACTGCCCGCCGGACTGGATTCGGTGTTCTACTCCAACTCGGGCAGTGAGGCGATCGAAGCGGCGCTGCGGCTGGCCCGCCAGGCCACCGGGCGGCCCAATGTGATCGTCTTCCACGGCGGATTCCACGGCCGCACCGTGGCCGCCGCGACCATGACCACCTCCGGCACCCGGTTCTCCGCCGGGTTCAGCCCGCTCATGTCCGGTGTGCACGTCGCCCCCTTCCCCACCGCCTACCGCTACGGCTGGAGCGAGGAAGAAGCCACCTCCTTCGCCCTGCGCGAACTCGACTACGTATTCGCCACCCTCACCTCCCCCGCCGAAACCGCGGCCTTCGTCGTCGAACCCGTTCTCGGCGAGGGCGGGTACATCCCCGGCAACCGGGTGTTCTTCGAAGGTCTGCGCGAACGCGCCGACCGGCACGGCATCCTGCTGATCTTCGACGAGATCCAGACCGGTTTCGGCCGGACCGGAAAGTTCTTCGGCCACCAGCATTTCGGGGTCCGGCCGGATGTCATCACCATGGCCAAGGGATTGGCCAGCGGCTTCCCCCTCTCCGGAATCGCCGCCTCGGCCGAACTGATGAGCGCCGCCTGGCCCGGATCGCAAGGCGGTACCTACGGCGGGAACGCCGTGGCGTGCGCCGCCGCGCTCGCCACTCTCGAGGTGATCGAATCGGAGAATCTGGTCGAGAACGCGCGGGTCCGCGGCGAACAACTGCTGACCGGGGTGCGGGCGGCCGAATCGAAGGCCATCGGTGACACCCGTGGGCTGGGGCTGCTGGTCGGCGCGGAGTTCACCACCGCCGACGGCACGCCGGACCGGGAAACCGCCACCGCCGCCCAGCAATCGGCGGCCGCGAAGGGCCTGCTGTTGCTGACCTGCGGTGCGCATATGAATGTGGTGCGGATGATCCCGCCGCTCGTCGTCGCCGAAACCCAGATCGCCGATGCGCTTGATATCTGGTCCGAAGTACTCGACGAAATCGGGCGCTGATCCCATCCCACGACAGGGAGGCCGGCCCCACCGCCGGCCTCCCCCGCACGACCCTCCAGGACGAATACATGGCGCGCTATCTGACGATCACCCTCACCAAAGCCGGAATCACCTGCCGCGCCCGGCTGCTCGACGAACAGGCTCCGCGCACCTGCGCCGCGGTATGGGATGCCCTCCCGCAAGAAGGCGATGCCTTCCACGCCAAATACGCCCGGAACGAGGTCTATACCCTCGTACCCCGTATCCCCGGCGCTCCGCATCGCGAGAACCCCACGGTCACACCTATTCCCGGCGACGTCTGCCTGTTCGATTTCGAACCCTGGGAGATCGGCAACCCGGCCTACGGCTACGAACCGGGCTCGGCCGCCCATCACGACCAGGGCGCCACCGATCTCGCGCTTTTCTACGGGCGCAACAACCTGCTCATCAACGGCGATCTCGGCTGGGTTCCCGGAAATGTCTTCGCCACCATCGAGACCGGTCTCGATGAACTGGCGACCGCCTGCAACACGTTGTGGCTGCACGGCGTCGCGGGCGAAACCCTGTCCTTCGCCCGCGGCTGAGCAACCCCCGCAGCCCAGCGACGAAGCCGAGGTCGCCGAACTCAAAGCTTCGATGCCCATCAAGCAGACCTGGTGGCGTTCGAGCACCGACCGAGGCGGCGTCCATGGCAGCGGGCAAGGATGGGACAGGACGGAAGGACCACGTCATGGCCGACGGCCACGTAGTCGAGTTCAGATCCAAGGTGAAGTCGCCGGTGCAGACTGTAGGAAGCCACCACGTCAGGGGTAGAAGGTCACGAACTTCCCGTCCAAGACGACAATCGAGGACCTGTCCGGCCGAGGGTCCCAATCCAGCCAGGGAACATCGGTAGCTCCCTCTCGCGGCCGCGCCAGCAGCGTGCCGTCCGGATTGGAGGCCTGTTGCCAGGTGGTGCCGGTTGCGGCATGCACGGGCCGTTCGAGGCCATGAGAATGCACTGCACGAGCTGACAACTCCGCATATGTCTTGTCGGATCCGGCGAGACTGCAACCCGTGAAGATCAGGTCGCCGCCGTTGATCGCCGCGAGTCGCCAGAAGTCCGGGTTCGTAGCCAGCAGATCGCCGAACTCCCGCCCGCCTATGATCAGGCTCGTGTACTTCGGCTCACCGGACGGCCCCTCACCGACCTTGATCCGGATCAGCCCCTTGTCCTGCGCAAAAAAACCGTGCTGGGTAACCGTCCATGCCTTTGCGGGTTCGTCGGGGTAGTACCACCGCGCCGGCACCACATCGGTGTACGTGCGGTCCACATACCTGGAACGCCCTTCCAGACCAGGGAAATCACGTACGTCGTCCGGAGTGCCGATTTCATACTCTCGCAGGATGCGGCGATCCACCGCTCCCGCATCGGCCTTCCAATGCACATAGTCCCTTTCCGTGAAGGGGAAAGACAGGCTGGCCGGGACCCCGTCAGCATCGGCCAGGATGTTGTAGTCGACCTGGTCGGCCCGGAACTGCGTCCGGGGTAGGCTCGTGAGCCACCCCCGCAGCGATTCCTCTTCTGGTTTGGGATGCCAGACTCGGCCGGAAAGCCATACCGCCTCGTCCGGGGAGAACAGTGCCGTCCGCTGCAGCGACATCACCCCCGCAGCGTCCCGATGAACCATGTCGAGGGCGTAGGTACGAGCTTCGGCGGACACCCGCCGTACATGTTGCCCGTACGTCTGCCCAAAGCGCACCACCTCGGCTGCCAAGTCGTCCGTGGCACGGCAGAACAACGCAGCAGCACCAGAAACGCTCATGCGCAGCACCTTCCGGATCGTCGGCAGGATACGAGGCCGTCCGATCAGTCCACGCAGGGCCGATAATTTCGGCGACCAAGTTCAGCAAGGAAGGTACTCGTCGCTCGCTGCAGCGTGTTCAGATGATCGATCCCTGTTGTGTGTATCACAATCGTACCCAAGCCGAATTCCTGGCGCGGCACTGATCACGGCGCTGAATCGGCCCACCGCCCAACTCCTCGCCACCAGGGATGAAGAGGCAGCTCACGGACCCGTTCGGGATACGTTTGCATTGCCGACGCACTGGGCAGACGCCGACAGCCACGGCGCAACGGATGCGTCGTAATCAGCGTGCGGCCAGCACTGCCTCCGCGAAACGGCCGACCGCCAGCACGAGATCGTCGGAATGCCGCGGACCGACGATCTGCAAAGCCACCGGCAATCCACTGCTCGTCCGCCCGGCCGGGATACTCAGCGCGGGCTGCTGAGTGAGGTTGAACGGATAGGTGTAGGGCGTCCAGTCCGGCCAGTCCGACATCCCGCTGCCCGGTGGGACATCGTGACCCGCCGCGAACGCGGTGATCGGCACCGTGGGCGTGATGAGCAGGTCGTAGACGGTGTGGAACGTCCCCATGGTGATCGCCACCTGGGCGGCGACCGCGCGGGCGTCGAGATAGTCGGTGGCGGAGAGGGTTTCGCCGTGCTCCCAGACCCGGCGCAGGCCGGGATCGGCGTTCTCGCGGGCGCCCGGCGGGAAGTTCGCCAGCATGGCCGCGGCTCCCGCCGCCCACATCACGTCGAAGGCGTCGCGTGGATCGGAGAAACCGGGGTCGGCGGCCGACACGCGGAGCCCGGCGGCCTCCAGTGCGGTGACCGCCCCGGACACGATCGCCTCGACCTCCGGATCGGGGTGCACATAGCCCAGCGTCGGCGAGTAGGCGGCGGTCACGCCGCGGACGTCACGCTGGATCTGGCCGCGGAATGTGGTGAGGGTGGGCGCCAGCGCGGTGGGGTCGCGCGGGTCCGGTAGCGCGAGGATATCCAGCAGCAGCGCGGCATCCTCGACCGTGCGGGTCAGCGGTCCGGCATGCGCGAGCGGGCCGAACGGGCTGGCCGGGTACAGCGGGATACGGCCGTGGGTGGGTTTGAAGCCCACGATGCCGCAGAACGCGGCGGGAATCCGGACGCTGCCGCCGCCGTCGGTGCCCACCGAGACCGGGCCCAGCCCGGCCGCGACCGCCGCGGCGCTACCGCCGGAGGAGCCACCGGCGGTCCGGGAGGGGTCGACCGGGTTGCGGGTGATACCGGTCAGCGGGCTGTCCGTCACCCCTTTCCAGGCGATCTCGGGTGTGGTGGTCTTGCCCACCATCACCATCCCGTCCTCACGCACCCGCGCGGCGACGGGGCTGTCCACCGGCCAGGGACCCTCCGGCCCGATACTCAGCGAGCCGCGGCGGGTCGGCCAGTCCTCGGTGAGGAAGATGTCCTTGATCGAGATCGGTACGCCGTCGAGCAGGCCGCGGACGTGCCCGGATTGCCAGCGGGCCTCGGAATCCTTGGCCTGCACCAGTGCCCGGTCCGGATCGACGAGACAGTAGGCGTTGATATCGGGATCCCGCGCGGTGATGGCGGCGAGTACGGCCTCGGTCGCCTCCACCGGGGACAATGCGCCGGCGGCGTAGGCGGAGACCAGTTCGACCGCGGTCATGTCGACGGGATCGGTCGGTCGGGGTACCTCGGGCTGGTTCATCTGCGGCCTTCCCTTCAGCCGGGCACATACCCCAGCGTCTTGTCGACGACATTGTCCAGCGGCCGACCGGCCAGCCAGTGTTCGAAATTCTCGGTGAACGCGGTGACGATCTCCGAACGCCAGCCGGCGAAATCACCAGAATTGTGCGGGGTGATATGCGCATTGGGCAACTGCCACAGAGGGTGCCCGGGTGGTAGCGGCTCCGGGTCCACCACATCCAGCGCGGCGCCGGCGATCGCGCCGGTCTTCAGCGCGGTGACCAGATCGTCGGTGACCACCAGTTCACCACGCCCGACATTGACGAACCGGGCATGCGGTTTCATGGCACCGAAGGCCCGGGCGTCGAACATATGCCGGGTGTCGTCGGTCAGCGGGGCGATGGCGACGACATAGTCGGCGCCGGGGAGTTCGGCGATCAGATCGGTGCCGACGGTACCGAAATCGGGATCATCGGTGCGGGCACGGCGGCCCACCCCGCGGACCCGCATACCGGCGGCCCGCAGCAATCCGGCGACGGCGCGGCCGATCGATCCGGTACCGACGACGAGCGCGGTGGTTCCGGCGATCCGCTCGGATTCGCGATGCTGCCAGATCTCCTGCCGCTGCAGCCGCTTCGACCCGGACAGGTCTTTGGCGAAGTCGAGGATCTGGCCGAGCACGTATTCGGCGATCGCGGTATCGAAGACGCCGCGGGTGTTGGTGACGACCACATCGCTGTCGCGGAGTTCGTCGAACATCACCGTATCGACGCCGGTGGCGCCGATATGCAGCCAGCTCAGCCGGTCCGCCGCCGGCCAGGCATCGGGCAGCGCGCGGGTCTGGAAGTCGTAGACGAACAGCACATCGGTACCGGGCAGCGCGGCGGCCAGCCCGGCCGAATCCGTGTAGCGCACCGTGGCCCGGGCACTGACCGGCGCCATCAGCGCCGGATCGGGCTGTTGGTCACTGTGCACAATCGTGACGATGGGGCCCGATTTCATATTGACACAGTATGGTCACATCGTATGATTGTCAACAATCCGATCGTTCTCGGAGGTCTTCCCGGCTGAGCGCGAGAGGGGCCGCAGTGGAGTTCGATTTTCCCGATATCGAGGGCCCGGTCGCGCAACGGGGCATCGGTGTCATCGCGCCGTTCGATCTCGCCCTGGAGCGTGAACTCTGGCGCTGGGCACCGCTGGAGGTGAGCCTGCACCTGGCCCGCACACCCTACGAACCGGTCCCGGTATCGCTGGCCATGGCCGAATTGGTCTCCGATGCGACCCATCTGACCGCCGCGACCCGCAACGTTCTGCACGTCGAACCCGAAGTCGTGGCCTATCTGTGTACCTCCGGTAGTTTCATCAAAGGTATCGAATACGAACGCTCGCTGCGGGAAACGATCTGCCGGGCCGGCGCGGCCAACGCGGTGACGACCTCCGGCGCGCTCCTCGAGGCGATCGGCCATCTGGGCATCACGAAACTGTCGATCATGACCCCCTACGACGAGGTCCTCACCGGCAAACTGCGCGATTTCCTCGACGAAGCGGGGTGCGCGGTGGTGCGCTCCGACCATCTCGGCCTGGGCGGCGGAATCTGGAAGGTCAACTACCGCACCATTGCCGAACGAATCCTCGGCGCCGACGATCCGCGCGCCGAAGCGATCTTCGTCAGCTGCACGAACCTGCCCACCTACGACATCATCGAACCGCTGGAGAAGGTTCTGGGCAAACCGATTCTCACGGCCAACCAGCTCACCATGTGGGCCTGTCTCGGGCGGATGAAACTGCCGATGATGGGTCCGGGCCGCTGGCTGCTGGAGGTGTTCTGAAAGATGATGTCCCCGAACACAACCCAGCTCGGAAACGGAGGGCCCATGCCGGCACCGACCATCGGATTCATCTACCCCGACCATGCCGCCGAGGACGATTACCCACGAGCAGAGGCCCTGCTGGACGCACGGCTGCCGGTCGCCCATATCTACGGCACCGATCTGCACGCCGTCCCCGAACTGCTGGATCTGGGCAGCCCGGCCAAACTCCGTGACGGCGCCGCCCGGCTCGCCGCGCACCGGCCGGATGCCGTTGTCTGGGCATGCACCTCGGGCAGTTTCGTCTACGGCCCGGACGGCGCCCGCGAACAGGTCCGGGGGCTGGCCGAGGCCGCGGGCGTTCCGGCTTCCAGCACCAGTTTCGCGTTCGTGGCGGCCGCGCGGGCGCTGGGTATCCGGCGGGTGGCAGTCGCGGCGAGCTACCCCGCGGAGGTGGCCGGGCTGTTCGCCGATTTCCTGGCCGACGCCGGGATCACCGTGGCCGCGTTCGCCAGCGCGGGTATCGAAACCGCCGCCGAAGTAGGCACCCTCACCCCGGAACAGGTACTGGCGCTGGCACAGGCCAACGATCACCCGGAGGCGGAGGCACTGCTGATCCCCGATACCGCCATGCACACCCTCGAGGTGCTGCCCCGCCTGGAGGCCGCGCTGGGGAAACCGGTACTCACCGCCAACCAGGTCACCATCTGGGAGGGGTTGCGACTCGCCGGCGCACCCCGGATCGTCCCGGCACTGGGTGCGCTGTTCGCGGAAAGGCCCGCATATGTCGGTAATTGATTTCGAACCCGTCAATCAGCGCTCCACCGCCGAGATGATCGCCGACCGCCTCCGTGAGGCGATCATGCGCGGCGCACTGGAACCGGGAGCGCAACTGGGTGAGGCCGACCTCGCGGCGCAGTTCGGGGTCTCCCGCGGCCCGGTCCGGGAAGCGATGCAGCGGCTGGTCTCGGAGGGTCTGCTGCACAGTATCCGTAACCGCGGCATCTTCGTCATCGAACTCACCCTCGCCGATGTCGTCGATATCTACCGGTCGCGCACCGCGATCGAAGGAGGTGCGCTCGCCCTGATCCTGGACGACCGCCGCGACAGTGCCTACGCGGCACTCGCACCGAGCGTGCAGATCATGCGCGAACGGGCCGCGGCCGGCGACGCCGCGGGGGTCTCCGACGCCGACCAGCAGTTCCACGAGGCCCTCGTCGCGGCGGCGGGCAGCACGCGACTGGTCCGGGCGGCCCGCACCCTACTGATCGCAACCCGTATGTGCCTGGGCAAACTACAAACCACCTACCCCGACCTCCGCGAACAGGCGGACGAGCATGTGGCATTACGCGAGGCGATCGGCGCCGCCTCACCGGCGCGTGCCCACCGTCTGCTCCGCGAGCATATGGACGACGCCGTCCAACGCCTGCGAGGCCAATATGCCGAGGAACCCATCCCGGGCTGAACCGAGTTCGCCCGCCCGGGTCACGCCCTGTTCGCGGCGGTAGCAGTTGGGCGGGTCGGTGCCCCCCCCTTTTTGCGCGGTGTCGGAACCGCCTGCCGAAATTCCGGGACAGGAGCACCTCGAACACGGTAGTGGTCGCCACCCTGTCCAGCCGCCGCGACGTCGGCCACCCGCCGCCGGTCGAATGGTGGTGCCGGGGCATTCGGTTCCCCACGCGCCGCAGGCCCGGCGATGTCCCGGAGACCGGCAACGTGCAGCACAGCGGCACCTCGCGGCCCGCAGCCCGGACGGGCTACCGCACCCGGCGACGCCGCGCTCACGACCCGCGCCCTCACGGTGGGCGGATCCGCCGCGTGGCCTCGGCGGGTCGAGAAGTCGGATACACCCTCGACCAGCACAGGCGTCACCACGCCGAACGTACGACTCCGTCGGCCGGTGTCGAAGTGTTTCCGCGGTCGGCACTTCGCGACGAGCGTACGGCCGTTGCCGGGCCCGTACCCCCGCGCGGGTACCAAAGAGCGCCAGTTGTCAGTCGATCAAACCCCTCGGGCGCACCACCAGTACGGGCGCGGCACGCTTACCTTTCTCCTGGAGCAGCGCGATCGCCCGACCGTCCTCGGTGAGCGCGGCATGGACACCGGCGGTACCGATCGGGTCGAGCCAGCGGCCGTCCCGTAGTTTCTCGACATCATCGGCGCCGATCACGCGGTGCGGGAAGGACAACCGGACGGCGGCGTCGATATCGAGGCTCGGAACGGGATCCTCGGCCAGTTGTTCGAGAGTGCGGGCGTGTTCGAGCGTGAAGGGGCCGACCCTGGTGCGGCGTAATACGGTCAGGTGACCGCCCACTCCCAGCGCGGCACCCAGATCGCGGGCCAGCGCGCGGATATAGGTACCGGACGAGCATTCGACGACCACATCCAGATCCACCACATCGGGCTCGGCGATATCGCGGCGGGCCAGTACGTCGAAGCGGGAGACCGTGACCGGCCGGGCGGCGAGCGTCACCTCTTCACCGGCGCGGTGCCGGGCGTAGGCGCGTTCGCCGCCGACCTTGATGGCACTCACCGTCGCCGGCACCTGCTGGATATCACCGGTGAGCACGGCGACCTGCCCGGCGATATCGGCATCGGTGATATGCCCGGCCGCCGCGGTGGTCAGTACTTCGCCCTCGGCGTCGTCGGTGGTGGTGGCGCAGCCCAGCCGGATCGTCGCGGTGTAGGCCTTGGTGGTGAGGGTGAGCAGGCCCAGTAGTTTCGTGGCGCGCTCCACGCCGAGTACCAGCACCCCCGTGGCCATCGGGTCGAGCGTGCCGGCATGCCCGACCTTCTTGGTGTGCAGCAGCTTCCGGGCGCGGGCCACGATATCGTGGCTGGTCGGGCCGGTGGGTTTGTCGACGATCAGCAAACCGCCCAGGATATCGGCCATCAGCTGTGCGCAATCGCGGTCAGGATGAATCCGCCGGTGATCAGCCAGCGGCCGTCGAACGAGGTGAGGGGGACGCCGCCGTCGCCGGTCTGCCCGGGCACCAGCAGTTCCGACCGGAATGTGCCCGCCCCGGTCCCAGCGCCCTGCTCCTCGACCGTGAAGGTGATGTGGGCGTCCTCGAAGCCCAGCCAGCGGGTGGTGAGCGGGAACCACGCCTTGTACGTGGCCTCCTTCGCGCAGAACAGCAGCCGATCCAGATGCAGTCCGGAGTCGCTGCTGCGCAACCACTCCCGTTCCGCGGGCAGACTCACCGAATCCAGGACGCCTTCGGGCAGGGTTTCGTGTGGTTCGGCGTCGATCCCGATCGAGCGGTACCGCAGCTTATGCGCCAGCGCCGCGCCCCGGAAACCGTCACAGTGGGTGAGGCTGCCGACGATTCCGCGCGGCCATACCGGCGCACCGCGTTCACCTTTGCCGATCGCTGCCGGCGGCTCCCCCAGCTGGGCGAGTGCCTGGCGGGCACAGTGCCGCGCGCCGATGAAATCGCGGCGCCGCTTCTCCACCGATTTCGCGATCAGCGGTTCCTCGGCGGGATGCGCTTTCAGATCCTCCGGATAGTCCAGCAACTCGGCGGAGGCGATATCGGCGGGCAGGATTGTCTCGATCATCGTCGGTGAGCCTACTGGGTGCCGCCGGTCGCCGGTTCAGGCGAGCCCGCGGCGGCGCTGGGCCTTGTCCCGCATCTCGGCGGCCGCGGCGGCCATCTCCGGTGTCACCTTGAAGTGGCCGCCCCATTCGTTCAGGTCGCCGGGCCCGTACTGGGGATCGGGCAGGATCTGGCGAAGCAGTTTCTCGGGTTTCCCGCGCTTCTGCCATTCCCGCGGGTAGCCGAGCGAGACCTCTTCGAACCGGACACCGTCGTAGTAGGTGGTGCGCGGAATGTGCAGGTGACCGTAGACGGCGCAGACGACGTTGTAGTGGGTGTGCCAGTCCGCGGTGTGCTCGGTACCGCACCACAGGGCGAATTCGGGATACCAGAGCATATCGGTGGGTTCGCGGACCAGCGGGAAATGGTTGATCAGCACGAGCGGTGTGCCGTCGGGCAGGTTGTCCAGTTTGCGGCGGGTGGCGCGGACCCTGGCCTCGCACCAGGCGTCACGGGTGAGGTAGGGGTCCGGGGTGAGCAGGAATTCGTCGGTGGCCACCACATTGCGTTCCCGGGCGATGGCCAGCCCTTCGGCCTTGGTGCGCGCGCCCTCGGGCCGGAAACTGTAGTCGTAGAGCAGGAACAGCGGCGCCAGCGTCACCGCGCCGCCGTAGGCCTCGGCACCGGCACCGGTCCACACCGGGAACGGATCCTCGGGCGTGAGCACGTCGAGGTCCCGGCACATGGCGACCAGATAGTCGTAGCGGGCGGCCCCGTGCATCTGCACCGGATCTTTGGCGGTCGTCCACAGCTCGTGGTTACCGGGTACCCAGATCACCTTCGCGAAGCGTTCGCGCAGCAGTTTCAGGGCCCAGCGGATATCGTCGCTGCGTTCGGCGACATCACCGGCGACGATCAGCCAATCCTCGGGCGAATCCGGGCGGATCTCCTCGACGACCGGTTTGTTGCCCTGGTGACCGACATGGATATCGCTCACCGCCATCAACTTGGGTATCACCACACCTACCTTCGCATACCGCCGCAGCGTTCCGGCGCCCTGCCACGATCACGCCGTGTCCATGGGTATGAGCGAGAGGCCCGCGTGGTCACGCTGCGCCACCGGCCCGGTTTTCGCTCATGCCGGGATCTCGGCCCCGACCCGGACCCAGCGGCCCGACAACCACCGCGCACTCACCGCGGCCAGCCGTAACAGCATGAACGCGATCAAACCGCACCAGATTCCGCCGATCCCCCAGTCGAACGCCAGCGACAGCCAGATCGCCGGCAGGAAACCGAGCAGCGCCGCACCCAGCGTGGTGGTCCGCAGGTAGGCCGCGTCGCCCGCGCCGAGCAGCACCCCGTCCAGCGCGAACACCACACCGGCCACCGGAATCATCACCACGAAGAACCACCACACCACACCGGTCCGGTCCAGGACCGCGGCATCGGCGGTGAACAGCGGCGGTATCCAGGCCGCGCCCACGGCGAACACCGCGGCCAGGCCCAGCGCGAACACCGTCGACCACGCGGTGACCCGGCGGGCCACCGACCGCGCACCCGCCGCATTGCGGGCGCCCAGCGCCGAACCGACCAGTGTCTGCGCGGCGATGGCCAGTGAGTCGAGAGTGAGGGCGAGGAAATTCCACAGCTGCAGCACCAGCTGATGGGCCGCCACCGAGGGCGCGCCGAACCGCGACGCCACCGCCGCGGCGGAAACGAAGCACGCCTGGAACGCCAGGCTGCGCGCGATGAGATCGCGGCCCATGACGAGCTGGGCCTTCATCACCGGCAGCCGCGGCGCGAGCGGTACCCGGGCCCGGACCAGCGCGCTCACGAAAAGTACCGCCGTAACCAGCTGACCGGCCACATTGGCCACCGCCGAACCGGGCAGGCCCAGCCGCGGCAGCCCGGCGAGTCCGTGCACCAGCAGCGGGCACAGCACCGCGGACAGCGCGAGCCCCGCCACCACATAGGTGAGCGGCCGACGCGTCTGCTGGACGCCGCGCATCCACCCGTTCCCGGCCATGGACAGCAGGATCAGCGGCACCCCGAACAGCGCGATCCGCATCCAGGCCAGTGCCTCCGCCGCGATCTCGGCATCACCGGCGATCACCTCCGCGACGGGGACGGCCGCGACCTGGACCACCAGCAGAATCAGGACTCCGATCCCACCCGCCAGCCAGCTGGCCTGCACACCCTCCGCGACCGCGCCGGGTTCGTCCCCCGCGCCGTGCCGGCGCGCCGAACGCGCGGTGGTGCCGTAGGCGAGGAAGGTCAGCTGGGAACTCACCTGAGTGAGAACCAGGCCACCGACCGCGAGCCCGGCCAGCGCCAACGCGCCGAGCCGGCCGACCACCGCGAGATCGAACAGCAGATAGATCGGTTCGGCCACCAGAACGCCGAGAGTCGGCAGTGCCAGCCCCAGTATCCGCCGGGGCCCGGCGGACACCTCCGCGGACGAAGCCGTCACCTCCGCCTGCATATCAACTCCCTGTCCATCCTCATCTGTCCGCAGCAGACCAGCGAGCCCCAGCCGCGCTGGCAACCGCCGCGCACGCTAGCGGAACTCTCCGACACTCATACCCCGCTGCCCGCCCCGGCCGTGCGGAACCTACGCCTGGTGCCGCACCGAACCACAGCCCCACCGGCCGTCACCCGTGCGCGTTGTGCCGGCCTCACGTGGACCCACACCGGCCCAACGGGCAGAGATCGACCGCATGCCGGGACGGCGGGCACGCTTGTCCGCCGCGCCGCAACATCTGAACGGAGCACCTGCGCCCCGAAGCATTCGTACGCGGCCGTGCCTCCGCACGCGGAAACTCCGTCTGAGGTCGGTCATCGGACCGGCGGATGCCGGACCGAGACCACGGACCGGCCGTAAACCTCAAGCCAGGGCGGTGCGCAGCCGATCGAGGATCTCCTCCGGCTCTCCATAGGTCGTGTATCCGGCCGCATAGCGGTGCCCGCCGCCGCCGAGCCGGGTGGCAATGGCCGCGACATCGGCGCCGTCGTCGGTGCCGGGACCGCTGTCCTTGGAGCGCAGCGATACCGTCCAGCGCCGCCGCTCGTCGACGGGCCGGGCTTCTTTGAACACCGCGGCGATACCGGCTTCGGCGGTCGCTCGCACGATATCGACGACGCTTTCGGCCTCTTCCTGCCGAACCCCGTCGAGATCGGTGGCCAGCACGAACGCGGCGACCAGGCCGGTCCCACCGTGGGCCTCGGGCTCGAGCCGAGCGGAGGCGAGCACCGTGGACAGCATCTGCAACCAGGCGAACGGATGGGTGTCCATCAGGGTTCGGGTGATCGCGCCACCGTCTATCCCGGTGGCCAGCAACCGTTCGGCCAAGGCATGCGTGCCGGGCGTCACCCATCGGAACGACCCGCTGTCGGTGGCCAGACCCGCGAACAGGCAGTGGGCGATATCGGCGTCGATCGGCTCCTGCCACCGATCCAGCAACGCGGTCAGCACACTCGCCGTGGACACCGCGTCCGGATCGATCAGATTGACCGCACCGAACCGAGTGTTCGACCGGTGATGATCGATCACCAGTGTGGTTCCGGCGCCCGCCAGCCGGCCGGCCAGCGCACCCAGCCGTCCCGCACTACCGCAGTCGACGGTCACCAGCACGTCCACCTCGGCCGGTACCTCGGCCGGCGGGACCAGGAACCGCGACCCCGGCAGCGTGCGCAGCGCATAGGGCAGTTCGGCGGGTTCGGCGAACGACACCCGCACCGGTACACCCCGCCGGTCCAGGACCTGGGCAAGGGCCAGCCCGCTACCGAGGGTGTCGGCATCGGGCTGGATATGGCAGAGGACGGTGACCGAACGTGCGGTATCGAGCACCCGTACTGCCGCCGCGTAATCCACGGCGGCACCGGTTGTGGTCATAGCGGCTCAGTCGTCGTCGCGGGGTGTTTTGTACGGATCGGCGTCGCCGGCGGGTTTCGCCTCGGCCGCCACCCGGGCGACCTCGTCGTCGGCGGCCCGGGCCCGGGCCAGCAGATCCTCCATCTGCCGGGCCGCGTCGGGCACGGTGTCGAGAACGAACGCCAAGGTCGGGGTGAATTTCACCCCCGTGCCTGCGCCCACTTTCGACCGCAGCACACCCTTCGCCTTCTCCAGACCGGCCGCGGCGGCAGTGTAGTCGGGTTCGGCGTCGACGGTTTCACCCATGACGGTGTAGTAGATGGTCGCCTCGCGGAGATCGCCGGTGACCTTGGCATCGGTGACGGTGACGAAACGCAGCCGCGGATCCTTGATCTCGTATTCGATCGCGGTGGCCACGATCGCGGAGATCCGTTTGGCGAGCCGGCGTGCCCTGGCTTGATCCACCATGGCCGCTCCTTTCCCTTCAGTCCTCGGGTCCGAAGACGCGGCGGCGTACTGCCAGCAACTGTAACTCCGGACGGGCCGCGACATGGCGTTCGCATTTGTCGAGCACGGCCGTCAGATGATCCATTCCGGCCGCCACCATCGCGACGCCGAGCAATGTGCGCCGGTAGCGGTCGTGTTCCCCCGCCTCGGCGGTGCTGACCCCGAAACGCTGGAGTTCGGCCAGGATGGGCCGCACCACCGAACGCTTCTCTTTCAGAGAGTGCACATCACCCAGCAGGATGTCGAATTCGAGTGCACCGAGGTACACGCAACCTCCCAGTTATAGCGACGACACAGCACCGGGCCCGCCGGTGCGCGGCGAGTCCCGGGGCCTGTCGTGCCGGTATCGATGATCGGGCCCGGACAACCTGTCCGGGCCCGTATCAAGTCAGTCGCGCGGCTTCTCGCGCAACTCGTAGGCCTCGATGATGTCGCCCTCCTTGATATCGGAGTACGTCAGCGTCATACCGCATTCGAAGCCTTCGCGGACCTCCATGGCGTCGTCCTTCTCGCGGCGCAACGAGTTGATCGTCGTGGATTCGGCGATCACCATGTTGTCGCGGAGCAGACGCGCCTTGGCGTTGCGTTTGACCACGCCCGAGGTCACCATGCAGCCGGCGATGAGACCGATCTTGGAGGACCGGAAGATCGCCCGGATCTCGGCGCGGCCCAGTTCGACCTCTTCGTAGATCGGCTTGAGCATGCCCTTGAGCGCGCTCTCGATCTCGTCGATGGCCTGGTAGATCACCGAGTAGTACCGGATGTCCACGCCTTCGCGGTTGGCCAGTTCGGTGGCCTTGCCCTCGGCCCGCACGTTGAACCCGATGATGATCGCGTTCGACGCCGACGCCAGGTTGACGTTGGTTTCGGTGACACCACCGACACCGCGGTCGATGACCCGCAGGCGCACCTCGTCGTCGATCTCGATCCCGAGCAGTGCCTCTTCCAGCGCCTCGACGGTACCGGAGTTGTCGCCCTTGAGGATCAGGTTCAGCTCGCTGGTCTCCTTCAGCGCGGCATCCAGATCCTCGAGGCTGATCCGCTTACGGCTGCGCGCGGCCAGTGCGTTGCGCTTACGCGCATTGCGCCGGTCGGCGATCTGCCGGGCGATCCGGTCCTCGTCAACGACGAGCAGATTGTCGCCCGCACCGGGTACCGAGGTGAAGCCGACGACCTGGACCGGGCGCGACGGCAGCGCCGCCTCGACATCGGCCCCGTGCTCGTCGACCATGCGCCGGACGCGACCGTAGGCGTCGCCCGCCACGATCGAATCGCCGACCCGCAGCGTGCCGCGCTGGATGAGCACCGTGGCGACCGGGCCGCGACCGCGGTCCAGATGCGCTTCGATGGCCACACCCTGGGCGTCCTGCTCCGGATTGGCCCGCAGGTCCAGTGCGGCATCGGCGGTGAGCAGCACGGCTTCGAGCAGCGCGTCGATATTGATGTTCTCCCGGGCGGAGATATCGACGAACATGGTTTCGCCGCCGTATTCCTCGGCCACCAGGTTGTACTCGGTCAGCTGCTGCCGGATCTTCTCCGGGTTCGCGCCTTCCTTGTCGATCTTGTTGACCGCCACGACGATCGGCACATCGGCCGCCTGCGCGTGGTTGATCGCCTCCACCGTCTGCGGCATCACACCGTCGTCGGCGGCGACCACCAGGATCGCGATATCGGTGGCCTTCGCACCGCGGGCACGCATAGCGGTGAACGCCTCGTGACCCGGGGTGTCGATGAAGGTGATCGGCCGGTCTTCGTCGCCGAGGTGGGTCATCACCTGGTAGGCACCGATGTGCTGGGTGATACCGCCGGCCTCGCCCTCGCGGACATTGGCCTTACGGATGGTGTCCAGCAACCGGGTCTTACCGTGATCGACGTGGCCCATGACGGTGACCACCGGCGGCCGCTGTTCGAGATCTTCCTCGCCGCCTTCGTCCTCGCCGTAGGTGAGGTCGAAGGATTCCAGCAGCTCGCGGTCCTCGTCCTCGGGGCTGACCACGTGCACGACGTAGTTCATCTCGCCGCCGAGCAGTTCCAGGGTCTCGTCGTTCACCGACTGGGTGGCGGTGACCATTTCGCCGAGGTTGAACAGCGCCTGGACCAAGGCGGCCGGGTTGGCGTCGATCTTCTCCGCGAAATCGGACAGCGACGCGCCGCGGGCGAGGCGGATGACCTCACCGTTACCGCGTGGCAGCCGCACACCGCCGACCGACGGTGCCTGCATCGAATCGTATTCCTGGCGCTTCTGCCGCTTCGACTTACGACCACGCCGGGGCGCGCCACCGGGACGGCCGAAGGCACCGGCCGCGCCACCGCGACCACCGGGCCCACCCGGACGGCCGCCACCGGGACGGCCGCGGAAGCCGCCACCACCGGCGGGTGCACCGGTACCGGCGGGCGCGCCGCCGCCACCGCGGTAACCGCCGCCACCACCGGGACGACCGCCGCCACCGGCACCGGGACGGCCCGGACGGCCGCCCGCTGCGGGGCCGGGACGCGCCGAACGCTGCGGCATGGCGCCGGGAGTCGGACGGGGCGGCATGGAGGCCGGGCTCGGCCGCGGTCCACCGGGGCGCGGACCGCCCTGAGCAGCCGCGGGCCGCTGGCCACCGGGGCCGGGCCGCGGAGCGTTCTGACCGGGACGGGGACCGCCCTGGCCCGGACGCGGACCGCCCTGCGCGGGACCCGGACGCGGGCCACCCTGGCCCGGAGTCGGGCGGGGGCCCGGCTGCGGACGCGGTGTGGGACGCTCACGTTCGGGCGCCGAAGAGTACGGGTTGTTACCGACCCGAGGCGGTTTCGGACCGGGTTTGGGGCCGGGCCGGGCCGGGCTCTGGCCGGGCGCGGCCGGACGCTGCTGGGCACCCGGGCGGGCGGCGGGGGTGGCCGGTTTGGCTGCCGGAGCCTGCGCCGCTTCCCGGCTGGGAGCCGGTGCGGGACCCGGTTTCACCGCCGGGCCGGGCCGCGGAGCCGCGGCCGGCTTCGGCCCGCCGTCGGCGGCCGGGGCCGGTGCGCTTTCGGCGGCCGGTGCGGATCCGGCGGGACCCGGTTGCCCGGTGGGGGCCGGGGTGCGCGGGCCGGGGGGGGGGGGCCGGGGGGGGGGGGGGGGGGGGGCGGGGGGGTGCACCGGCCCCGCCACCGGCGGCCGGCCGGAGCCCGGAAATACGCTCGGGGTCGAACGAAGCGCCCAGGGGTGCGCCACCGGTCATGACGATCTCCTCCTCGGCGCGACCAGGTCTCTACGCGCCTGATACCGAGGGTACTGGGTCGCC
>NZ_JARWNW010000036.1 GCF_029868325.1 Nocardia carnea
CCGCCGCCGCGCGCCCCCCCCCCCCCCCCCCCCCCCCCCCCCCCCCCCCCCCCCCCCCCCCCCCCCCCCCCCCCCCCCCCCCCCCCCCCCCCCCCCCCCCCCCCCGGGGGGGCCCAACCCCCGCGCGCCTACGGCGCGCCAACAACACAGCACACCACCGGTGCGTCGTCTACTACAGAGGATCGTCTACCTTTATCAGTGTGAGCATTCTCGAGACAGTGGCGGTTTTCGCCGGTATCCCACTGGGGATCTACCTCATAATCGCTGGTTTGTCGTATCTCGGTAAGCCGCTGCCCGGTGAGAAGCCGGTCCACTTCGATATGAGCAAGAAGTGGACCTCCGCGCCGGTGCTGTGGAGTGCTACCGATGAGGTCACCGGGCACGGTCATTCCTACGATGCCGGTGAATCGTCGCATGGTTCGCATGTGGCGTTCGACGCCCTCGAATCCCCCAAGGAAGCGCTGATCGGAGGCCGGGCAAGTGGCAAGTACTAAGTGGCCTGCGGTGGTCGAATCCGAACTGCCGCGCGGGTACGTGATCACCAGCAGCGGCCGGGTCTCCGGGGTGCACGAGGCCGGGGACGTGTTCAAGGAAGCGCCGTTCGACAACGACGAGCGGCTGGCCATGGACAATGTGCTCACCGAGGCGACCCGTGCCACCAAGGTCCGGTTCAACGTCTATATCGGCGACCTCGGTCCCGATGCCGGTGCCGCGGTGGACGCACTGTTCCCCACCACTCCGGAGCCGGCGCGGTCGGTGCTCATCGCTGTCTCCCCGAACGACCACGCCGTGGAGGTTCGCTCCGGCCGGGATGTGGCCGAGCGCGCCAACGACCGGGTGTGCCAGCTCGGCGTCACCGCCGCGCTGAGTTCACTGCGGCAGGGTGAGCTGATCGACGGTCTCGTTTCGGCGGTCCGCGTGATGGCGGCTGCCATCGGTCGCTGACCTTCCGGGAGCGCTCGCTACCGACGAGGGGGGGGGGGGGGGGGGGCCCCCCCCCCCGCCCCCCCCCCGCGGGGCGCGGGCGGAAAAAAAAAAAAAAAACGGAGACGAGCGCGGCGGGGCGGGCGCCCCCCCCCCGGCCAAGCCCCCCGTTGTGGCCCAACCCCCAACCCGCCGCCGCCCGCCGCCCGCCCCCCCCCGCGGCCACGGCCCGCCCGATCGCCGAGGTGAAGGCCTCGGCCTGGGCGACGG
>NZ_JARWNW010000037.1 GCF_029868325.1 Nocardia carnea
CGTCGGCCGGGAGCGGGCAGGGTCTACGCTGAGCAACCGTCATCACCCGCCTCTCCCGCCTCTTCCTTCGTACGTTGCGCGACGACCCCGCCGACGCCGAGGTGCCCAGCCACAAGCTGCTGGTGCGCGCCGGCTATGTGCGCCGGGTCGCGCTCACCTTGCGGACGCTGGCCGGCGTGAGCACCCCCGAGATAGCCCGCGCTTTCCTGACCACCGAGTCCACGATGGCGCAGCGCCTGGTGCGGGCCAAGCGCGCCGAACCCCGGCGCGCGGGCCCAAAATGCCCTGCTGAAAAGGTATTTCGTGGTAGGCGCGCGGATCGCACGGGTGTGGGCAAGCAGGGATGCGGGGCAGGCGGCAAGGGGGCGTTACGGGGTCCGATTCATGCCCTGACCTGGGGGGTGGGTTCGCAATCCGGGGGCGTCGTGGGTACGGTCGCTGAGACTGCCGGGTAGTTCGGCAGGTTTTGATGCAGAACGATGAGACGGAGGAACCGTGGCCCTTCCCCAGCTGACTGATGAGCAGCGCGCCGCTGCTCTGGAGAAGGCGGCTGCCGCTCGCCGTGCTCGGGCGGAGCTCAAGGATCGCCTGAAGCGCGGCGGCACCGACTTGAAAGAGGTCCTCGGCCAGGCCGAGACCGATGAGATCATCGGTAAGATGAAGGTGCGCGCACTGCTGGAAGCCCTGCCGAAGGTGGGCAAGGTCAAGGCAGAGGAGATCATGAACGAGCTCGAGATCGCTCCGACCCGACGGTTGCGTGGTCTCGGCGATCGGCAGCGTAAAGCGCTGCTCGCCAAATTCGACCTCGGCGCCTGACAGCCTCGGTGATCGAGAACATGACGAAGGGTCGGCTGGTTGTACTGGTCGGCCCCTCGGCCGTGGGCAAGTCCACCGTGGTGCGCTGTGTCCGCGAACGGCTGCCGGAACTGGTTTTCAGCGTGTCGGCGACGACCCGGGACCCGCGTCCCGGCGAGGTCGACGGCCGCGATTACCGGTTCGTCAGCCGGGCCGAGTTCGATGCGATGATCGCCGCCGGCGATCTGCTCGAATGGGCGGATATCCACGGCGGGCTGCAGCGGTCGGGCACTCCGGCCGCGCCGGTGCGGGCCGCTCTCTCGGAGGGGCTGCCGGTACTGATCGAAGTCGACCTCGAAGGTGCGCGTTCGATCCGCCGCGTGATGCCCGAGGCCGTGCTGGTGTTCCTCGCGCCGCCCAGCTGGACCGAGCTGGAGGACCGGCTGCGCGGTCGCGGCACCGAATCCCCTGAGGTCATCGAACGCCGGCTGGTGACCGCGCGGGTGGAACTGGCCGCACGTGACGAGTTCGACACCGTGATCGTGAACGACACCGTGACCAGCGCCTGTGCGCAGTTGGTATCGTTGTTCGTCAGCACGAATTCCAATTCGTAGCCGGATACGCCCGGCCCAGCCGCCGCGTACCCGTGCCCCCCGACCCCGCAGGAGCTTCCTCAGTGAGCAGTACGGATATCGCCGCGCCCGCCTACGACACTCCGGTCGGCCTCACCAACCCGCCGATCGACGAACTGCTGGACCGCACCTCGTCCAAGTACGCGCTGGTGATCTACGCCGCCAAACGTGCCCGCCAGATCAACGACTACTACAACCAGCTCGGCGACGGCATCCTCGAATACGTCGGCCCGCTGGTCGAGCCGCTGCCGCAGGAGAAGCCGCTGTCGGTGGCGATGCGGGAGATCCACAGCGATCTGCTCGAGCACACCGAAGGCGAATGACCCGGTAGTTCCCGGGCGAACGGCCGATAGGGCAGGAGGCGCGCGATGGCGCGGGTAGTTGTCGGGGTGGGCGGCGGTATCGCCGCGTACAAGGCGTGCGCACTGATACGGCGGTTCACCGAAACCGGCCACAGCGTGCGGGTGATCCCCACCGAGGCGGCATTGCAGTTCGTCGGCAAGGCGACCTTCGAGGCGCTGTCCGGCCATCCGGTGCACACCGGGGTGTTCGCCGATGTGCCCGAGGTCCCGCATGTGCGGCTGGGGCAGGAGGCCGAACTGGTGGTCATCGCCCCCGCCACCGCCGATCTGATGGCGCGCGCCGCGCAGGGCCGTGCCGACGATCTGCTGACCGCGACCCTGCTCACCGCTCGATGTCCGGTGCTGTTCGCGCCCGCCATGCATACCGAGATGTGGGAGCATGCGGCAACCGTGGCGAATGTGGCCGCGTTGCGCGCGCACGGTGCGACGGTGATGGAACCCGCGTCGGGCCGGCTCACCGGTACCGATACCGGTCCGGGTCGCCTACCGGAACCCGAGGAGATCTTCGGGCTGGCGTCGCTGCTGCTGGAACGCGCCGACGCGGTACCGCGGGATCTGGCCGGTAAGCGGGTCGTGATCACCGCGGGTGGTACCCGCGAACCGCTGGACCCGGTCCGTTTCCTGGGTAACCGCAGTTCCGGTAAGCAGGGCTATGCGCTGGCCCGGGTGGCCGCCCAGCGAGGCGCGCAGGTGACGCTGATCGCCGGGAACACCATCGAGATGGCGCCGCCCGCGGCCGTGGAACTGGTGCACATCACGACCGCCGATCAGCTCAAGACCGCCGTCGACAAGCACGCGGTGGGTGCGGATGCGGTGATCATGGCCGCGGCCGTTGCCGATTTCCGGCCCACTTCCGTGGCCGGCGCCAAGATCAAAAAGGGTAAGGACGAACCCGACAGCATCGCGCTGTCGCGGACCGAGGATATTCTCGCGGGCCTGGTGCAGGCGCGGCGCGAGGGTCAGCTACCCGGCACCGCCATCGTCGGATTCGCTGCCGAAACCGGCGACGAGGACGGCGATGTGATCACCTATGCCCGCGCCAAGCTTGCCCGGAAGGGCTGTGACCTGCTGGTCGTCAACGCCGTGGGTGACGGTAAGGCATTCGAGGTGGATACCAACGACGGCTGGCTGCTCGGCGCCGACGGCAGCGAACAGGCCCTCGATCACGGTTCCAAGGCGCTGCTGGCCAGCCGCGTCCTCGATGCTCTGGGCCCGCTGCTGCGCGAACAGGCCGGGTCCGGCAGCGGCGCGTAACCACGTGACATCCCCGTGCCGGCGCGGGCACCCGGATAAACGTCGCGCACACCGCCGGCCTCGATCGGGCGCGGGCGGGAGGTTCGGCTCGTCGCGATCCGAAGTCTTGCCGCGCGCGCCGGCGACCTGTACTGGTTGTCCGGGCCGATCCGGCGGGTGTCCGCCGTGACTGTTCCGGCGGACGGGGTCCCGGACCGGAAACCCGTCCGGTGTGGTGTCCGGAACCACAAACCCGCCGCGCGTTCTAATAGTCTGGTAGTCCAGGGTCACGACCGCCAGCCGTGCGCTACGGTCCATATCCGGGACACGAGTAACCGTTGAGGAAGAGGGAAACTGTGCGCACGTCCGGTAGCCGGCTATTCACCAGTGAGTCCGTGACCGAGGGTCACCCGGACAAGATCTGTGATGCCATCAGCGATTCCATCCTCGACTCCATGCTCGCCCAGGATCCGACCAGCCGGGTCGCCGTGGAAACCCTCGTGACCACCGGTCAGGTGCATGTCGCGGGCGAGGTCACCACGGAGGCGTACGCGGACATCCCGCATATCGTCCGGGAGAAGATCCTGGAGATCGGATACGACTCCTCGGCAAAGGGTTTCGACGGCAACTCCTGCGGTGTCAACGTTGCGATCGGTGCCCAATCGCCCGATATCGCCCAGGGGGTCGACACCTCGCACGAGGCGCGGGTGGGCGGTTCCGGTGACGAGATCGAACAGCAGGGCGCCGGTGATCAGGGCCTGATGTTCGGTTACGCCAACACCGACACCCCCGAGCTGATGCCGCTACCGATCGCCCTGGCGCACCGGCTGTCCCGCAAACTCACCGAGGTCCGCAAGACCGGTGTGCTGCCGTATCTGCGGCCCGACGGCAAAACCCAGGTCACCATCGAATACGAGGGCGATCGCGCGGTCCGGCTGGATACCGTGGTCGTCTCCACCCAGCATGCCGCCGATATCGACCTGGACAACCTGCTGGCGCCCGATATCCGCGAGAAGGTCGTCGAGGCGGTGCTGGCCGATATCGCCATCCCCGATCTGGACACCTCCGATATCCGGCTGCTGGTGAACCCGACCGGTAAGTTCGTCCTCGGCGGCCCGATGGGCGATGCGGGTCTCACCGGCCGCAAGATCATCGTCGACACCTACGGCGGTATGGCCCGCCACGGTGGTGGCGCGTTCTCCGGTAAGGATCCCTCCAAGGTCGACCGTTCGGCCGCCTACGCCATGCGCTGGGTCGCCAAGAACGTGGTTGCCGCGGGCCTGGCGGAGAAGGTAGAGGTCCAGGTGGCGTACGCGATCGGGAAGGCGGCACCCGTCGGCCTGTTCGTGGAGACCTTCGGCACCGAAAAGACCGATCCCGCCCAGATCTCGGCCGCCATCACCGAGGTGTTCGATCTGCGTCCCGGCGCCATCATCCGTGATCTGGATCTGCTGCGCCCGATCTACGCGCCGACCGCGGCCTACGGGCATTTCGGCCGCACCGATATCGACCTGCCCTGGGAGCGTACGGATCGCGCGGAGAAACTGCGCGCCGCCGCCGGGCTGTAGGCCCACGTTCCGCGTGCCGCAACCTGCCGCCG